>JBJKWZ010000001.1:0-98441 GCA_045561795.1 Flavobacteriaceae bacterium
TTTGTAATGCATAGTAAAAGAGTCTCTATTCTCGTGGCGTATATTGTCAAAGTAATTATGACCACTTGAAAACCCTGCAGCCATTTGTGAATATGTTAAGTCTGAATCATTTACCATTATTCTTGCATCTTCTGTAAATAAATCAGACACACTATTTAAATCATTGTTTACATAAGCGTCTGTAAATTTCATCATTGCTTTAGACCTAAAATCGTCACCCTTAATAATTCCTACTTGGTTCTCTTCTTTTGTTGAAGTCGAATTTTGAAGATTGTTACAGTTTACTAAAAAAAGTGAAAATACAGTTATTGTTAGAAATAAATTTTTGGTTATCATTTTAATAGTTTTATGGTTAATAAATAACAATATAAAAAATATCTCTCACTTAGAGAATATCTCCTCTGTGGAATGGGGGTTCTTCTAGAGTAGAGTAGTGGGTTTGGGCACTCCCTTTACTTACCTATGCAATAACTCATTTTTTCTTTTAACTCATTGAAATACAATATATTAAATTCAATGTATGTTTTGTATTACAGCATATTTACAGCAAAATCTATACTTTTTTGGGTTTTTAATGGTTTACCAGGATCAATTTTACTTAAATTTTTATTGTAGTTTACCCCTATTAAATATATAGATGCTATTAAATTCAAAGGGTGTTAAATTCACAAGTTAGGGTATTGAATTCAATCACAAATAATCCTGTCTAATAGGACTAAAAGTATCTACAACCTCACCTCCTTCAATAATTTCAATTGAGTGTTCAATATTTGATGGGATTGAATACGAATCTCCCTCTGATAATAGATATTCATTATTATCAAATCTTAGTTTGTATTTACCCGAAATTACATATCCACTTTGCTCATTTGGATGTTTATGGAAAGGAACAAAATCAGTTTCCTTGTATAACATTTTAGTAACCATAGTATCCTTTCCAACTGCGAGTACTAAAAAATCCACACCTAAATATTGTTTGTTTATCGACTCCTTTCTTCTAACTACATTTCTCATCTGATTAATATTAAACCGTACTTAATAGATATAAACTAAAATATAGATTATTGTTCCAATCATATGATAAATATATTAAAAATAGAGGAGGGGCAAGAATAAAATCAGTTATCAAAATTAACTCCTGTACCTAAGAATATCTTATATCTAAGGTATGCAGACATACTCATTCTACTAGCTTGTGCTAGTGCTTTCAGTGTCTTTTTATCCTCTTTTGAGAGCTTAAATAATATTTGTTCAGTTAGTTTCATATAATATATTTATTTGTTATTTATGGGTTATAAATCTTGTAATTAAAATGTTTATATCTGTTGCTACGATTGGGATTAATAAAACTTCATAAAGTTTAATTTTAATTAAAATAAAAGTTATGATGCGCTCCAGGATTATTCATATTTTTATTGACATACCTAATTAACCTTCTTTCATATAATATAGGTTGAATATCGCCTACTGCAGATGAGTTTATTTTAATACTATTTACCAGTGTTTCTCTAAAAGCATCTAAACCACAAAGCTGCTTATTCACATATTTTACCACTCCATTTCTTTCCTCTTTTTTTTTAACTGGGATAGACATATTAGTTACATAATTCAAATCATTTACACCGATTAAAAAGTGCATATGATTTATTCTTTTATTTATCTTTTTTAGATATGTATCACTTGTACCATATAACAGTCCATCAGAGTCATTTTCAAGGGTATAATAGACACTTTCTACTAGATTATTAGATAATATTCTTTTTGCATATTTATCTGCTGTATGAGGCTTTAAATAGAAGTGTGTTCTCATATACGATGTAAAGTGCCAGCGTCTAAGATTGACAATAGAATCTGCATAGAAAGTATCCTTTGATTTTGGATTGTATATTCTCTTTAATTTTCTTAAGGTGTTCATAACCAATATTTTATATTTCTGAAAGGTGTATAGAATTGACAATGCATCATTCAACACTTTTACTTATATACTATAAGTAACTTGTTTATATAGATTGTTTCATTTTTAAATAGAAGGTACTACACCACCATTTAAAATTCTTTCTACTTCACTTAGCTTAAAAATTCTCTTGGAGTTTATACCACCAACTTTAAAATATTCAATTTTATTCTTCATACACATTTTATCCAAAGTGGATATACTGCATTGAAGTATATTACAAACATCTTTTGAATTAAGAGTTTGTTCTGTAGTTGTGTTAATTTGATTTAGATTATAATTAGTTAACAAAGCTTTTTCATTATTCTGTTTCATAGAGCTTTCTTTTAACTGATATAAATTTAAAGTATCTCATTGTACCTTACAACACATTGTTTTCAACAAAAGGTGTGAGTTTTCAACTTGGCAGTTGGAAAATATCTTATGTATGTAATGAAGGGGATTTTAGAGTAGAGTAGTGGATTTAGGGAGAGTTTATTTAATTGACAGTTATAGTTCCATACCAGGTGTTGCAGTTATAGTTAAACTAGCACCGGATTGATAACTTCCACCAGTTGTACTAACAGTACCTCCTTCTGATGCTTCTACAGATACCTGATAAGTAAGAGGAGTAATTTCCTCACCAAAATCTTTATCCTTGGAGCAGGATAAAATGATCATAAAAAAAAGAGAAACAATCTTCTCATATTTTAAATGTACAAAAAACTGAATATCTGTCACTTGGAGAATATCTCCTCTGTGGAATGGGGATTACTGAGTATTTAAGTTTCTATTAAAGTTTATAGATGCCCAGAGTCCAAGTAATGAAAATAATAAAAGCATTGTAAATACATATTGATGCCCTAGTGATCCGGGATAATTGTCTAATAAATATCCTATTATTGGGGTAGCAAAAATATCTGGTGTGTAACCAACTACTGAGATTATACCAACAGCTGTACCAGTAACTGTTATTGGTATTTTACCTTCATTAAATATTGAAAAATAAAGAGCCCTTACAGCGTAAGTTCCAACTGCGGTAATAACTAATGATAATAAAAAAATTAAATTCAAATGATTTGTTATTATTCCAGAAGCAAAAATTAATGACCCAATCAATATAATGTTAAAGCCAATAATTATCCACTTAATGCTATTACTTTTATCTGCTAAAAAGCCAAAAAATAAACAAACTATTGGCCTAAGATATAATTGGAGAGATCCAATTTCTGCAGCTTTAGTTTCGCTGTACAACATAACTTCATAAGCATATAATGAATATATATCCGTTATTTTATATCCGACATAAGCAGAAATTATAATTATCATCATTAACCATATAGATTTATATTTTAGTACCGATTTAATGTTTTTTAATGAAAGATCTGAATTATTTGTCTTTGGTTTATTTTTTGATTCTGATTTCATAAAATGAAAAACTAAAAATCCAACAATAGTAACAAAAAAAGAAGAGTATAAAATGACATATCTTAGGGCTTCTTGCCTTTCAATGGTACTTTCTAAATTTGATCCTGTTTTTAAAACTTTAGAAAAAATAAAAACACCAATACTTCCAATTAAAGCTGCTATTACACCTCTTCCTGCATCTAAAAAACCAAAAGCTGTTCCTTGGTTTTTGTCGCCTCCCCATATGCGAGTGGCTTTTATCATCGCTCCCCAAAATAAGAAAATAGTTGTGATTCCCCAGTACGCATACAATATTTGCAAAACAAAAAACGAAGGGAATGTAGCCATCACTAATCCACCAAGTGCTGTCGTAAAAAGTGCTATACCCATTAATTTTCCTGGTGGAAATTTATCTGCAATCAGACCTCCAAAAAAATATGATAATAGAGCAAATATTCCATATGTTGAAAATAAACTTCCTAATTGCAAATTGGTTAAATTAAACGCATCTAAAAATGTTGGTCTGAATATCCTAGCTATTACGTATGTTAAAATATAGATTGACTCTCCTGAAAGAATTAGAAGAATTAAATTATAATAAGAGCCAATTTTATTTGTAGAAATGTTTCTTAATAATGGTATAACTTTTTAAATGTACAAAAAACTAATTATCTGTCACTTGGAGAATATCTCCCCAGTGGAATGCTAGTTGTTTAGTTCTTCTTCAATCAGTTCCTCAAGAGTCTCTATTTTTTTCTCTCCTTCAGTCATCAATTCAGATTGCATTCTCATATACATTGACCAGTCCAAAGCTATTGATTTAAGTTTTTTGTCCTTTCGTATTTTTATTATATCAGACGGATCAAAGTAATGCTTAGTTAAATTTCCTTCAATAGTCCCGTAGTTAATTGAATCCATTTTGTAATCTGTTAATTTATTTCCAAATCTTAAAAAAGATCTATTATCCGTTTCCATTGTATTATTTAAAATTGTATAAATAAAATTATAATAATTGTTTAACTCACTTTGAAGTTCTTTATTTTTTATAAACTCTAAAGATCCAGTAGATACTAAGGCATTGAAAAAGTTTTTATTTTCAAAGAGTTCATTATTGCCCCAAATGCCCGAAATATAAAATGGTTTAAATGAAAATGATAAATCAAACAAAGAATCTATATAAGAAAGCCTTTGTTTATTATAAATTTTCCCAAACTGAAAAAACTGTTTGTCTTTTTTGAGTTCTATCAAAACTCCCTCAAGACCCCTATTTTTGCTATCTTCTTTATCTTTATTGTTAAGTAAATCTTGAATATAAAAAGAAGCAGTTATAGAAAATATAATCACAAAAGTTTCAAATAAATACTTTATATAATCCTTTTTGGTAAAAATATTTTTCATAAAAATTGATTTGTGGTTATATCGAATTTAATAATTATCCGTCACTTGTAGAATATCTCCTCTGTGGAATGAAGTAATTTAATATTAAAAAGGGGGGTTTTAAATATTTTAATATTTTTGAACTAACCATAAAATTGATTAAATGAAAAACTTAATATTATTTCTTTTACTACTTCACACTGTCTGTTTTTCTCAAGAACTAAAGACAAAAAAAATATTCAATATTAAAGTTTCGGTTGGTGATTACTCTCAACCTGGAGAATATTTGAATCTCCAAACTACTTACGCACCATATACCAAAGGAGAATTTGACGGTATTACTTCTGGAAAAGTGTTGCCAGTAGGAGGAGATTTTTCTAAGTCATATTCTAAAAACGGGACAAACTATAGTGAATTAGATATAGACCTTGTAATGCTTACCGATGGAGGTGAGAAAATATTTTGCAAAGCTAGTGGAATATTAAATTATGAGATTGATACTTTCAAACCAATAAAATTCGAAACTCAATGGAGATTTATGACCTCTAGTAAAAAGTTTAGTTATTTAAATGAAGTAATTGCAATTGGTTTGGGATCGTTTTTAGACGAAAAAAGTGGATATATGTTTCAACACGAGATATACCAAGTTTATAAATAAATCTATTTACCTAGCTCTTTTTCTATCAATAATTCTATTTCATTTAAAGTTGTTATATATTTATTATGTATAGATATGAAAGCTTCTATCCAAAACTTATACTCAGAATATAAATAAATAACAATACTTGAATTATAGTAATTTTTACCAATTACAAATTTATCTACCTTTCTTCTTTTATAAAAAACTTCTTCATCAACAATACTCTCAGTTACAACTATGTGTTGAGCCATATCTCTTCCAAACTCTTTAGCAAATTCGTCTAATGTATCGTCTCCTGACTGTTTTCTTTTATTGAAACTGTCATATGCATAAAGAAGCTTTGAACGAAGCTTTTCGTTTTTAATCAATTCAAGTGCTCCCGTTTGTATTAGTTGCGTGTAAGGACCAGTTTGAATGAAAACAGAAAGTGGGCCGAGCTGTTTAAGTAATGAGAAATGGTCAGCTAAAATATTTTTGTCAAGTTTGATTAGACCATAATAATCATTAATAAGCAATTCATTTGATTTTAAAATTCTTTTTTGAATTTTTATAACATCTTGTAATTGTTTAATGTCCTCATTTAATGTTCCTTTTAATTCAAGTAAAATAGATTTTTTTTGGTCTATTTTTTCTTGTTTTTTAATTAGGGAGTCTATATATAGTGATAACAAAACACTTCCAATTATAAGAATACTTTCAAAAAAATATTTTTTCATTTTTATTCGCATTAAAGAAAGTACTTTAATCCTTCATCTTTAATCTGAATAATTTTGGATTTGAAAGAAATCCGGTAACGTAAAGATATTTTTCTTTATCATCGAACGTGCAATTAGTAATATCTCCAAAATTTATTCTTGCTTTCAAATCTCCTTCAGGAGAAATCACTAACAATCCTCCAGGTCCAGAAGTAAATATATTTCCACTTGAATGAACCGCCATACCGTCAAAATTTCCTTCATACTTGTCTGAAAGATCTTTTTCATCAAAAAATGTTTCACTTTCATTATTTTCTAGTTCAATTCTAATGATTTTAGATGAAGAGGTTGAGAAGGGAGCACCCATCGAATTAACGTAAAGGAATTTTTCATCTGGTGATAAACCTATTCCATTTGGTACTTGAATTTCTTTTGACAAAAGAATTAATTTATTTTCATTAGGATTAAATTTGAATACTCCATTAAAGCCTAATTCCTTCATATCAGTTTTGACGAAACTAAATGTATTTAAATCAAAAAAGACAAATGGTGGATCAGTAAAATAAATAGTTCCATTTTTAGATATAACTAAGTCATTTGGACTATTTAGTCTGTTACCATTAAAATTATCAACTACAGTTGTAAAAGTAGGACTATAATTCTGTGTATTTGAAATTTTGGCTAACCTTCTGTCGCCGTGTTGACATAAAACTAATTCACCACTTTTATTCAAAGAGAGTCCATTTGCACCTAAAATTCCTTCACCCAGATTAGGTGCGTATCCGGTATTGCCAGATGGAGAAATAAATTCCTTAACACCTGTATTTTCATTCCACTTTAAAACTCTATTTTGCATAATATCCACAAATAAGAGTGAATTTGAATATTTATCCCAAACTGGTCCTTCTGGAAGGACAATTGAGTCTCCTAAAACTTCAATTTCTGCATATTTATCTATTATAGATTCAATAGATTGTTCGTAAATAAAAATATTTTCATTAGGGTTTTTAATTCTATTATTACAATGGACTAGTAAAAATGATATTAATATGAATAAAATATTTCTTTTCATAAGAATTGATTTTGGTTATATGGCAATATAGAAAATATCCGTCACTTGGAGAATATCTCCCAGCCATATCCATACATCTGGTTGTTGTAAACCAATTGCTTTCCATACTTCAAGATGTAACCCAGCCCTATTAAAAGACCCGAAACTAAGATGAGTTATTGGCTTTTTATAAATTTTGTCTTGAGCAAATGTATTTATTATAACAAATATGAAAAAGAATGCTAGAATTTGTGATTTACTTTTCATGTTTTTACTCATTTAATTTACTCAAACTGATGTATTTAAAGTTTTGGTTTTCCACTCCATTCTTCCCGTCCTGAACAACTAATATACCCTCTGGAAAAAGATCACTTTTGAAAACTTTTAATGCTAAACCATCTGTGTCTTCTACGCCATCAATTTGAGGTGTTGATTTAATTTCAAATGTTTTAACAATTTGTTTGGTCTTTCGACTAACAAAACAAAACTTATTGCTGCCTTGAATGGAAATTAATATGAAGCCGTAACCATTTTGTTTCTCCCATAAAGCAAGTCCCTCCCAATCAGCTTTTAAAATTTTCTTATCAGTTTTGAGAATTAATTTCTTGTCTAAATCTTTGTCAGGATAAACATTTATCTGCCAAAGTCCTTTTTTTTCTTCAGCAAAATATAATTTTTTATAAAAAGGGTCTCCTACCATTCCCTCGACTGTTGATCTTACTTTAATGGTACGAATTAGTTTTGCTTTGGTAAAGAAGTTTTTACTTCCCATATCCCATTGTTCAATTGTCCCTTTCTTATCACTTACAAAAAGAAATATTCGATCGTTATCCTCATAAAAACATATTCCGTAAACCTCTTTCAAATTAGGGAAGAATTTAAATTTATCAATGGATTGAAGTCTACCAGTTGGATATAAACGATGAAAAATAACAGAATTATCAGATCTGTTAGAACTGCAAATTATTGGAAATGATGTTTTATTTTCTGTTTTAATCAACGGCAATACATCTACATTATTTATTCTGCCTTCCTGAACTTCACTTAGTATCTCACCTTTAAGGTTATAAGTTATTAAACCCCATTTTTTATCCGTTCCTATAACAATAGTTTGATCATGATTATTTGGATTGACCCAAATAGCAACGTCGTCAGCAGCATCACCTGAGCTTCTAACAGGTTCTGTTTCCCCATCAGCTTTTATTTTCTCAAATAAAAAAGAGGGTGAATTATCACCCTCTTGTCCGTTTAGGTAGCTTATTGAATATAAAAATAAAATTACAGTTATTTTTTTCATGCCTATATATCTATTTTTACACCAATATTCCAATTAAAGTTATAGTATTCTAATTGCATTGTTCTATGAGCTGCTCCTTGATAATATCTTAAAGGTTGATTAGTAATATTTTTGAACTCAGTAAATATTCTGATTTTATCATTAACGGTGTATGCGGCATTTGCATCAAGAAAAAATTGTTGATCATAATAACGATCTTCCCACGCATCACCGCCTAATTCATCTACAGCTTCTCCTGAATAATTGGTTGATACGCGTACAAAAAATTTATTCGATTCATACGCTAATGAAGCATTAAACATATTTTCTACAGCGCCAGCTAAAGGGGCGTCAGGTCGACCTTCAATACCATCTGTGTTTGAATCTGTATAAGTATAGTTGCCAAAGAACGTAATATTTTTGATTAACTTGGTTTGTAAGTTAAATTCAACTCCATTAACGGTAGCCTTTCTTCCATTTCTTACCTGCTGATAGTCCCATCCGTCTTCTCCATTGTAGGTGTAATTATCATCTGAAAACGTGTAAAGCCAATTGTCAATATTTTTATTAAATAAGCCTATAGAAACAATGCCTAGTCCAGAAAAGTAGTACTCACCAATTAAATCAAGATTATTTGATACAACAGCCTCTAGATCTGGATTACCTTGTGCGATTTCCTGATCGTCTGGAACGATTACTTCATATGGAACTAATTCGAAATAAGCAGGTCTAGCTATTCCATTTGTATACGCAGCATTTAATACAAAATTATTTCCAAATTTTGTTTGAAAATTTATGTTAGGCAGAATATTAGTATAATTTTTAGACCCTTCAAGTGTTTCCAAGTCACTCAAAATTTCGTCATTATCTTCATCAAATGCGAAACCAGTATAATTAATATCGGTATTTTCTAGCCTTGCACCCAAAATAACTTTTGAATTTTCTCCTAGTTGATCGGAAATCATTAAATAAGCTGCATTTACATTTTCATCTGCTGTATAATTTGAAGTGGCGAACTCGTCCATTATAAGATCTCCAATAGTTGAAGAATTAAATGGTAAACTACCTAGATATTCACTTGTAGCAAAAATACCATGCTTGTATTTTTCACCTGGAAGATAGTTTTCAATCGTTACATCCTCTGTTGTTGCATCTGCCATTGTATTAGCATTAACATCATATTCATACCAAATATCATCTCTAAGTTTTGATTTGGAATTTAACTTATAACCAAATTTCAAATAGTCATTTTTGTTGTAAGGAAGTTCAAAGTTAAGACGAAAAGAGTGGTTATCCTCTTCTGTATATTTATCTGCTCCTTGTGCTTCGTCAAATTCATATGCAGAAGGATTATTCCAACTATTACCTGAAAATAAAACATTAGGGTATCTAGGAGATGAAATATCAATATTACTTATTGGAACATTAGTTTGTTCGAATCTAATGTATCTTTCATCAGGTCTTTCCTCTGATGCTTTTGAATATGAGTATTTCCAATCCATAGAAAGTTTCCCCAATAAATGATCTCCTCCTAAAGCAAATTTATAAACGCGTTGATCTTCCAATCTTGTGTTTTCGTTGCGATCATTATTTATTCCCCCTTTAGTCTGTTTTCGGACTCTAACATTATCCTCTTCTATTCTAGCAATTCTCAGGCGATACCTATTTTCCCAATCATCTCTTGAATTATAAAGTGATTTAAAATAAAGCTTATTAGTGTTATTTATATTATAATCTAGGTTAAGAGCTAAACTCCTTCTAGTTCTTTTAACATCATATCTTCTAATATCCATTTCACCAATCCTAGAGCCTGAATCACTTGGATCATTCCATTCGAATTCTACATTATCTGAACCATAATCACTACTGTGATTGACTGCGCTAAATGTGTAAGCAAATTTATTAGATAACTTATCCGCTACAATTAATGAAAAATTTCTGTTGTATCCACCATCTCTTATTGGATTAGTACCCCCAGAAATAGTTGATGAAAATCTAAATCCATTTGGGTTTGAGCGAGTGACTAAATTAACTGACCCCCCAATAGCATCAGCCTCCATATCTGGTGTTAGGGTTTTGTTTACTTCTATCAATTGAATCATATCAGATGGAATTAGATCCATTTGGATTCTTCTATTGTCGCCTTCAGCAGATGGAATTCTTTCACCATTTAAGGTTACAGAGTTTAGTCCAGGAGAAAAACCTCTAATTACAATATCTCTTGCTTCTCCCTGATCATTTTGCATGCTTATACCTGGAATTCTTTTTAAAGCGTCACCTATGTTAGCATCAGGAAATTTACCTATCTGATCTGCTGAAACTACATTAGTTACGTTTATATCATTTCTTTGCTTGTTCAAAGCTTTCAAATTTCCTGATTGAAAACCTGAAACAACAACCTCCTCTAAGTTATTAACTTTTGTTTCTAAAATGTAAATCAGCTGATCATTATTGTTGCTTAAAGGGATAGATACCTCATCGGTCAAATCTTCGTAACCAACATAAGATATGTTTATAGTAAAAGACCCTTCCTTTAGGTTTTGTATGAGAAAATAACCATCAAAATCAGAAGTTGCGAAAAGATCCTCAGATTCAATTTTTACAATTGCACCTGGTAAGGGAAAGTTTTTTGAGTCTAATATTCTTCCACGTAGATTATTTGATTGGCTGTATGTGAATAAACATAAACTAAATAATATTAAAAAAAATAAGCGCTTCATAATAGTTGTTTTTAAGTCAGCAACTTATATACAAATAACCAATCATTTGTTAAACGTATTTTAATATATGATTACATTATTTGATGCTAAACATCACTAAAATATTATCAAGTACATAAAAACCTAAAACCTATCGAAGCCATATCTTAAAATTAGTTATTTGGCAACATATTGGCAACAAATTACCTGAAGTAATATGAAATAGTTTCTACTACTTACTAACAAAAAAGTATTTATTTATGGGCTTTTAGGAACTATTATGAGGTACTATGAAGTACTTTGAAATACATCATTACTTACCTATGCAGAATTTAGAAAATATATTTGATAAAATATCATCACTTGTAACTTCACCTGTTACCTCACCTAATTGATACAAAAGCTCCTTTAAATCAACACTAAGCAAATCAGTTGGAACATTATTTTTGAATCCATCCCTTACTAAATTAATTGCATTTTTTGCACGACTTAGAGATGAATAGTGTCTGCTATTTGTAATTATAAGTTTATTAGAATATTCTTGATTTAAGTTTTCTAGAATTTGATCTTTTAAAAACATCACATCTTTTTTCTCTTTTGTATTAATTAACATTTTTTTTAGTCCGTTCTTTTTAGTTTGTTTTTTTACTAAATCAGCTTTTGTGAAAATTAACAGTATTAGCTTATCATTATATTTTTTTTTCAGTTTGTGTACTTCATTTATTTCAAAGTCTATGGTTTTGTCTGATGATGTTAAGTCAATTAAATACAATATTATTTCAGATTTATGAATACTTTCCAAGGTTTTCGAAATTCCAATTTTTTCAATATGATCTTCTGTTTTTCTAATTCCAGCAGTATCTATAAAACGAAATAATTTTCCTTTAAGGTTAAAAGTATCTTCAATTATGTCTCTGGTTGTTCCTGCTATTGGACTTGTAATAGCTTTATCTTCATTTAGAATAGAATTTAATAGTGTTGATTTCCCAACATTTGGAGATCCTACAATTGAGACTGGTATTCCATTTTTTAATGCGTTTCCGTATTTAAAAGAATCAATTAGTTCAGAAATAAATTTTTCAACATTATTAAGTAATAATAAAAATTTATCCCTCGATGCAAACTCAACATCTTCTTCACTGAAATCTAATTCTAACTCTATTAAACTTGATAAGCTCAATAGCTCATCTCTCATTTTTTTTATTTCACTACTTACACCTCCTCTCATTTGGTTAATTGCTAGTCTATGGTTTGCCTCAGTGTTAGATGATATTAAATCTGAAATCCCCTCAGCTTGCATCAAATCCATTTTACCATTTAGATATGATCTTAAAGAAAATTCACCAGGATTTGCAGTTCTTATACCATTATTTGAAAGTAATTCCATAATTCTATTTTGAATGTAAGTTGAACCATGACAGAAAATTTCTGCCATATCCTCTCCCGTAAACGAATTTGGTTTTTTGAGTTTAGATATCATTATTTCATCAATTATTTCATCTTTATGTTGAATAATTCCAAGATAATTTCTATTAGTTTTTAGTTCCGAGTATTTTTTTTGTTTGAGTTTAGGAATTATAATCTTAGCAAGCACTTTGTGGGTTTTATCCCCAGATATTCTTATAATTGAAATTGCACCTTGCCCCTGAGGTGATGAAATAACAGCTATTGTATCCTTATCTAGCATTTTTTTATTTTAATACTAAAGGTTGAACGTTTTTTGTGGAGTTCGTGTTCATAATTTTTCCACAACTGATGAATTGAGGTATTTTCTTCTAATTCTGGATTGGTTTCAACCTCTGTTATACCCTTTTTGTTAAATAACTTTTGAATTTCATTAAATAGAATGGCTATTACACCTTTATTTTGGTATTCTGGATGTACCCCAATTAAATAAAAAGAAGCTCTATTATTAAAATACTTTGCCTTAAGGAGATGAAAAATACCCAAGGGGAATAATTTGCCATTAGCTTTTTTCATGGCTTTAGTAAAAGATGGCATTATAATTACAAAAGCAATTAATTTATCTGTTCTGTCAGATACACACTTAATATACTCCGGGTGAGCATATTTTAAATATTTTTTTTTATAATAATTTATTTGATATTTCTGAATTGGAACAAAAGTTTGAAGATTTGAATATGTTTTTTCAATTAGATTAAACATTTCATTTACATAAGGTTGAATTTCAGTACTTTTTCTAAAGTGTAATACTTTTAGATCATATCTTTCTAAAATTAGTTTTCCGAATTTTCTTACTTTTTTTGGTGAATTATTAAAATCAGGAATTTTAATTTCAAATTCTATCCATTGAGCTAACTTTTTCATTTTAAGTTTCTCCATATGAATAGGGTAGTATGGATAATTATAGTTTGTTATTATGGTATTCATTTTGTCATAACCCATAACTAGCATCCCGGCTTTATCCATGTTTGAAAAGCCTACCGGCCCTTCAATGAAATCCATTTTTCTAGATTTACCAAATTCTTTCACCTTTTCTATTAGCATTCTTGTTACTTCAAAATCGTCTACAACATCAAACCATCCGAACCTGACTTTTTTTTTCTTCAATTTACTGACCTCTACCCAATTAACTATTGCAGCTATTCTTCCTACTATTTCTTTGTTCCTATAAGCTAAGAATAAAGCAACATCAGAAGTTTTAAAGGCAGGATTAGTCTCTTTGTCTAAAAAAAATAATTCTTCATTTTTAATAGGAGGTACCCAGAAGGGGCATTTTTCGTAAAGCTTAAATTGAAAATCCACAAATGCATTAAGCTCTGATTTACTTTTTACTTCAATAATTTCAATCATTTGGTTTCTTCCTTGCCTTTTTATTCCTTTTTTTATCTGCTTTCTGTGCTTTTTTAGCACCTTTCATATACATCTTTTCCTCTCTTTTCATCAACTTTTCTTCTAATTTGGCCTCCGGATCAACATCTTTATGGAAATCCAATCTGTAAGAAGCGCCGAGGTTAAAAAAGAAGATTGATGGAGAATTTTTAGTATTAGATCCTAGTGTTGCTTCAAATTGAAGATCATCATTGAAGAGGTATGCAGCACCAGCTCTAAAAATTTGATCTTTATATAGATCACTTGAAAAATTCTGAGTTTCAATATATGCAGACCATTTTTCGTTTATTGTATGTGTTAATGTAAGTATATAGCTAAATTCAGGAAAATTGGAAGAAATTCTATTATAAATAAAATTAGTTACAAATACCCATCTTCCAAAAAAGTGAGATTGAGTTGCTAAAATAGCTTTTCCTGTAAAACTAGGTTCCATTGAATCCTCCCTTGGTATTCCAAAAAATAGAGGCGGGCGAAGTTCGTCAAAAACATTACCGTAAGGGAATGGGTTTTCTTTTTCTATAATAAAATTTCCTCCTAATGTTATTGAAACAGCTGGTAATAAATCTCTTAATTTGAATCCATTATTTGCTTTCCAACTATAAACATTTACTTTTCTTTCTTTTTTGAATGGATCATAAACTAAATATTTTAATCCTAAAAAATTACTCAAAAAACCTTTCCTTTTGTTAATTAAAGTGGGATTGATCAGTAAATTTTCAATTTTATCAAATTCATAGACACCATCATAGGTTAATTCAATTTTTTCAGATAATAAACCATACCTGACAGATAGAAAAAGAAGATTTGCGTTAACTTTAGAGTCATTATAACTCCTATGTTTATAACTTCTGAGTTCAGTGCCTCCTTCAAATTGAACAACATTTTTTCCTACTGAAAATGCCCCGATTGATGCTCCTGGTCTGTTAGAATTAATTTGATCGGTATATTGTCCGTTTGAAATCAAAAATCCGAATAGTGAAATCAAAATGGAAAGCAAAAATTTCATTTAACAAAAAATAATAATCATTAAAAATAAAAACTAAAGACGATTTAAAGAATAACTTTCTCGTTTAATTATTTTCGAATTTAATTTTACCTATATTGAAAAAATTCTTTTAATTAATATTAATGAAGAAGATTTTAAATTCTGATATTCTGTCACATTTCATTTATATTTCTTTCTTTTTACTTCTATCTCTTTTTATTTTTTATCCAATTCTGCAAGGTAAAAAAATAATGCAATCGGATACTCAACAATATCTCGCTATGTCTAGACAATTACAAGATAATAGAATAGATAAAGATGAAGAATTATATTGGATTGACAATGCTTACTGCGGTATGCCAACTTATCAGCTGGGAGCTAAGTATCCCTATGATGTATTAACACCTATTCATAAACTTTTTAAATTTTTACCACACCCTTCTTACATGATTTTTATTTATTTATTAGGGTTCTACTTTTTTATCCTAAGTTTAGGGTTTAAAAACAAATTTGCTTTTTTTGGTGCTATATGTTATGGTCTCTCTACGTATTTATTAATAATTATTCAAGTAGGCCATAACACAAAAGCCATAGCAATTGGATATTTACCAATGGTTTTTGCCGCTCTAAATTATATTTTTAAAAATAAATCTATTTGGTCAGTAATTATTTTATCCTTGTTTATAGGACTTCAAATTAGAGCTAATCACTATCAAATTAGTTATTACATGTTCATTTTAGTCGGAATTTTTTTAGTTTCTAAATTTTTTGAAGATATGAAAGCTAAACGATTAAAATCTTTCGGATTTAAAAGCTTGAAAATCATTTTTTCAATTTTAATTGCACTTGGATTAAATGCCACAAGTTTATTTTCAACATATGAGTATTCCAAATATAGTACAAGAGGCAAAAGTGATATAACAATTGATGAGAGAGGAAAATTATTAGAAGTCACAGATGGTTTGTCTTACGATTATATTACACAGTTTAGTATGGGAATTTTCGAAAGTCTAAATATATTTATCCCAAGAATAAATGGTGGATCATCGACGGAAAATTTAGGGGTTGATTCTGACTTTTATAATGATATTAGGAATTTTGGTCTATCTCCTACACAATCAGCTAGTTTTTCAAGTAATGTACCAACATACTGGGGAGATCAACCCATTCTAGAAGCACCACCATATGTTGGAATAACAGTTATTTTTCTATCAATTGTAACAATATTTATCTCATCAATTCGAAAAAGGTATATTTGGATTTATATTGGAATTCTATTATCTCTTCTTTTATCTTGGGGGAAAAACTTTGATTTTTTAACTAAAATTTTTATAGAATATTTTCCTTTTTATAGCAAATTTAGAGCCGTTTCTTCTATCCAAATCATTTTAGAGTTTTGTTTTCCTATTCTTGCCACAATTAGCTTTTACGCGATTTTTGAATTACCTAGGAACAAAACACTCCCTGCGTTAGTTAAAAGTTATTTGTCATTCTTATTTGTTTTAATATTAATTTATTTTTCATCTTTTTCTTTAAGTTTTTCTGGTCCAATGGATAACTACTATGATCAAATTTTTGGACCTGAGATAATGCAATTGATAAAACAGACTCGATTAGATATTTTTAAAAATGATGTTTTAAGAGGCATGTTTTTAATAACCTTAGTATTTACATCTCTTTTCTTATTTTTAAAGAATAAAATAAATGGTAGAATAACTTTTATTCTAGTCTTATTTTTTATTCTTTTTGATTTAATCAATATAAGTAACAGATACCTAGATAGAGATTTATTTCTAAAGCCAAGTAGAATTAATAACTTTTACAATCAAAATAAAGCGGATAAAGAAATATTAAAAGACACTTCTTACTTCAGAGTTTTTGAACCCCCATCAACAATGCAGAACGCTAGAGCATCATTTTTTCATAATTCTGTTGGAGGGTATCATGGAGCAAAACCAAGAAGACTGGAGCAGTTTTATAAATTATTTTTGCAAAGCAAAAAAACTGCTCTCTTGGATATTTTAAATGTTAAATATGTTATTGAGGAAAAAGAAGGTAGTGCTAATGCAATTGAAAATCCTAATAACCTAGGTTTAGCTTGGTTCGCTGAAAAACTTATATTCGAAGAAAACCCGGATAGTGTTTACATGAATATCTTAAAATATGATTTGAGAGATACGGCAGTAATTGAAAGTAAAAATCAAGATATTATAAACAATTCTAACGAAAGAAGAATTTCTAAAATTGAGTTATTAAAAAATAAAGCTCACAAAAAAATTTATTCAATAGAATCCAATAAACCTGGATTTGTAGTCTTTTCAGAAATGTTTTATCCTGGATGGAAAGCTGAAATTAATAACAAGGAAGTGAAGTTATATAAAGTTAATTTTATTTTAAGAGGACTTTTTGTACCAAAAGGAGCCAATCAAATTAAATTTTATTTTGAACCAAGTTCAATTAAATACGGGAGTTTATTTCAAATTATATCAATAATTGTTTTAACGGCACTAATTTTTTATTCATCAAAAAAATTAATTTTAAATAAAAATAGAATTAGCTCATGAGTTTAATTGTAAAACAATCGTTTTCAAATATTATTATTATTCTATTTGCATTTACAATCGGAGCGTTAAATACCCTTTTCTTTTATCCAAGTATAATTGGGGCTGAGTTCTATGGGATTATTTTGATCTTATTAGCTCAATCAAATATAATTCAACCTATTTTTTCTTTTGGTCTTCAACACAGCGTAATTAAATTTTTTTCATCTGTAAACTCAAAAAAGGAAAAGGATGAAATATTAATTTTATCATTGGTTTTTCCTCTTTTTATCATTGTTCCACTTTCAATTTTATTTCTATTAAATTATAATTTCATTGGGAACTACTTGTCTACAGAAAATCCTTTAATTAAAAACTACATTTATATAATAGTTTCCATTGCAATTTCAACTGCCTATTTTGAAATTTTTTATAGTTGGTGTAAGGTCCAAAAGAAAACTGTATTTGGAAATTTTTTGAAAGAGTTTTATCAAAGATTATTGATTACGATTTTACTTTTTCTCTATTTCTTCAATCTAATTGATTTTAAATATTTTACTTATTTATTGATTTTTGGTTATTACTTGAGATTAATTATCATTATTTTTTATAGTCTCTCAATTTATAGGCCTGATTTTAAAATAGGAATCCCATCAAATATAAAAGAGATTTTATTTTATAGTCTTTTAATTTTTTTATCGGGTTTTGGAGCAAGCATTATAATTGATGTTGATGCAGCAATGCTTGGAAAACTTGTTCAAGATGAATTAGTTGCTTATTATAAAGTAGCGATTTTTATAGCTGCAATTATTGATGCTCCATCAAGAGCACTTTTCCAAATATTAAATCCAATGGTTGCAGAAACAATAAATAAAAATGATATTCCTGAGCTGGCAAGATTATATAAAAAAAGTTCATCAAATTTGTTACTTATAGCTGGTTTTATTTCAGTTTTAATTTGTTCTAATATTAATGATATATATGAAATAATATACTCCCTTAATTTAGATGATGGTTTTAGACTCGCAATACCTGTTGTTTTCTATATATCGATATCCAAATTATCTAGCGCTTCAGTTGGTTGTGTAAATAGTATAATTACAAATTCAAAATATTACTATGCGGTCCCTATATTTTCTGTTTCCTCTGCAATTGGAGTAATTTGCCTTAATATTTTTTTTATAAATAAAATTGGTTTTGTTGGTGCTGCCATTTCTACCATGATAATTATATTTTTATTTAATTTTTTAAAGATAGTTTTTGTCATGTTAAGATTTAAAATACAGCCATTTACAAAAAAAACAGTTTTAATATCAATTTTAATTTTTACAACTTATATATTATTTTCTAATTTAAACATATCATCTAATTTTTTAATGAATTTAATATTCAAGTGCATACTTACACTAATCACGTATTCATCAATTTCTTATTTCTTAAATTTGTCTAATGATTTAAATTCTTTTTTGAAAATCAATAAAAACGGCTAATTAATTGAAGTTACCTTATAATCTAAATTAATTTTTCTTTTAAAAATTTTCCAGTGTGGGAGCCATTTATTTTTGCAACTTCTTCGGGAGTTCCAAATGCTATAAGTTTCCCTCCATCTATTCCTGCATTTGGACCGAGATCAATAATGTAATCTGCGCATTTAATCATGTCTAAATTGTGTTCAACTACAATTACTGAATGTCCATTTTCGATTAAAAGGAATAAAGATTTAATTAAATAATTAATATCATCGAAGTGAAGTCCAGTTGTTGGTTCGTCAAATATGAAAAGAATTTTATTTTTATTGTCTCCCTTTCCAATAAATGATGCAAGTTTAATCCTTTGTGCCTCTCCTCCAGAAATATTACTTGAAGACTGACCTAAAGTAATATAACCTAGTCCAACTTTTTTTAATGGTAATAGTTTATTTACCAATTTGTGTTCATTATTTTTTTTAAAAAATTCTAATGCCTCATCTAATGTCATATCCAGAATTTCATCAATTGATTTTTTATCAAACTTTACTTGAAGAACTTCTTTTTTAAATCTTTTTCCATCACATTCATCACATTTTAATACTACGTCAGCCATGAATTGCATTTCAATTATAACGACACCTTCTCCCTTACATTTATCACATCTACCACCGTCGACATTAAATGAAAAATGTTTTGGTTTGTAATTTCTGCTTTTTGCTAGAGGTTCTTTTGAATAAAGTTGTCTTATGTCATCGAAGGCCTTTACGTAAGTAACAGGGTTTGATCTTGACGATCTGCCAATTGGGTTCTGATTAATATACTCAACTTGATTTATTAAACTTATGTCTCCCTCAATAGATTTAAATTCTCCACTTTTTTCTTTGTAGATATCAAGACTTTTAAGAATTCCAGGATAAAGAACTTTTTTGACTAGAGAACTTTTCCCACTTCCGGATACTCCAGTAACTGCAACCATCATATTTAATGGAAATTCAATATCAATATTCTTGAGATTATTTTCTCTAGCTCCTTTTACAGATATTTTATGTTTTATTTTTTTTCTGCTTTTGGGATAAACTATTTTTTTTTCAGAATTTAGATACATGGCAGTTATTGAGTTTTTACTTTTTAAAATATCTTTAAATTTTCCTTTTGCAACAACCTGTCCTCCATTAATACCAGCAAGTGGTCCTAAATCTATTATTTCATCGGCTTCTTTCATTATTCCTTCATCATGCTCAACAACGACAACAGTATTTCCTAATTTTTTCAATTTTTTCAAGATTTCAATAAGTTTTTTATTGTCAATCGAATGGAGTCCAATACTTGGCTCATCTAAAATATACATTGCTCCAACCAAACTGCTTCCTAAAGATGTCGCTAAGTTAATACGCTGAGATTCTCCTCCTGAAAGGGAGTTAGATCTTCTATTCAATGTTAAATAACCCAAGCCAACGTCTTGCATGAATGATATTCTAGATTTAATTTCGTAAAGAATATTTTCTGCAATTTCCTTTTTGTTATCCAAAAGCTTTAGCTCATTGAAAAATTCATACAGTTCATTAATACTAAGATTTAGCAGTTCAGGAATACTTTTACTATTTAGTTTAACATACTCAGTTTCTTTTCTAAGTCTAGACCCATTACATTCGGTGCATTTAGTTTTTCCTCTATATCTTGATAATAAAACTCTATTTTGAATTTTATATGTTTTAGATTCGATTTTTTTGAAGAAAAAATTTAATCCTTTAAAGTATTCATTACCCCGCCAAATTAATTTTTTTTGTTTTTCATTGAGCTTATAAAATGGCTCATGAATTGGAAAAGAGAATTTATGTGAATTATTTATTAAATCATTTAAATATTTTTTAAATGAATTTCCATTCCATGGAATTATTGCACCTTCAAAGATTGTTAAATTTTTATTTGGTATAACAAGATCTAAGTCTATACCAATTATATCTCCATATCCTTGACAAGTTTTGCATGCTCCATATGGATTATTAAAGCTAAAGAATTGTTCGTTAGGTTCAGGAAAAACAATTCCATCTCTTTCAAAATTATTTGAAAATGAAATTTTACTATTATCATCTAGATCAATTATACTGCATTTACCATTTCCCTCAAAGAATGCAATTTCGATAGATTCTGCTAAACTTGATATTTTATTTTTATTAGCATTTAAGACTACTCTTTCAATTACTAACTCAAACTTTTCAAAATCTTTCTCATCAATCTCACTTAATTTTATAATTTCTTGGTTTAGATAACCCATTGCAAATCCTTGCGATAATAATTTTTTAACATAATTAGATTCATTATCATATGTTATTCTAGGTTTGCATGTAATAATAAATTTTGAGTTTGAATTAAGTGTTTGTAGGTACTCTATAACGTCCTTTACTGTATCCTTTTTTACAATTTTTCTCGATTTTGGAGAAAATGTTTCCCCAATTCTAGAATATAAAAGTCTTATGTAGTCAAAAATTTCAGTTTTAGTCCCTACAGTTGATCTTGGATTTGTAGAAGTAATTTTTTGTTCAACAGCAATAGCAGGTGATATCCCATCAATACTATCCACAAGAGGTTTATTTATTTTACCCATAAATTGCCTTGCGTAAGAAGAAAGACTTTCAATATATTTTCTTTGTCCTTCTGCATATAATGTGTCAAAAGCTAAAGTTGTTTTACCTGAACCAGAAAGTCCAGTAATTACAGTAAGAGAATTCCTTTTTATGTCTAAGTCAATGTTTTTTAAATTATTAAGTCTCGCCCCCCTTATCTTAATATATTCATTGAAATTATTGTTTTTAACATTTTTCATTGTAAAATTTATATCTATGGAAATTTTCATGTTTAAATTAAAAAAATCATTTAATTTATTATTAAAATTTATTTTATATCTTTGAAATAATTAAAAACACAGCCTATACACAATTCTACTTTTTAATTTTTAAATATTTAAAGTTAGTGTATGGATAATTCTAATACCCTTGATGACGCCCAGTTAGTAAGTAATTATATTAATGGTTGTGAAAAATCTTTAGAAGTCTTAGTAAACAAACATAAGTTTAAAATATACAATTTCATTTATTCTAAGGTCTTGAATAAAGATAACGCTGAAGACTTATTTCAGGAGACTTTTATTAAAGTTATAAAAACTTTAAAAAGGGGTGTTTACAACGAAGAGGGTAAATTTTTACCTTGGATTATGAGAATTGCCCACAACTTAGTAATTGATTTTTTTAGAAAAAACAAAAGATTTCCATCTTTTGATAAAAATGAAAAATATGATATATTTCAATTGATTAAAGACGAAAATCCTTCAATAGAGAAACATTTAATCGATAAGCAAATCCTAAACGACCTAAAAAAAATTATTATAAAATTACCAGAAGATCAAAAAGAAGTTCTTAACATGAGACTTTATAAAGAAATGAGTTTTAAGGAAATTTCTGAAACTACAGGAGTAAGTATTAATACTGCACTCGGAAGAATGCGATATGCAATTATTAATCTCCGGAAATTGATAATTGAAAATAAAATAACATTATCTGCCTAATATAATTTTTATTCATTTTTTGCGTTTTATTTTTAAAGTGTATTAAAAATTGGATAAAAGTAAATTAAAAAATATTGGTCCTAGTGCAATTACGATAAAGCGTATTTTGGCGTTTTCAAGGGCTCTTTCGGCAAACAAATTGAAAAAAAAATAATAAAAAATAAGTTCTTAATTAAGTCATTTTTTTTAAAAAAGACTTTCTTCCCACTTTCATAGTAATAAAATCTTTTTCTTGAGACCACCCCCTTGCTGGTGAATATTCTCTTCCATAATATATAATTTGTAAATGAAGATCATTCCATTTATTTTTTGGAAAAAGTCTTTTAGCATCACGTTCTGTAATTTTAACGTTTTTTCCATTAGATAGTCCCCATCTATACATCAATCTATGAATGTGAGTGTCGACAGGGAATGTTTGAAAACCAAATGCTTGAGACATTACTACACTTGCAGTTTTGTGACCAACCCCAGGAAGTTCTTCCAATTCTTCAAATGTTCTTGGGACATTACCATTGTGTTTCTCAATAATAATTTTTGATAATTTGTGGATAGCTTTTGATTTAGATGGGGATAAACCTATTGGCTTTATAATTTTTCTTATTTCAGTTGTAGACAATTGGATCATTTCATTGGGGCTACTTGCCTTAGAAAATAGGATAGGGGTTGTTTGATTAACTCTCTTATCTGTACTTTGGGCAGAAAGTAACACTGCGATTAGCAAAGTATATTCATCACTGTGATTTAAAGGTACAGGGATGTTTGGATATAATTTAGTTAAATTTTCAATTATAAAATTTACTTTTTCTGTTTTGGTCACTATTTTTACGTTAAAATTTATAAAATGAATACTTTAAAAAAAGGGGATAAGTTACCAAATTTTGTTTTAAAAGACCAAAACGGAATTATCCATAAAAGAGAGAAATATCTAGGAAAAAAAATGATTATTTTTTTTTATCCAAAAGCAAATACTCCAGGATGTACAGCTGAAGTTTGTGATTTAAAAGATAATTATAAAATTTTCATTGAAAAAGGTTATAATTTAATAGGAGTTAGTGGAGACAATCAAAAAAGTCAGATGAAATTTCATCAAAAATTTCAACTCCCTTTTCCTTTATTAGCTGATGTTGATAAAGAATTAATAAAATCGTTTGGAGTTTGGGGGGAAAAAAAATTTATGGGCAGAGAATATGAAGGCATTCACCGGATGACATTTATTATTAATGAAAAAGGTATAATAAGTTTTGTATTTGAGAAGGTTAAAACGAAGGAACACTCGAATCAAATCTTAGACATTATTATTTAAAACCAAACATTTTGTTTTTTTTTATAATTTCTGGTATTCCATTAGGTAAAAAATCTTCCCAAACATCATTTTTCTTTTTTATCATTTCTAAAACTTTTCTAGAAAAAATATCTAAAAACTTTATTTCAAAATCTTTTATATCAATTATTTTACCATTGTATTTAAAAAATTTATAAAATTCCTTCATTCTATTATCAAGCTTTAGATTTTCACTATTTATAATACTTCCATTATTGCCTTTGTTTGGATATAAATAGATTTTTAAATTATTATGAAACATTTTTCCAAAAGCTTCTAAAATCCCTCCATCAAGGTCTTCATAATAATGTTCATCAAAAACCTGAATTAAATTATTGACACCCATGCATAATCCAAGTTGTTTTTGAGTATACCTAGATAGATAGTCAACTAATTTGTAATATTCTTTGAAATTGGAGATCATTACTGTATGCCCCATTGAACATAGTAATTTTGCTCTATCCATAAAATCAATTTCGTCGATTTCACCCTCTGACAATAGATTTGACAGAGTAATTTCAAATATAACTAGGTTTTTTTCTTTTTTGACTAATGGTTCTTTCAAGAATGCATCTAAAGATTTCTCATACATATCTATGTTCACCTTGGTAACAGGTCTAAAACTTCCTCTAATGGTCAAAATATTTTTTTTATACAATTCTGCAGCAGGAAGAATATTGTTACCTTCTTTGTTAAACATTACAGCCTGAGTCATTCCATTTTTTATTAATTGTAAACTCATCAATCTATTGTCAATTTCTTTGAAAAGAGGTCCCTTAAAATTAATAGTGTCAATTTCAATAGCATCTTTGTCAATGTGGTCATATAAATATTTTAATAATTTCTTTGGCTCACTATTTTTATAAAATGCTCCATATATAAGATTTACCCCCATTATTCCTAGAACTTCTTGTTGAAATCTAGCCTCCGATTGGTGAAATCTTACATGTAAGGTTATCTCACTATATTTCTCATTTGGTTTTGTTTGAAATCGAATCCCCATCCATCCATGGCCCTTAAACTTTTTAGCAAAATCTATAGTAGCGACTGTATTTGCGTATGTAAAAAACATTTTTCTAGGATTTTTTTTTCTTATTCTTGTCTCTAAAAGTTCAATTTCGTGATCTAACATTTTATCAACTCTCCCTTCAGTTACATAACGCTTGTCAGTTTCTTCACCATAAATATTGTCACTAAATGTCTTATCATATGCAGAAATTGTTTTTGCGATTGTTCCAGAAGCTCCCCCTATTCTAAAAAATTGTCTTGCAACTTCTTGACCTGCACCAATCTCAGCAAAAGTTCCGTATATAAAATTATTTAAATTAATACGCAAGGCTTTTGCCTCCGTTGAAGGCCTATTTTCAATTTCTATTTCTCCTGGAAGACTCATAATTTTACCAAATCTACAAAGATTGTGGAATTTATATACAAAGTTTACCTTTGAATTAATGATTGAAATAATTTTTTTAGGAACAGGCACATCCCAGGGTGTTCCCATAATTGGGAGTAATCATCCAGTATGTAAAAGTAATAATCCAAAAGATAAGAGATTGAGAGTGTCGGTTGCATTAAAGTGGGATAATTTTTTCTATGTTATTGATTGTGGACCTGATTTTAGACAGCAAATGCTAAAATGTAAGACTAAAAAGTTAGATGGAATTCTATATACTCATGAACATTCAGATCATACAGCTGGTCTAGATGACATTCGTCCTTTTTATTTTAAGCAAGGAAAAATAGATTTATTTTTAACTAAAAGGGTATACACCTTTTTAAGCAAGCGTTTTGATTACATAATTGATGAAAACGATAAATATCCAGGAGCTCCTTCTGTTAAAATAAAACTAATAGATAAAAATGAAAAATTTACAATTGGAAACAAAGACATTATTCCTGTAGAAGTTTTTCATGGAAAATTACCTATAATTGGTTACAGAATTGAGAACTTTGCCTATTTAACAGACGTAAAATCAATTTCTGAGAATGAAATTTTAAAACTTAAAAATCTAGACATTTTAGTTCTTAATGCATTACGACAGGAAGAACATCATTCACATTTGAGTTTGGATCAGGCCATATCATTGTCAAGAAAAATTAATCCTAAAAAAACATATTTAACTCATATTAGCCATCACATGGGTTTTCACGACGAAATTCAAAAAACACTGCCTAAAAATATTTATATTGCCTATGATAACCTATCTATTAAATCAATTTAATGCAAAATAAGATTTTAATTTATATTTTGGTTTTTACGTCTTTAATATTAATTTTCCTTAGTATTAATTACACTAAAATTTCTAGTTTAAATGAATCGAATTCAAGAATTCTAAAAAAGAAAATTGATTCACTAGAAAACCAGTATAAATTACTAAATAAACAATTCAAAGACGAAATCTATTTTTCAATAATCGATAATCAAGATGCCCAGGCATATTTTAATGATATTGATGTTGACTCTCTTGTTTCATATATAAGGGATGAGCTTTATGAAAAAAATTTCAATAAAAATTCAGATATTTTTATTCCGGTATCTAATGCGAGAAATAAGTATTTGATTAATAAAGTTAAAATCTTAAATCATAAGTGGATTATAGCAGATTTTTCAAATGGAAGTAAATGGGGAGAAATGTGGATTGAATATCAATTAAACGCGAATGAAGTAATGTTTGATATTAAAGATTATTTTCTGTATTAAAATTTTATCATTTAATTTTTAGCCAGCCATTCAATTATATCTCGCAAATTTTCATTATTAATTTCGTGTCCTGATTCGTATTCCTTAAACTCAATATTTATGTTGTATTTAATAAGACTCTGAACACCTCTTCGAGCCCAATCAACTGGAATAACTTGATCATTTATTCCGTGAGTACTAAAAGAATTAAGTCTAAATTTATTTTTTAAATTATGTTGTGTTATTTCTGAATGATAAAAACCACTCAATGGAAGAATATTTTTAATAAGATTTGGACATTCGATTCCAATAGACCAACTTAAAATCGCACCCTGACTAAAACCTAATAAAGATGCCCTTTCATTCGTAAAAGCCAAATCTTTCAAATGGAGTAAAATATCGTTAATTATTATATTTTTTGCATTTATGGCTTCATCGGTATCAATCCATCTATCGATGTTATTTTCAAAGTTTATTGAATACCAGGCATATGAATTATGACCAATTGAAATTGGAGCCCTTAAAGAAATAGTAATGTAATTTGAAGGAAAAAAATCTTTAAAAGAATATAAATCCTCTTCGTTACTTCCATACCCATGAAGTAAAAAAATAACTTTCAAGTCATTTTGGTTAGATGCAGGTTTATTAATTAGGTATTTAAGTTTTTTACTCACATTTAGTGATGAAAATTTTATTATCATTAATACAACCGTAAACTTTTCCAATAATTTCCATATCAAGAAAAGCACAATTCTTTGAGGTTGATACAATTTTGTCAGCGGTGAAAATATCTCTTTTTGAAGGATCAAAAAAAGTCAAACAAGCCTTTTCACCAATCTCAATCTTTGGTTCTTTAATACTAAAAATACTTCTGCCTTTTGTAAGGAGGTCAATAACCTTTTCAATTGAAAAAATTTTATTCAAACTGCCAAACATGGCTTCCAATGATATGGTACCATATTCAGCAGAATTAAAATCAACTTCTTTTAATTCTGAGTTTAATGGTTGATGATGGGAGGTAACAATATCAATAGTTCCATCTAGAACAGCCTCTTTTAATTCTTTTTGATCCTCCTTATTTCTAATTGGTGGATATAATTTATAATTTGAATTGAAGCCATCTAAGATTTCATCATTGAATATTAAATTTGCTATAGGTACACTTGTACTAATATTTAATCCATTTTTTTTTGCATTTCGAATAACTTCAATACTTTCTGAGGAAGATATATACGGGACATGAAGTTTACCTCCAGTGTATTCAAGAATACTTAGGTCCCTTTGAATTTGAATTTTTTCTGCAATAGATGGAATCGAAGATAAACCTAATTGAGTTGATTTTATTCCTTCATTTACTAACCCATTTAAGCTTATGTATGGATCTCTAGGAGTTGAGATTATCAAACCATCAAATGTTTGAACATAAAGGAGTGAAGATTTTAAAAGATTAGGATTCTTAATGGGGGTTAAAAAATCACCAAATGCAATGGCCCCATATTTGTGTAAATCAAAAAACTCAGTCATTTTTTTACCATTTCCTTTAAGGGTGAAGCAAGCAATCGGATGAATTTTACAGGGATATTCAGAAGCATGATTTTTTAAAAAACTTAAAATTGAACTATTATCTACTTTGGGTAAAGTATCTGGCTGTAAACAAATATCTGTGAAACCACTATGAGATGCAGTTTTTAAGCCATTTTGAATTGTTTCTCTTTCTTCAAACCCGGGTTCACCAAAACAAACACTAGAATCAAACCATCCTAATGAAACATGCAAATTTTCTTCAGAAACAATTAATTCAGCAGAAACATCTAAATTCTCTGAAATATCAATAATTTTTCCTCCTTCAATTAAAATGTCAACTGTTTTATTATGAAATTGACTCTCACGTTCTAAAACAGTTGATTTTTTTAAAAGAATTTTCATAATAAAAATCAAATTTACTAAAACCATACTTTATACATATGTATGATTTAATTAAAAAAATTAAAATTTCTCAAAAACTCCTAGTCCAAATAATGCAAAATCATATTTAACTGGATCAATGGAATTAAATATTCTTAAGTTGTTATCTAGTTCTAATGTTGCTTTAAAATCATTTTGTTTCCGATTTAAAATTTTCAACTTTCTAGCTATTCTTCCAGTATGAACATCTAGAGGACATGACAGTTGGCTTGGGCTTATTGACTTCCACAATTCAAAATCAACTTTTTTCTTCTTAGATCTAACCATCCACCTTAAAAACATATTTATCCTTTTAGCAGCTGAGCCTTTCATTGGATCCGATATATGCTTTTTAGTTCTGCTGTTATGTGATATTGAAAAAAAAATCTTTTTCATTTGATGTATTGCTGCACCCATATTTTCGTTTAAATTATTGGGTTTGAACAAATTTTCAAGCCCTCCATGATTTTTATAAATATTTTTTAATGATACAATAAAAAAAATAAGGTCATTTCCATTAAAAGTTCTGTGAACAAATCTAGATAATGGCCCTAAATCTGATTTGGAATGGTTTTGAATGAAATCAAATGGTGACAAATCCATCATCTCGACTATTTTTTTAGCATTATTTAGGATTGTTTTTCTTAGTCCCCATGATATTGTAGAAGTTATAAAAGCGCTTATCTCAATATCTTCTTTTTTTGAAAATAGATGTGGTATAGAAACAGGATCATCTTCAATAAAGTTTTCATTTTCGTATAAATCAGCCTTATAATCTAAAAATGATTTAATTTCTATTTGTCTGTATTTTTCCATCGACAAGGTTTAATATTTTGTCTGATATTTTTGACAATTTTTCATTATGAGTAACAATTACAAATGTTTGGCCGAACTCATCTCTCAATTTAAAAAATAATTTATGCAATTCATCGGCATTCTTTGCATCTAAATTCCCACTTGGCTCATCTGCAAATATTATTGATGGATTATTTATAAGAGATCTTGCTACTGCAACCCTTTGCTTCTCACCGCCTGAAATATTTTTTGGATTATTGAATTTTAGATCGAATATGTTTAAAATTTTTAGAATTTCCATGGCCCTTTTCAATAAAAAATCCTTCTCTTTATTAGCTATTAAACCTGGAATAATTATGTTTTCTATAACATTAAACTCATTCAGTAATTCATGAAATTGAAAGATGAAACCTAAATTAAGGTTCCTAAACCTTGCCAGATAGTTTGGTGACATTTTAGTTATATCTTCGTTCATAATTTTTAATGATGTTTCCTTATTATTGTCTGCTTTTAACAAAGTTCCTAGAATACTTAATAGGGTTGTTTTACCTGCACCAGACGGGCCAGATATTGAAACAATTTGAGACTCTTTAATTTTCAGGGAAGGAATATCCAATACAATTTTGTCATTATAGCTTTTTTTTATTTTTTCTGCCTCAATCACATTCTTAATTTATATCCAAATTACAATATTTTAAATCTTCTTTTTATATTTTTAAATATTAAAAATATACTATGGGAAAGAAAGAGACAGTTTATTTAGGTGGAGGTTGTTTTTGGTGTATTGAAGCTATTTTTAATCAAATCAAGGGAGTAGATAAAGTTATTCCTGGTTACATGGGCGGAAAAAAAGAGGAAGCCAATTATAAAGACGTTTGTAAGGGAAATACAAAACATGCTGAGGTTGTAAAAGTTGTGTTTGACAATAATATAATATCTTTTCCGAAAATCTTAGAAATTTTTTTTTACGTTCACAATCCAACATCATTGAATCGTCAAGGAAACGATATAGGGTCGCAATATAGATCTGTAATTTTTTATTCATCTAAAAATCAGCTAAAAGTGATAGAAAATTTTATAATAAAGATCAATAATAAATTTAAAAATAACATAGTAACCGAAATCAACCGCCTTATGGAATTCTTTCAAGCCGAAGATTATCATATAGACTATTACAACTTGAATAAAAATCAACCTTATTGTAATTTGGTTATATCTCCAAAAGTACTGTCGTTTAAAGAAAAGTTTAAAAATTATTTAAAAAATTAATTATTTTTTTTTGTACTGGAAAAAAATCTTCCTAAACCAATTTTAATCAAAATTTTTTTTTCTAATTTCCAGAAAAAAGAAAACTGAAAAAATATAAAACCAAAAAAAAGTAGAAGTAATTGGTATATAGGAAAAATAATTATTAGTCTTAGACTCCAATAAAAAATATCACCCAAGACAAAGTCATTGAATATTTCCCGATTAAAGCCAAAGAAATAAAGGATTGGTTTTGCTACCTTTAAGGAAAAGGAACCCGTTAAACCAAACACTACAAATATCAAAAAAAATTGAAAATTTGATTTTATATTCCATTTCTTTTTAAGATAGACTATCCATCTTTTCATATTTTATAAAAATCACAAATTTGTTTGGCCAATTCCTCTCCAATCCTTTCCTGAGCTTCGGATGTTGCAGCTCCAATGTGTGGAGTTAGAGAAATCTTTGGATGCATAAGAATAGATACACTTGGTGTTGGTTCATTTTCAAATGTATCTAAACCAGCAAATTTAATTTTTCCATTGTCAAGATTTCTAATTAATTCTTCTTCATCAATTATACCCCCCCTTGAGGCATTAATAATTGCCGAACCCTTTTTCATTTTTTCAAACTCATTCTTACCAATAAGGAAGTTTTTTTGTGCGGGAACATGAAGAGAAATAAAATCAGACTTCTTAAGGATTTCCTCAAATGAAATTAAATTTATTTCGAAAGTATATGCATTTTGGTCATTTAATTTTACTTTGATTTTTTTTCCCTTTATAAACTTATCAAAGCCATGGACATTCATACCTAAACCGAAGCCTATTCTTGCAACTTCACGTCCAATTTTACCAAGTCCAATTATCCCCAAATTTTTATTTTTGAGTTCTATTCCTTCAGAATATTTTTTTTTTAGAATTTTAAATTTTTTTTCACCTTCTAGAGGCATATTTCTGTTACTATCAAACAAGAATCTTGATCCACTAAATAAATGGGCAAATACAAGTTCTGCAACCGAATTTGATGAAGCTCCAGGGGTATTAATAACTAAAATGCCCTTAGATTTTGCGTATTCCACGTCGATATTATCCATACCAACACCTCCACGACCTATTATTTTTAGTGACTGACAATTATCTATAAGATTTTTCCTGACCTGAGTAGCACTTCGGACAAGTAGAACAGAAATTTTGTTGAGATTTATGAAATCTATTAAATTACTCTGCTCAACCTTGTCTAAGTAAACATCAAAACTATTCTTATTTAAAATATCAACTGCATTTTCTGATATACCGTCATTAGCTAGAACTTTCATAATTATCCGTCTTTGTTAAATTTTTGCATAATCTCAATTAAAATTTTGACACTATCTATCGAAATTGCATTGTAAAGAGAAACTCTAAAACCACCAACAGATCTGTGCCCTTTAATCCCATTTATGTTATTATTTGAGCACATTCTATCAAATTTTTCAAAGCTATAATCATTACTAGTACCGAAAGTTACGTTCATGATACTTCTATCAGACTTTTCAACAAATCCATAGAAGGCATCATTGTTATCGATCTCATTGTAAAGTAATTTAGCTTTTTCAATATTTTTCTTTTCAATCGCCTCGATTCCTCCTGATTTTAAAATCCATTCCATATTGAGCATACAGGTGTAAATCGAAAAGACTGGTGGGGTATTGTATAAGCTTTGTTTCTCAACATGATTTTGATAACTTAATATAGATGGAATTTTCCTTATATTTTTTTGTAATATTTCTTTTTTTAAAATGACCATAGTTACACCGGCCGCGCCTAGATTTTTTTGTGCACCAGCATAGATAAGATCAAAATTTGAAAATTTGATTTTTCTTGAAAAAATATCTGAGCTCATATCAGCAATTAATGGGGTGTTGGTATCTGGAAATGTGTGAAATTGAGTACCAAAAATAGTATTGTTGGATGTGATATGCAGGTAATCTAAATCTTCTACAACTTTAATTTCTTTCGGGATATAAGTGTGATTTTTATCTTTTGAAGAGGCAACTTCAATTACATTTCCATAATATTTTGCTTCACCTATTGCTTTTTCTGACCAGGTGCCTGTATTTACGTAGCCTGCAACATTATTTAAAAAGTTTGAAGCAACCATCAAATATTGATGGCTTGCTCCTCCTTGCAAAAATAAAACCTCATATTCATTACTATTAAGATCAGATATCTGAAGAGCTAAATTTTTCGCTTTGGTGATTATTTCTGAGAATTTTTCACTTCTGTGAGATATCTCCAATATTGACAAACCCGATTTATCTAAGTCTTTAATAGCTTCCGCAGAGTATTTGAAAACATCATCAGGCAGTACTGATGGACCCGCATTAAAGTTATATTTTTTCATAATTAAAAATTAAGGACAAATATCATCATATTAAATGAAATTTAGCTATCTAATTGATTTGGTTTTTAATTTGTTTTTCAACAATTTACTCACATAGATAATAAAAATTTAATAGTGTCAATATTGTCTGCATAAGACCATAAATGTGGTTTTTGGGTTTCTCCAAATTTTATAAAACTATTTTGATTCATTTTTCCAACTATACATTGAATTTTTTTGAGATTAGATTTTATTTGCTTGTTTAACCAACCTATAGTATCATAATATTCGTAATTTATTGTTGCAATTTCAGCATGTATACTTTTATCTTCAATTAGTATCAATTTCCCAGCTATTTGAAATTTACTTTTAACTATCTTGTTTATAGCATTGTTTTTTTTAAAGTTATTTAAGTATTCATTTAAGACTATTGATTCTGACTTTTCTTTTAAAATTTTTATAAGAACATCAAAATTGTAATTATTTGGTACATAAATTTTTGTAATGCTTCTGCACCCAAAACCAAAATATCCTAAAATGTCGTTTGATAAAAGCTTTAACTCATTTATCGACTCTTTTCCGTTTAAAACAGCAACTGAATTTCTAGTACCTCTTAGAATTGATGGATGGGAACTAAACCTTTCATTAATATGTTTAATTGTAAGATTACTTCCAGTTGCAATAACAGCATCTAATGAATTTATTTTACTCTTAAAAACTAATCTTTCTTTGAAATTTGAATTAAACTGAATCAATTTTTTATATAAATAAGGAATTAAAAATGGATCAGAGGATGATGTTTTTACAATTCCCTTATGGTTTGTGATTAATAAGCAAATTAAATCATGTAGTCCTACCATTGGTATATTACCAGCCATTATGATTCCAATTCTTTTAGAATTTTTATTTTCAAAATTATATTTGGAAGTCCATTTTAAAATATTTTCCTTTAACAAAGTATTTCCCCAAATTTTCAAAGCCTTTACTGAGTTATTGTAAGTAAACCAACTATTATTGATTTCAGTTTTAGTGATCAGTTCATGTAATTCAGAGTCAATTTTTTCCTTTCTTAAATATTCCCCAAGTTTAACAAAAGCTCTAATCTTTTTATCTAAATGTTTCATATTTTGCAAAATATCAACTAAGGTTTTATTTTTGTACTAAATTATATAAACTTTACAAATGGCAATTATTATTACAGATGAGTGCATTAATTGTGGTGCTTGTGAACCAGAATGTCCAAATACTGCTATTTATGAATCATCTGAGGATTGGAAATATAGTGATGGAACTTCTTTAAAAGGCACTTTAAATTTGTTAGATGGAAAGTCAATTGATGCTGATCTTCTTCAAGACCCTATTTCCGATGAATACTATTATATTGTTCCAAATAAATGTACTGAATGTAAAGGTTTTCATGACGAACCTCAGTGCGCAGCTGTATGTCCAGTTGATTGCTGTGTTCCAGATGAAAATAACATTGAAAGTGAATCCAAACTTCTTGATAAGCAATCTTTTATGCATGCTAAATAAGTTATTTTTATGAAAGCTGGAATTATTGGCTTACCAAATGTTGGGAAATCTACTTTATTCAACTGTTTAAGTAATTCTAAGGCCCAATCTGCGAACTTTCCTTTTTGTACCATAGAACCAAACATTGGGAGAGTAAATGTTCCAGATGAAAGATTATCTATACTAACAGATCTAATGAATCCAAAACAAACAATTCCTGCAAGCATTGAAATTGTCGACATTGCAGGTTTAGTTAAGGGCGCAAGCAAAGGAGAAGGTCTTGGTAACCAATTTTTAGCTAACATAAGAGAAACAGATGCTCTTATACATGTTTTGAGATGTTTTGAAGACTCTAATGTTACCCATGTCGAGGGTACGATTGATCCTTTAAGAGATAAAGAAATAATTGATTTGGAACTTCAAATTAAAGACCTTCAAACAGTAGATAAACAAATTGAAAAAGTTTCAAAAAAGCTAAGAGCTGGAGATAAAGATCATTTTAAATATCTATCTGTTTTACAATTGATTAAAAATAAATTAGAAAAGTCTGAAAATTTAAGAAATTTAGATATAAATGAAGATGAAGCCAATCTAATAAAAGATCTAAATCTTTTGACATTAAAACCAGTCTTATATGTATGTAATGTATCTGATCAAGATTTAAATGATGGAAATGATTTTACAAATGAGATTAAAGAAACGATAACGAGAGAAAAATCTGAAATATTAATTCTAGCGGTTTCGTTAGAAGCTGAGATTTTTGAAATTGATGATTTTTCTGATAGACAGTCCTTTTTAAATGATTATCAAATAAAACAACCAGCTTCATTAAGACTAATAAATAAGACATATGAGCTTTTAAATATGCAGACATTTTTCACAGTTGGGGAAAAGGAAGTTAAAGCATGGACAATACAAATTGGATGGAATGCTCAAAAAGCTGCTGGAGTTATACATTCTGATTTTGAAAAAGGTTTTATTAGATCAGAGGTAATTTCTTTCATTGACTACATAAAATATAAAAGTGAAATTAAAATTAAAGAAGCAGGAAAATTAAGAGTAGAAGGGAAGGAGTATATTGTTGTCGACGGAGACATAATGCATTTTAGATTTAACGTTTGAATTACTTATTTACAAATTCAATTATTTCATCTAGTAGATAATTTTCATTAACTAAAAAGGCCTCTTGGTATTTTTTGTTCCATGTAATCTGCCTTTTCGCGTATCTTCTGGTATTTTTTTTAATTTCTTCAATAGTTTTTTCATAATTATACTTTCCATCAAAATAATTAAAAAACTCGCTGTAACCTACGGTTTGTAGAGATTTTAAGTTTCTGTGTTTATAAAGTTTCCTTGCCTCCTCTTCCAGCCCATTCGAAATCATTTTATCCACTCTCTCATTTATTTTTTTATATAATTTTTTTCTATTGAGATCCATCAATAAGATTTTTGAACTATATAGATTATTCTTATTTCTTTTTTTGTGAAAAGAAATAAATGGTTTCCCAGTAGATAAACAAATCTGTAAAGCCCTTATTACTCTTCGAGAATTATTTTTATCTACAATACTATGATACTCAGGATCATATCTTTTAAGTATTGAATTTAACTTGTTGATTCCCTCATTTTTAAATATTAAATTAACTTTTTCCTTTATTGAATTTTCAACTTTAGGAAAGTCATCAATCCCATTTATAATTGAATCTGCATACAAACTAGAACCTCCAACTAGAATAACGTTTTTTTTCTTTTTGAAAATTGATTCAAGGATTTTATTAGACTCCTTATAGTAGATACCAACGTTGTATTCACTATGAATTGATACATGATTAATAAAATGATGTTTTACTTTTTTTAGATTATAATTTGAAGGTTTCGCTGTACCTAAAGAAGTTTCTTTGTAAATCTGTCTAGAATCACAAGAAACTATATCAGTTTTTAAACTTTCTGCTAGTAAAATAGATAATTTAGTTTTACCAGAACAAGTTGGACCTCCAATGTAAATTAATTTATTTTTCCTCATTAAGAATATTGCCGCAACTATGGCAAAACTTAGCGTTATCTTTATGTGAAGATTCTGCACAACTGGGACATGACTGAGTATTTGTATCGGGTCTTCTCCTCTTTTGAGCCATTTCTGCACTTACTATCCCAGTGGGAACTGCTATGATTCCATACCCCATAATCATGATTATTGATGCAATAAACTTTCCAATTGTAGTGCCTGGAAAAATATCACCGTAACCAACTGTAGTAAGGGTTACAATAGTCCAATATATGCTTTCAGGAATACTTGTAAAACCATTTTCTTCACCTTCAACTAAGTACATTATTGTACCAAAGATTATTGATAAAATAAAAACTGTAAATAAAAAAACACCTATTTTGGCACGACTCGCCTTTAATGATCTAATTAAGAAATTAGATTCACCAACAAATCTCGTTAATTTAAGGATTCTGAAAACTCTAAGAAGTCTCAAGGCCCTAAGGGCAACTAATGAACCGCCACCTACAAAAAAGAAACTTAAATATTGAGGTAAAATTGATAATAAATCAATTATACCAAAAAAACTTGAAATGTATTTAAATGGTTTTTTAACCACGATTATCCTTAATGCATATTCCATTGAAAAAAGAATCGTAATAATCCACTCGATAGCATCAAATAAATAGCTGTAGTTGTCATGAAAAACATCAATGCTGTCTAGCATAACGACAAATACACTTAGAAGTATCAAGAATAATAATAAAACATCAAAAAGTTTGCCCTCCGGGGTATCGGCTTCGTAAATAATTTCGTGAAGTAGAGCTTTCAAACCCTTATTTGAATCTATTTCCATATTATAAATTCAATTCAAAGGTAAGAAGTTTAATATAAAAAATAAAAATGTCTATTTGTAGTCGGTGCTTGACTTAATTTTCGATATTATAATCTTCATATCTAAATCCTTATCTTTAAGTATTTTAAATAGTTCTAAAGCACCAAGAGCATCCGAATTTGCTCTATGTGGATTTTCATTTACAATTCCAAAATTTGATAATAAATTAGTTAGTTTATATGATTTTAAATCTGGAAAAATTAATTTGGATAAATCTACTGTACATAAGGTATCTCTAATATATTTTATATTAATATTTTGAAATTCATTTTTGATAATTCTGTAGTCAAAATCAACATTGTGAGCAACAATAATTTTGTTTTTAGTAATTTCAAAAATTTTCTTAGAAACATCAATAAATTTTGGTGAATCTTTTACAAGTTCATTATTAATCCCAGTTAGTCTTTGCACGAAGGGTTGTATTTCTTTGGATGGATTAATTAAAGATTCGAATTTATCGATGATTTTTTCTCCGTTATATATAAATATTGCAATCTCGGTAATTTTTTCTTCATTGAATTTTCCCCCTGTTGTTTCTACATCTAAAATGGCAAAACTTTTATGCATTCCTTTCACCAAATATTTTACTACCAATTCTAATCATATTAGATCCATTTTTAATTGCTAAATTATAATCTAGAGTCATACCCATTGATATTATTTTAAATTCTTTTTTTATGTTTTTAATTTTATCGAATAGAAGTTTCAATTTTTTAAACTCACTGTCAATTATGTTTTTATTATTCACAAAAGAAGCCATACCCATTAAACCAATAATTCTAATGCCCTTATAATTATTTTCTAAATTGATAATCTCCATTATTTCATTTTCGTTTAACCCAAACTTTGTCTCTTCATTGGATATTCTATACTGAATTAAACAATTAATAACTCTGTCGTTTTTAATAGCTTGCTTGTTTATCTCTTTAGCTAATTTTAAACTATCTAAACTATGAATAAGTGATACATATGGAGCTAAATATTTCACCTTATTTGTTTGTATATGACCAATCATGTGCCAATTTATATCCTTTGGCAAATCATTATGTTTTGATGTCATTTCTTGAACTTTATTTTCGCCAAAATCTCTATGTCCAGTTTTGTAAACACTTTTTATGGCATCAACTGGTTTTGTCTTTGAAACAGCTACAACCAAAACATTTTCACCGACTTCTTTTTTAATTTTTTTAATATTTTTTTGAATTGAATCCATAAATATTATAATAAATTACATCAAATTAATAATTGAGTAGGCTACTTTCAATGCATCTGTACCATCTTCAAGGGTAACAATTGGTTTTTTACCATTAATGATTGATTCTGCAAAGTTCTCTAATTCAAGAAGGATTGCATTGGAATTACTAACTTTTGGAGAATCAAAAAATATCTGCTTTTTCTTTCCCTCAGCATTTTCGAGTGTTAACGCAAATTCATCCAATTCCTTGGGGGCATCAATCATTTTTACAACTTCAACTTTTTTATTGTAAAGATCTACTGAAATATAGGTTTCCTTTTGAAAAAATCTAAGTTTACGCATATTTTTTAAGGAAATCCTACTAGCGGTCAAATTAGCTACCGCTCCATTTTGGAACTCAATTCTTGCATTTGCAATATCAGGAGTTTCACTAATTACAGAAACTCCTGACGAAGTAATATTTATTACTTTCGAACTTATCAAACTTAAAACGATATCAATATCGTGAATCATCAAATCTAAAACCACGGATACATCAGTTCCTCTTGGGTTAAACTCAGATAGACGATGTGATTCAATAAACATTGGATTCCCAATTATTTTTTTTATCGAATTAAATGCTGGGTTAAACCTTTCAACATGACCGACCTGTCCGATAATTTTTTTTTCTTTTGAAAATTTTACAATTTTTTCAGCTTGTTGAATACTATAAGCAATGGGCTTTTCAATAAAAATATGTTTATTTTTTTCTATGCATTTAATAGCTATTTCATAATGAAATTTCGTAGGTGTTATAATTGCAATAGCATCAACAGATTCAATCAAAAGGTTTGAATCACTAAAATATTTATAACCAAATTCTTTTTCAATTTTTAATGAATGCTCGGTATTTACATCATAGAAACCAATAAGATTAAATATTTTAGATTCATTTAATAATTTTAAATGAATTTTACCAAGGTGACCTGCACCAAATACCCCTATTTTGATTAGATTAGTAGACACTTATAAATTATTGATTCCAAAATTACATTTTTAAAGTAATTTAAAGTTTTTATTTACTAATAATATGTTGAGAAATTAATGAAATCAAAAATTGACTCTCCAAAATATCAAGGACAAAGGAAGCTTATGGTGTCCAAATTGGAGTCACTCGGAATCAATAATAAAAATATCCTAAATGCTTTCAATAATGTTCCTCGACATTTATTTATGGACCCAGGATTAATTTCCCATTCATATAAAAACATGGCTTTTCCTATAGATTCAGGTCAGACTATATCTCAACCCTATACTGTTGCATTTCAAACAGAATTAATTAAATGTAAACCAGGAGACAAAGTTTTAGAAATTGGAACAGGATCAGGATATCAGACTGCAATTCTATCATATTTGGATTTTGACGTATTCACTATTGAAAGAGATATAAGACTTTTCAAGAAATCTTCTTTACTCTTTAAGAATTTGTCTATTAAAATCAAAAAAAAACTTTTTGGGGACGGATATTTAGGAATAGTCGACAGTGCACCTTTTGATGCCATCATTGTAACTGCAGCGGCTAAAGAAATTCCAAAAAATTTAATGGAACAGCTCAAAGTAGGTGGAAGAATGGTGATTCCAATTGGAGAAGACAAACAGACTATGTATAGATTTACTAGGTTTGAAAAAAATAGATTTAAAAGAGAAAAGTTTGGAGATTTTAAATTTGTACCGTTAGTGAGAGGAAAATAGTTGTTAATTATTTTTTTTTGACTTTTCTATGTCTCTTTTTATTTCCTTTTCTTTAATGCTTTGTCGTTTGTCATAAAGTTTTTTTCCTTTTGCTAATGCAATTTTAATTTTTGCCAATCCAGAATCAGTGATAAATAAATTCAAAGGAATAATTGTTAAACCAACATCTGTTATTTTTTTTTTTAGTTTTTTTAGCTCTTTTTTTTTAAGCAAAAGCTTTCTTTGAGATAGACTGTTTCTATTATAACTTGAATTTTGATATTCTTTTATATACATTTTTGAAATAAATAATTCATTATTTTCGTTAAACTCACAAAAACTTTCAGAAATCGAGACATTTCTTTTTCGTATTGATTTTATTTCAGATCCAACTAATACAATTCCTGCAGTATACTCATCCCCAATAAAGTAATTCAATTTCGCTTTTTTGTTAATAATTGATATAGACTCCTTTTTCAAAATTTTTGATTAAAATAATTTATCCATTATCATGCTATAAGTTTTTATGATTTATTCTTAATATTTAATTTTTATTACATAGATAATATAATATAAATTTACTTAACTAAGTATAATTACTTTCGTCAAAATTTGAATTGTTAATTAAGTTTTGATAAAATTATTTTTTAAACTAAAATAGAAGTCTGTAAATAGCCAATAAATTATATTTTTACACCTTCAATTATGTTCTATGGAAAAAGTTGATGTCGTTTTTGAATTAATAAAAAAAGAGGAGAATAGACAGGTCACGGGAATTGAATTAATAGCATCAGAAAATTTTACATCACCAGCTGTTATGCAAGCAACAGGGTCAATCTTAACTAATAAATATGCAGAAGGTTACCCTGGAAAAAGATACTATGGTGGATGTGAAGTTATTGATGAAATAGAACAAATTGCAATCGATAGAGCTAAGTCACTATTTGGTGCTGAATACGCAAATGTTCAACCTCATTCTGGTTCTCAAGCTAATACTGCTGTTTTTCACGCTTTTCTGAAACCAGGTGACAGTATTTTTGGATTTGATTTATCACATGGAGGCCACTTAACTCATGGTTCACCAGTAAACTTTTCTGGAAGACTATATAATGCTCATTTCTATGGGGTTGAAAAAAATACGGAAATATTAAACTACGAGAGAATAAGTGATCAAGCAAAAAAAATTAAACCAAAAATGATAATTGCTGGAGCATCAGCTTACTCACGAGACATAGATTTTAAAAAGTTTAGAGAAATAGCTGATTCTTGTGGTGCCTTTTTATTGGCAGATATATCGCATCCAAGCGGACTTATTGCTTCAGGTTTTTTAAATGACCCTATTCCACATTGCCACGTTGTAACTACTACTACACATAAAACGTTAAGAGGACCAAGAGGAGGGCTAATTTTAATGGGCAAAGATTTTGATAATCCCTTTAATATCAAACTTAGAAGTGGAAAATTAAAGAAAATGTCAAACCTTATTGATATGGCCGTCTTTCCTGGAAATCAAGGAGGACCCTTAGAACATGTAATAGCTGCAAAAGCAATTGCCTTTGAAGAATGTCTGCAGCCATCATTTAAAAATTATTGTAAGAATGTGATAAAAAATGCTAAAGTTATGGCTAATGAACTTGAAAAACTTAATTACAATATAATTTCAAATGGAACTGATAATCATTTGGTATTGATAGATTTAAGAAATAAAAATATAACTGGCAAAGACGCAGAATTAGCTTTAGTAAAATCAAACATAACTACAAATAAAAACATGGTTCCTTTCGACGATAAGTCACCTTTTATCACTAGTGGAATTAGACTCGGAACCGCCGCTATTACAACTCGTGGTCTCAAGGAGGATGACATAAGAAGGGTTGTGAACTTGATAGATAATTCAATTAATAATTCTTTAGATGATTCAAAATTAACTACTGTAGCTAATGAGGTACATGATTTTATGATGAATAGGCCCCTTTTTACAAATTAAATCTATTATTTCTCTATTATTTTCAACTCGAAAAGCTTATTCCAGTTTTTACCTGTCATAAAAATTGTATTTGAATTTTTATTGTAAGCAATACCATTTAAAACATCAATTTTCGGATGATTTTTTACTTTTTGCCTTAAACCATCGAAATCAACAACTCCCTCTACTGTGCCAGATTCTGGATTTATAATTATGATTATATCTTTATTAAATTGATAAGTATTTGCATAAATCCTTCCATTAACCCACTCCATTTCGTTAATTTTTGTGATAATTGATTTATTTGTTGTAACCTGAATAAAATCAATTTCTTCAAGAGTATTTGGATTAATTTTCCAAATTTTTGATGAACCATCTGACTTATATATTGTTTTACCATCATTACATAATCCCCATCCTTCAATACTTTTTTTATATTGAAACGAATCAATTAATTTAAAGCTCTCGAGATCATAAATAAATCCTATTTTAGATTGCCATGTTAATTGATATATTTTTTTGTCTAATAATGTAATTCCCTCTGCAAAATATGCATCATCAATGGGTAAATTTCTAATAACTTTTCCTGATTTATAATCTATTTCTTTAAGAGCTGACTTTCCTCTAAGACCAATACTTTCGAAAAGGCGATTATTGTAAAATTCAAGTCCTTGAGTGTATGAATTAATATCGTGAGGATATTCATTAACAATCTTGTAAGTAAAAAGTTTAGGAGTTAATGAAGATAGTACTCTTATATTAAGGGATCTTTCTTTATAATTATTTTTTTTAAAAATTCGTACAGTTATTTTTTTATCACCTAATTTCTTTCCAATCTCATGTATAGAATCTATTTTTTTATTGTCTTTATAATAAACAATTGAATCATATTCTATTTTATTGATTTTTTTTAATGAAACTCTCAACATATCACCTGGGGTAAAAACTTTTTTATTGGTCAAAAGAATAAAGTTGTTAAGGTTTTTTTTGTTTTCACAAAAGTTAACGATCGAGAGGCTAAATAATAATAATGTCCACTTCATATAATGTAAATTTATTTAAAAAAAATTAACAATTTTTAAATTTCAAAACTATGGATTGTATATTTGTAGCTGGGTAAGTCCTATACAACCAGCTCCTATAGAATCCCCCAGGGTGGGAACACAGCAAGGGTATATGGTCGTAGCGGTGTGATATAGAAAGCTTACCCTTTTTTATTTAAATGAAAAAAGTTGTTTTAATTTCTGGTGCATCAACAGGTTTTGGTCGTTCTATTGCAAAACTTTTGTCATCCAACGATTTAAAGGTGTATGGTACTTCTAGAAGTCCAAAAAAGTATTCTGATTTTGAAGGGATAGAATTACTAAAGTATGATTTGACATCATTTAAGGAATCAAAAAAAATAGTAGAAAAAGTTCTAGCTATTGAGGGTAAAATTGATGTTTTAATAAATAACGCTGGCTCTGGTTTTGCCGGTCCTATCGAAGAAATATCAATTAAAGATGCAAAGCAGCTATTCGATACAAATTTTTTTGGTCATATTGATTTAATACAGTCTGTCCTTCCCTCTATGAGAAAAAACAAAAATGGCTTGATTTTAAATATAACTTCCATTGCTGGTTACAACAATATCCCTTTTGGAAGTATCTACTCTGCAAGCAAATACTCGATGGAATGTTTGGGAGCGTCGCTTAATATGGAGCTTAAGGATTTTGGTATAAGAGTTGTAAATATTGCTCCAGGTGATTACAGAACTGAAATTTTTGATAAAAGAATTAGATTCGAATTAAATACAATTTCACCATATTATGATAAATACAAAAAATTTACTGAAATTAGTAAATATAATATGGACAATCAGTCAAGAGATCCTATAGAAGTAGCCAAACTAACACTTAAAATTATAAAAAGTAAAAACCCTGGCATTCATTATAAAGTTGGTCATTTTTTACAAAAGTTTAGCATATCTTTAAAAAAGATATTACCTGAAAAATTATATCAAAAACTAATCATGGACCATTATAAAATCTAATTAATTATGAAATTTTTTGTTGATACAGCCAATCTTGACCAAATAACTGAAGCTCAGAATTTAGGGATTTTAGATGGTGTAACTACAAATCCAAGTTTGATGGCAAAGGAGGGAATAAGTGGTCATTCAAATATTATCAATCATTACAAGAAAATATGTGAAATAGTTGATGGAGACGTATCTGCTGAAGTAATCTCAACTGAGTTTGAAGGGATGGTAGAGGAGGGTACAAGTTTATCAAAAATAAGCAATCAGATTGTTGTTAAAATTCCAATGACTAAAAATGGCGTAAAGGCATTAAAATACTTTTCAAATAATAATATTAAAACAAATTGCACTTTAATATTCTCTCCCGGACAAGCCTTACTTGCTGCTAAAGCAGGTGCTAATTACGTTTCCCCTTTTATTGGTAGACTCGATGACATATCTTCTGATGGACTTTCTTTGATTTCAGAAATCAGACAAATTTTTGATAATTATAATTTCAAAACAGAAATTCTTTCTGCCTCAATAAGACACAATATGCATATTATTGATTGTGCCAAAATTGGATCAGATGTTGTTACTACTCCATTATCTTCAATTATAGGTTTACTTAATCATCCACTTACTGACAGTGGCCTTAAAAAGTTTTTAGATGATCACAAAAAAGGGAATTAGCTATAAAGCCACATTGGTTTTTCTCTAATCACTTTTTTATATATAGGACAAGATTTTTCATGTGCGCCTTTTATATATCCTGTTGACATTAAAAATTCTTTACATATCTCCTTCCCTACAAATTTAAATTCATTTTTGAATACTGATAGCCATCCACTCATGGTGAGTGGATGATGCATGTCTAAAAAGTTTTTAAAGCTATTGTGTTTTTCAGTTACTGAAATAATTTTTTTAGCATTATATATAATAGCCTCTATTTTGCTTTTCATCCTTATCACTTTGTTGTCATTTAGAATTCTTTGAATATCGCTGTTGTTGAATTCTGCGATTTTAAAAAACGAATAGTCCCTATATGCGTCTTTAATTGCTTTTTCTTTTTTGAGAACAGTATCCCATGACAAACCAGCTTGATTTATTTCCAAAACAAGCCTTCCAAAAAGTTCATTTTCGCTTTTAGCTGGAAATCCATAAATATTATCATGATAGTGATTGTGATAATAATTTAATTTTCCACAATTTACATTTGAACAATAAGACATTAATTTATTTTGTAGTGCTTTCTTAAAAGATTTTCAAAACTTTTTTCGTAACCAAAATTTCCAAATCCTTCAAGAATAAGACAATTTTTATCTAATATGATTCCCTTATTTAAAAGGTTTATAACCCAATCACTTGTTGAAGTTTGATAATTTACTAATGCTAATTGATCTTTTATATCAATATTCATAATTTCTTGATAATTTCTTACGAGTTGATTATAAGGTTGAATTGAAATGCCAACAAATCTATAATTAGGAAATTTTTCTTTATAAACTTTTGCTCTTTCTTCATTTCTTTTAAAATGATTCATTTGAGTTTGAGACCAAAAGTATAAAACTGTTTTCTGCCCCATAAAAGCCTTATTACTAGTTATAATTTGACCTACATTATTTTCAAGCAATACGATTGGTAATGGTCTTCCAGCCCTCATCTGCATTAAAGATTTATTTAAGCCAATTATTTCGTTAAAATATTCTTGATTAGGATTAATTAAGGAATATGATTTTAAAAACTTCTCGTGAGAAATTTGATTATTAAAATTCATAATTTCTTCGTATGCCACAGCTCTAGCAAGTATATTTTTTAATTTAATATTTTTAATTTCCTTTTCTATAACTTCAATCCTCTTAATATTAAAATTTGTCTTATTTTTTGCTAAATAAAAAGTTTCATCCTTTTCCAATGCTTCTAGACTTAAATAGCTCATCAAATAACTTATATATGGTTCGAAAAATGATAATTCTTCGTCGTTATAATTTAATTTGCCCCTGTAATTAAAATATGAACTATCAGTTTTTATATTTTTTGACTTCCCCCTTATCAATGCATATCTAGCTTTTCTATTTGCATATGGGTATATGAAGGATGCTTCAGTTATTTTTTTTGAAAAATTTGAAAAATTGTTTTTTTCGATTAGCTTTTTCCAATTTATATATTTTTCTCTTTGTAAGGAATCAATAATTTGATTAAAGCTTTTGCCTGACAAAGAATATTTAGAGGACAAAAATGAAATTTCTTCTTGAAGTTTAAGATATATTTCCATTAAGAAGTTGTTTTTTGCAGCACCTCTGCCACTGAAAAATAAAGAACCATTAAAGTCGCTCATATTTGCTCGTGATAATATAGAATCACCAGACTCAATAATTAGCATTTGCTTTTCTGGTAGGTGCTCCATTTTAAATAATCCATAATTTATTGAGTCAAATTTTTTAAAAAAACGTTTATCAATCGACAATTTTAAAGTATCAATGACTTTATTATCACTGTATAACAAAACGCTATCAGATGAAGGGTTGATTATTTCACCAATAAAATATGCTGCTAATGGCTTAATTTCATTTTTTTCACACCCAATAAATAAAAAAACCGTTAATATCCAGAGTAAATTATTTTTGAAGTATGTTTTCATTTTGAAATTTAAAAAACAATTGTGAAATAGAAAACAAATTATGTAGTTTTGCAACACAAAAAAACAAATATTGCTGTCTGCATCTAATTTGTCGGTCCAATTTGGTAAAAGAATACTCTTTGACAATGTGAATATTAAGTTTACACCTGGAAATTGTTATGGAATAATTGGTGCAAATGGATCGGGAAAATCAACCCTGCTTAAAATTTTATCTGGTAAAATGGAAGCAAATAGCGGAAAAATTTTCTTAGAAGCTGGTAAAAGGTTGTCTGTACTTGAGCAAGACCATAATTCTCATGATGAACATACAATAATTGACACGGTTTTACGTGGAAATAGTGTTCTATATGAAATTAAAAATGAAATGGAGAGTATTTATTCAAAATCAGATTTTAATGATAAAGATGGAGATAGAGTAGGTGAGTTACAAGCAAAGTACGAAGAGAAGGGAGGCTGGAATGCAGAGAGTGATGCTGCAATGGTTTTGTCTAACCTAGGAGTAGAAGAGTCATTGCATTTAAAGTTTATGCACGAAACTGAGGGATTTATTAAAGTAAAAGTTCTTTTAGCACAAGCACTTTTTGGAAATCCAGATGTTTTAATAATGGACGAGCCAACTAATGATCTGGATTATGAAACTATAATTTGGCTTGAAAACTTTATCAGTAACTTCGAAAATACGGTAATCGTCGTGTCACACGATAGACATTTTTTAGACGCAGTTTGTACTCATATTTCCGATATTGACTTTGGAAAAATAATTCATTACTCTGGTAATTATTCATTTTGGTATGAATCAAGTCAACTTGCATTAAGACAAAGACAACAACAAAATAAAAAAGCTGAAGAAAAGAAAAAAGAATTAGAAGAATTTATTTCAAGATTTTCTGCAAATGTTGCTAAGTCAAAACAGGCTACCTCTAGAAAAAAAATGATAGAAAAATTAAATATTGAGGAAATAAAACCTTCATCTAGAAAATATCCTGCAATAATTTTTGAACAAGAAAGAGAGGCTGGTGATCAGATTTTAAATATTAAGAATCTTAACTATTGCTTACACGGAGATATATTATTCGATAATATAAATTTTAATCTTGTTAAAGGTGAAAAAGTAATCTTCTTCTCCAGAGATAAAAGAGCTGTGACTAAATTCTTTGAAATAATTAATGATGAAGAAAAAGATTTTGGGGGCACATATGAATGGGGGATAACTACAAAAAAATCTTATTTGCCTCTTGATAATTCAAATTACTTTCAATCAGACATTAATTTAATTGACTGGTTAAGACAGTTTACTGATGAAGAGGAAGAAAAAAAAGAATTATTTATTCGAAGTTTTTTGGGTAAAATGATTTTCAGTGGAGACGAAGCTCTCAAAAAAGTAAATGTTTTATCCGGTGGTGAAAAAGTAAGATGTATGTTATCAAAAATGATGATGAATAAGTCAAATATTTTAATTATCGATGAACCTACAAATCATCTTGATTTAGAATCAATTACTGCTTTTAATAATAGCCTTAATAATTTTAGAGGAACAGTTTTACTGAGTACGCATGACAGCACTTTTGCACAAACTGTTGGTACCAGAATAATCGAATTGACTCCTAAAGGAGCAATTGATCGTCTTTTGAAATTTGACGATTATATGAAGGATTTAAATTTAAAAGAAATGAGGGAAAAGTTTTACGATTAACTTTCTCTACCAGAAAAAAGCATATAAAAATGCTGTTATCAGCATAATTGAAATTGCGGACAAGTTGAATTGGCTTGATGTGCGAAAAAGTTTATCCGTTATTATTATTCCCTTTGGATCATTTTTATTTCCTTCAATATAGCTTATAAAATAGATTATAATTATTGTTCCAATACATGTTGCCATCATTTGATGCATAAATGGAATATCAATAAATATGGGTAACGAAGACCAACCGTTTGGAGCAACTTTAAAAAACATTGCAATCGGAATTGACAATATAACTCCCCATATAGCAGCATTATTCGTAGACCTTTTATAGAATAACCCCATTAAAAAGACTGCTAATATTCCCGGACTTACAACTCCAGTATATTCCTGGATGAATTGAAATACCTGACCTAGATTTCCTAGTTGAGGAGCTATAAGCATGGCTATTACTAGAGACACAAGAACTGACAACCTCCCCACTTTCACCATAGATTTATCGTCTGCTTTTTTATTAATTAAAGACTTATAAATATCCATTGTAAAAATTGTCGAGGTAGAATTTAACATTGAAGCGAGTGAAGAAACAATTGCAGCGGATAAAGCAGCGAGAATAAGACCTTTTAAGCCTGCTGGGATAAAATTTTTAATAAGCCATGGCGCAGCATTGTCATTAATTATATTTCCATTAGATCCAATAAATCCAATATCAACAGATTCTTTTGTTAAAATTCCTGTTTCATCTAAATTCATAACATATGCAATCATACCAGGAAGAACGACAATTATTGGAATAATTAATTTTAAAAAGGCAGCAAATGCAATACCTTTTTGACCTTCTTCAAGACTTTTGGAGGCTAATGTTCTTTGTATAATGTATTGATTAAATCCCCAATAATAAAGATTAGCAACCCACATTCCTCCAACAAGAACTGCAATTCCAGGTAAATCATTCCAAGCATCTCTACCATTAGGGGTTATAATTTCACCTTTTGACAAAATCATAGTAAATCGTTCAGGTATTTTTTGATAGATAAACTTCAACCCCTCAATAAAATTTCCTGAATCAGTAACATTGGTTAAAGCAAAATAAGTCATAAGTAAACCACCAAAAATTAATAATACAACCTGAATTACATCTGTCCATGCAACAGCAGCTAGTCCACCCCAAAGTGAGTAAGCAGCAGCAAAAAGGCCAAGACATATAATAGAAATATTAATAATTGAGCCATCACCGATTCCAATAATTGTATCTAGGGCTTTTCCACCTAAATAGAGAACTGTTGTGAGATTGACAAAAATAAAAAGGGCTATCCAAAATATAGCAAGAATAGTTTTTAAATTTGTGCTATATCTTTTTTCAATAAATTCAGGAATTGTGTAAAGTCTTTTTTCAATAAAAATTGGTAAAAAATATTTGCCAACGACCAGCAGTGTAATTGCTGCCATCCATTCATATGAAGCTATTGCAAGACCCAAGGCAAAACCAGACCCTGACATACCAATAAATTGTTCAGCAGATATATTTGCAGCAATAAGAGAGGCCCCAATCGCCCACCACGGTAATGATTTACTAGCTAAAAAGTAATCTTCTGCACTTTTAATTTTACCTTTCCTATTTCTTGAGACCCAAAGACCAACACTTAAAATTATAATGGCATAGCAAGCAAAAACAATAATATCAGTGGTAGAAAACTCATTATTCATTCAAGCAATATAAGCATTTAAAACGTACTTGTAAAATATTAGGTATTAGTGTAAAATTGATTTAATTAACTCATTTGCCTTTACATATTCATCCCTGTGAACATATATGTTTTTTTTTTCACTGATTATTCCAAAACCAGCAAGTCTAGCCGATTCGGACTCATTTTTTATAATTGGGTAAATATTTATTTTATTAAGGGAATCAATTATATTTAAGGTATTTACATGATTTCCGGAGAAAACACATAAATAATCTTTTTTCATTATATTGATTTATTGTATTTGCTATTCCAAATGGCTCTGTTAAAATTTTTACCTAAAGCGAAAGCATAAAAAATAACAATAGAGGCTATTGCTTTGAACATAAAAAAATAAATCATCCAAAAAACAGACCAGCTTTCAACTTTACTAAATATTGAGGTTGGAGTGATATAGGTAAGTCCAAAAGAGACAATTAAGAGAAAACTGACCATATTCCTTAAATTTTTAAGTGGCCACATCATTAATTTTCTGAAAGGATGCAAATCATTTCCCCACTTATGAACTAGATAAAAATAGTTATTTCCAAGTGGGACAAATAATAGTGGATCATCGGTATTTTTAAGTCTAAATAATTTTGAGGGAGCCATAATCTTGAAATCAGAGAGAAGAGTGCTATGTATGGATTCTAATTTAGATATTTCTAAAAAAGCCTCTTTTGGAAGTGTATTTTTAAAATATTTATGATCTAAAAAACGTAATCTAAAATCAATACAAATTTTCTTAATAGAATCGAGATGAAAAATTCTTTTTGTGTTGAGTTTGTCAAAATCAAAATTATTATTGGGTGTAGATTTTGAAGATATTAAATCTAGCACAACATTAAAATTTTTTTCTTGTGCATTTAATGGATTAACTTTATTTAATTCATTTAGAATATTAGTCCTACTTTTCATGTTCATAACAATGTAAAATTAATTTATTTTTTTCCTAATTAAAAACCCATTAATCATTAATTCTTATAGTTTTATCAATTTACCTTAATTCAGCTCCAAAGTTATTTATAAATAATTTTTCTATATCCTTACATACAATGTTAATCTCAGAGTCTGTTACAGTTTTTTCTTTATTGTAGAAATAAAAACTAATTCCATATGATTTTTTGTTTTTTGGTAATTCTTCCCCATTGTAAACATCAAAAAGATCTATTTTAAACAATAATTTCCTATTTATTTTAAAACACTCCTCTTTAATTGAATTAAAGTCAATTTTATTATCAATCAGGATTGCATAATCTCTTTTAGAAAAAGGAAATTGTGGTACAGGGGATAGTTTGAATTTTTTATTTGAATAAAAAGCAAACATATGATTCAAGTCTAACTCTGCATATCCTACTTCTTCATCAATATCAAAATAATTACTTATTTTACTATTTATATTTCCTACAGAGGCTATCACCTTTCCACCAATCCTAAACTCAATAACTTTTTCAAACATACTCCTCTGCGACTCTATCTCTTCATATTTCTCAAGTCCAAGCTTGATTAAAATACTATTTACAATTCCTTTTATTCTAAAAAAAATATCTGACTCTTTTTTGTAGATCCAATTTCTATTATAAAAATTTCCTGTTATTGAAAGTGAAAGATTTTTATTTTCAATAAATTTATCTTGATTATTTAAATAAGTGCTACCTGTTTCAAATACTTTTATATTTTGCTGTTGTCTTTTAAAATTGAATGAAATATTTTCTAACAATCCAAATAACAGGCTATTTCGCATTTGTGATATCTCTTTTCCAAGTGGGTTTAATATCTTGATTAAATTTGATTGATCAACTTCTTTTTTAAAATTATTTAAAGTAGGTGATATTATTGAATTATTAACTACCTCATTAAAGCCGAGGCCAATTAATTGGTTAACAATCACATTCTTAAAGAATTCGTATGATTTAAAACTTTTTTCAGGATAATGGGTTTTAGAATCAGATAAAGACGGAATTTTGTTATATCCATAAATTCTCATTATTTCTTCGATTACATCAATTTCTCTTGTTACATCGTGTCTATAACTAGGAAGTTCAATCATTAATTCTTTTTTATTTTTCGAAATAATTTTTATATCTAAAGATTCAAGAATACTATCGATTTTGGACTTTGGAATTTTAAAACCAGCTGTCATACATAATTTATCATATCGAAAATTAATTTTTTTTAAATGTCTTTTACCCTTACCAATTTCTAAAATATTACCATCCAGCATACCACCAGCTAAATCTATAATTAAATCTATAGCTCTACAAAGTGCATAGTGGAGCATGTCTGGATCGATACCTCTTTCGTATCTAAATGAAGCATCAGTGATTAAACCATGTCTTTTGGATGATTTTCTGATAGTTACTGGACTAAATAAGGCACATTCTAAAAATATTTTGTTTGTTTTTTTTGAAATACCAGAATTGATACCCCCATAAACACCTGCTATACATAAAGGCTTAGATTTATCACAAATCATTAAATCCTCATTGGATAGTGTTCTTTTCTCTCCATCAAGAGTAATAAAATTTGTACTATTAGGGAGAGTTTTGACAATAATTTCATCTTCAATCATTGATAAATCAAAGGCATGAAGGGGTTGACCAAGCTCGTGCATTACATAATTAGTAACATCAACAATATTATTTTTGGGTACGATTCCAATAGTCTTTAAATAATTTTGCATCCACTTTGGAGAAGATTTGACATTTACATTTGAAATCAAAGCTCCTGAATAATAAGGGCATGTTTCAAAATTTTCTACATTTAGCTTAAACCTTGGGTTACTTCCTAATTTATATTCTTTTACTTTTGGAATTTTAAAACTATGATTAATGTTATTTGAAATACACCATGCTCTAAGATCTCGTGCTATTCCCAAATGACTCATTGCATCTGATCTATTTGGTGTTAATCCAATTTCAATTAAATTATCATTGTAAATTTGAAATAATTCTGAACATTTTTTTCCTTCATGATGGATTTCGTCAAGAATCATTATTCCTTCATGAGATTCCCCAACCTGAAGTTCTTTTTCAGAGCATATCATACCTTCACTGATTTCCCCTCTGATTTTTGACTTTAAAATCTTAAAACTTTCACCCTTTTCATTGTAAAGATTTGTTCCAATCAATGCAACCGGAACTTTTAAACCTTCTGCTACATTTGGAGCACCACAAATTATTTGTAAAGTGTTTTTTGAACCGACATCGACTTCAGTAACTTTTAATCTATCAGCATTTGGGTGCTTAATGCATTTTAAAACTTTACCTACGACTACTCCTTCAAGTGAGCCAGGTATTGATTCATAAATTGAATTGTCTTCAACTTCAAGGCCTATAGATGTTAAAGCATCTAGTTCTTGTTCAAAAGAAAGATCCACATTTATGATTTCTTTCAATAAATTATAGGAGATTTTCATTCTAAAAAATTATGATGCTAATATACACATCGAGATTCAACTTATAAGTTTCCATATCTTTTTATTGGATGTAATTTTATTTAATTCTGACTTTATATTCTTATTATCTTTGTAACTTAAATTTGGGTCACTACCAATCAAATTTTTGGCATAACTCCTAGCTAATTTAAGTATTTGTTGATCTTTGACTAAATCTGCAATTTTTAATTTCAAAAGCCCACTTTGCTGAGTTCCAGCGATATCCCCAGGACCTCTTAATTTTAAATCAACTTCAGCTATTTCAAATCCATCTGTAGTTTTGACCATTGTTTTAAGTCTCAATTTAGCATCATTCGATATTTTTTTTCCCTTCATAAGTATACAAAAACTTTGTTCATTTCCTCTTCCAACTCTTCCACGTAGCTGATGCAATTGAGAGAGACCAAATCTTTCTGAACTTTCGATTACCATAACATTAGCATTTGGTATATTAACTCCCACTTCAATAACAGTGGTAGAAACCATAATTTGTGACTTACCCTGTAAAAACCTCTTCATTTCATAATCTTTATCCTCAGTCTTCATTTTACCGTGCATTATACTAATTCTGTATTTAGGTAACGGAAATTCCCTACATACACTTTCATAGCCGTCCATAAGGTCTTTATAATCCATTTTTTGAGATTCTTCAATAAGAGGATAAACAATAAAAATTTGTTTTCCCAGATCTATTTGTTCTCTTAAAAACTTAAAAAGTTTTAAGCGATTATTTTCTCCCATCAAGAAAGTTTTAATTTGTTTTCTTCCGGGAGGGAGTTCGCGAATGATAGAAAAATCTAAGTCACCATATATACTCATAGCAAGTGTTCTTGGTATTGGTGTTGCAGTCATGACCAAAATGTGAGGTGGAAAATTGTTTTTATACCACAATTTTGCTCTTTGGGCGACTCCAAATCTGTGTTGCTCATCAATAATTACGATACCAAGATTTTTAAATATTACCTTATCTTCAATTAGACTATGAGTACCTACAATAATATTTATTTTACCATTTAATAATTTTTCATGAATATTTTTTCTAATTGATGGTTTTGTTGAACCTGTCAAAATTTCAACTTGAATTGGCATATCCACAAGAATGGTCTTTAAATTTTCATGATGTTGAAATGCTAATATCTCAGTAGGAGCCATGAAACACGCTTGGAATTTATTATCTAAGGCTATTAGCATTGACAGTAGGGCTACAATTGTTTTACCAGATCCAACATCACCCTGTAGTAATCGGTTCATTTGACTACCAGTCCCAAGATCTTTACGTATTTCCTTTATAACTTTTTTTTGATCATTCGTTAAATCAAAGGGTAAGTGATTTCTATAAAATGTATTAAAAAATTCTCCTACTTTTGAGAATTCATAACCTTTAATTTTGGTTTTATTATCAGTGTGTTTTTTTAAAAGTTGAAGCTGTATAAAAAATAATTCTTCAAATTTTAATCTAAATCTTGCTTTTATCAATTTGTCATGATTTTTTGGAAAGTGTATATTATAAAAGGATTCCTGAAGTGATGTCAACTTCAATTCTAAAATTATTTTATTTGATAAAGATTCGGTCAATTCATTTTTTATAATACCAATCAAATTATACATTGCCTCTCTTATTACTTTTTGGGTAATACCATACCTAAGAATTTTTTCAGTAGATGAATAAATGGGATATATACCACTAATATTCTTGAGGTTATAATTATTGATTTTGGTTATCTCTGGGTGAGCTATAGTAGGACGATTATCAAACCAATTTATTTTTCCATAAATTACGTACATGGAATTTGAATCAATATTCTCCTTTATCCATTTAAATCCTTTAAACCAAATCAACTCAATATGAGAATTCCCATCACTAAAAATTGCTGAAAGACGTTTGCCCTTTTTTTGATGAATAACATTTGTGTCTAAGAATTTACCTTTAATTTGAACATCTATATTTGATTTATTAAGATCATTAATTAAATGAAATTTTGATCTATCAACATATCTATAAGGAAAGAAAAAAAGAAAGTCACGAAAGGTTCTAATGTCTAGTTCGTTATCTAGGATTTTAGCTCTACCAGGACCAATACCCTTTAAAAATTCAATTGATCTCTCAAATACATCCATTTGTATTTAATATAAAAAGATTAAAAAAATTAATATAAGTTGAAATTTAGTTATTTAAAATACTTTTTCCTTTTAATGTTATTAATTTAAAAATTTTGTGTTGTATATTAAATTTGAATAAATTTTTAAATCCACTAGTAAAATTGGAAGATCTTCTAAAATTAAATATCAACTCTTTAAATGATTCTCAAAAAAAGGCAGCTTTAAAAATTGACGGACCCATAATTATAATTGCAGGTGCAGGATCTGGCAAGACACGGGTTCTTACCTTTAGAATTGCATATTTGATTTCGCAAGGTATTGATCCTTTTTCAATTTTATCATTGACTTTTACCAATAAAGCTGCTAAAGAGATGAAGACAAGAGTAGGGGAGTTAGTAAATGAAAGTGAATCAAGAAATATTTGGATGGGGACTTTTCATTCTGTTTTTGCAAAAATTTTAAGGATTGAAGCTGAAAAATTAGGTTTTACATCCTCATTTACAATTTATGATACTCAAGACAGTGATCGTTTAATATCTAGTATAATTAAAGAAATGGGTCTAAGCAAAGATTTCTATAAACCAAAGCAAATTCGAAATCGAATTTCATCACTAAAAAACAGTTTAATTACAGTCGAAACTTATGAATCGGATTTTGATTTAAAAGAATACGATCAAATTGCTCAGAGGCCATTATTTGGAAAGATATACTTAGAGTATACTAAAAGATGTTTTAAGTCTAACTCTATGGATTTTGACGATCTATTAGTTAAAACAAATGAACTTTTAAATAAGTTTCCTGAAATATTGGCAAAATACCAAGATAAATTTCGATTTATTTTAGTTGATGAATATCAAGATACTAATCACTCACAATATTTAATTGTAAAGATGTTAGCAGATAAGTATAATAATATTTGTGTAGTTGGAGACGATTCACAGAGTATTTACTCTTTTAGAGGTGCAAATATTAACAATATTTTAAACTTTCAAAAAGACTACGAGGAAGTTGAAGTTTTTAAATTAGAACAGAATTATCGATCTACAAAAAATATTGTGAAAGCAGCGAACTCTCTTATTAAACACAATAAGTTTAAATTAGAAAAAACAATTTGGACAAGTAACGTTGAAGGAGAAAAGGTAATAATTAAAAAATGTTTTAGTGATAATGAAGAGGGCAAATATATTGCGAAAAGTATCTTAGAAACTGTTAGTAAAAATCAGTCCAAATACAACTCATTTGCAATTTTGTATAGGACAAATGCTCAGTCAAGAATTATAGAGGAATCATTTAGAAAAAATAATATACCATATAAAATTTATGGAGGTGTTTCTTTTTATCAAAGAAAGGAGATTAAAGATGTTCTTGCTTATCTAAGAATAGTAATTAACTCTAATGACGAGGAGAGTTTAAAAAGAGTTATGAATTTTCCGCCTAGAGGTATAGGAAATACAACAATTGACAAACTCATCGTTGCTTCTAAAAAATATGATTTATCAATCTACGATATATTACTTCACAAAATTAATTTGGTTAAAATAAATAATGGTACAAAAAATAAAATTTTTGACTTTGTTAACATGATTGAAAGTTTCAAAACAATGATTAAAAGCTGCGATGCATTTGAATTAGCAAATGAAATTACTAAAAGAATTGGAATTATTAAATTTTTTGAAAATGAAGGAACAGCAGATGGTATTAGCAGAATTCAAAACATTGAGGAATTGCTAAATGGAGTAAAAAATTTCGTTGATGAAAAAAACAAATTAAATGAACCTATTTTGCTAATTAACTTTTTGGAAGATGTAGCCATGGCAACTGACTTCGAAGTTCAAGATAATTCAGAAATTGATTCTGTATCTCTTATGACTGTACACTTATCAAAAGGATTAGAGTTCCCCTTTGTATATATAATTGGTATGGAAGAGAATTTATTTCCATCATCTATGAGTTTAGATTCTAGAGAAGGTTTAGAGGAAGAAAGAAGACTATTTTATGTGGCCCTAACAAGGGCTGAGAAAAGAGCTAATCTCACATTTACAAATAATAGATATAGATGGGGGAAAATTATTGAGTCGGAAGAAAGTAGATTTTTAAATGAATTAGATTCATCTTTTGTCAAGTTTGATATTAAAAACTACAGCAAAGATAATTTGTCGTACTCAAATACAACGGTAAATTATAATTCAATTAAAAGTAAATTTAGAAAGCTAAAAAATTCTGCAATTATTAATACTGAAATTAATAAAAAACAGATATCTGAAATTAAAAAGTTCAAAATAAATACTATAGTGATGCACTCAATTTTTGGAAAAGGGATAATCAAGTCAATAGATGGTGAAAAACAAGATTTAAGAGCAAAAATATATTTTTATGAAAAAGGTGAAAAAAAACTACTTTTAAGATACGCAAAACTTCAAATAATTGATGCTGACTAGAAATTGATACGTAATTAAATTTAATTCATAGTTGCAGCTTCTTCCATTCCTTTGTTTATTAAATCGTAAAATTGATCTAATTTAGGTAAGACTACAATTCTAGTTCTTCTATTTTTTGCTCTTCCTGAAGAAGAATCATTATCAGAAATTGGAACATATTGACTTCTTCCCGCAGCTGTCATTCTCTCAGGCGCTACGTCAAAGTCTTTTTGGAGAATTCTTACAATAGAAATAGCTCTTTTTACTGACAAATCCCAATTATCTGCAATTCCCTCAATATTAATTGGAACATTGTCCGTGTGACCTTCAACCATAAATTCAATTTCAGGTTTATCATTAATAACTTTCGCGACTTTACCAAGAACCTCTTTAGCTCTTGAAGTAACATTATAACTCCCGCTTGCGAAAAGAAGTTTGTCAGAAATAGAAACATAAACAACACCCTTTTCAACATTGATTTCAATATCTTCATCAGCAATATTTCCAAGAACACCTTTTAAACTTGTTACAAGAGCTAAGGTCACAGAGTCCTTTCTTGTAACTGCATCTCTAAGCGTTTTAATTCTTGTATCTTTTTCTTTAAGGCTTTCAAGTGACTTTTCTAAATTTTCAGCACCTTTTTGAGATAATGTTGTAAGGTTTCCTAGATTGTTGATTAGCTCTTGATTGTTAGACCTTAGAAAGGAAAGCTGTTTTTCTAAAGATGAAACATTGTCTAAAGCAGTTTTCTTCTCCTCCTCTGACAAATTTAATTTAACAGTTGTTGAATTTAATAGGTCATTAGTAGTTTTTTGAAGTGACTCTAACTCTGAGAATTTCTTCGCCGGAACACACGAAAACAGTAATAAAAATATTAAAACCGTAATAACTCTTTTTAAATGCATATTTTTTCTTTTAAAATTATAAAGATTTTATTTAGATACAACTAAAAATCAGAAAATTTATTTTTTCCAAATATATAAGAATCAAATATTATAGAAACTCTTCTGTAATATTTAACTGAAAATCTATCACTTCTTTTTTTGTAAAATTTATTAAACAAAAAAATAAATTTCAAATAGGCTTTTACAATCATATATGATTTAGATATTTCTCCTTTGAATGTATAAAATAAAATAGCTATAAATTCAAAGACTGACCTCACTAGTAAGATAATTGGTAATTTTTTTTTATCAATATTTTTAACCAGAGTTAAAAGTGAATTCCTGTGATTGAAATAAATTCTTTCATCAGAAGATAATTTTGATCCAGAACCCATATGATAAACTTTGGATTTAGAAATACACTTTACAATTTTATTTAAATTTTTTGCTCTCCAACAAAAATCAATTTCTTCTTGATGCATAAAAAAGTCTTCATCAAAACCTTTAAGAGATTTCCAACATCTATTATTCACAAACATACAAGCTCCTGATGCCCAAAAGATGTCAATTGAATTATCATATTGGCCAATATTACTTTCTATATTATTAAAAATTCTACCTCTGCAAAAGGGGTAACCAAATTTATCGATAAAACCTCCTGCAGCTCCTGCATATTCAAACTTGTTTTTATTATTAAAGTCTAAAATTAATGGCTGAGCTATATCTACCTCTTTATTCTGAAAACATGTCATTATTGGCAATGTCCAATTTTTTGTGACCATTACGTCATTATTAATTAGACAATAAACATCAGAGTTTATCTGTTTTATAGCATGATTGTAAGCTTTTGAATATCCAGTATTCCTGTGTAGTTTAATTATAGTGACATTTTTATATTTTTTTTTTAAAAATTCTATTGACCCATCTTCAGAAGAATTATCTACTACATATATAGATGCATTTGGGGTATATAAAATAATATTAGGTAAAAATTTTTTCAATAACAATCTACCATTCCAATTAAGTATTACTATTGATAGCTTCATTAGTTATTTATATAATTTGGCAATTCTTCTAGGAAAAGACATTTATAATTAACATAGTCAATTTCACAAAAATAGTGTCTTAATCCGTTTGTGATCATCAGATACTTACTTTTAAAAGCCAAATTATATCTTGAAATTTGATCAAATGTATTTTGTGATATTTTGACTTTTGGAGATTTGCATTCTACAAGTAATACTATTCTACCATCTGAATTAAACACTACTATATCATATCTTTTAGTAAGGGAATTCACAGATATTTTTTTTTCAACTGAAATTAAACTTTTTGGATATTTTTTTTCATGAATAAGAAATTGGATACAATTTTGTCTTACCCATTCTTCGGGAGTTAACAAAACATTTTTTTTTCTAATTTCATCAAAAACATATTGTTTATTTTCATTATTTTTAATTTTGAACTGGTAACTTTTAAAATTAAGGTTTTCCATATACACAAATTTCAACATTTTTTTAGATTGAAAGAAATACAATCAGTTTTAAGATCCATTTCAGAGGGAAAAATTGAAAATAACTATTTTTTGATGGGAAATCAACCCTATTTTATAAATTTAATTTGTAAAAAATTAGAAGAAAAGTTGATTGATAAAAACCATAGAGAATTTGATTTAAGATTACTTTATGGTAAAGAAACATCAGTAACTGAGATTTTGGAGACAGTAAAGAGTTACCCTATGTTTGGAGAAAAACAGCTCGTTATTGTAAGAGAAGCTCAGTATTTAAAAAAAGATATCGGACTGCTTACACCTTATCTTGAAAATTATTTAAGCCAAACTGTATTAGTAATATGCTATGTAAATAAAACGCTAGATTCCAAGAGTAGAACTTACAAATCTATTCACAAAAATTCAAAACTTATAGAATTTAAGCCATTATATGAAAGTGACGTTTACAAATGGATAAGCTTAGAAGCCAAAAAAATAAATTTGAATCTTGATCCAAAATCAATTATGCTTATTTCTTCAAATATTGGGTTAGACCTTGAGATGATAGATAAGGCAATTAAAAAGTTGTCATTAAGATCAAATAATGAAGATCTTATTACGGTTGATGAAATTGAAAAATATATTGGTTTTAGTAAAGAGTATAATAATTTTGAACTTCAAAATTCAATAGGGGACAAAAAATTTGATAAATCTATTTTTATTATTAATCAAATGTTTAAAAATGCAAAGAAGAACCCTGTACAGGTAACTTTGTCTTTATTACATAATTTTTTTATAAAAATATTATTAATGAACAGTAAAAATTTTCAAATTACCCCTCAAAATATTGGAATTCATCCCTTCTTTTTGAATGATTACCAAAAGGCAGCAAGAAATTTTTCACTTGAAAAATCCGTTAAAATAATCCATCTACTCAAACAAGCAGATTTAAAAAGTAAAGGAATTAATACAAATCGAATCAAGGAAAGGGAATTGATGCTTGATCTAATTCTTGATATTATACGGGTTTAAAACTATAAAAGTGGAAATTTCTTAGGATTCGATTCGTTCATAATTATATAAACCGATTCAACTATGTCATCAACTGAGGGTTTTGAAAAATAATCACCATCTGTTCCATATGGTGGTCTGTGATCCTTTGCAGTAAGTGTTTTTGGTGAACTATCTAAATAATTAAAAATTCCTTGTTCATCAATTAATTTATGCAAGATATATGATGAAGCACCTCCAGGAACATCTTCGTCTATTATAATAACTCTATTAGTTTTTCTTACACTTTGCAGAATTTCTTTACTTATATCAAAAGGTATTAATGTTTGAATATCGATTACTTCAACATCAATTCCCAAATTATCAAATTCAGATATTGACTCAATTACGAGATTTAAGGTTGAGCCATAAGAAATTATTGATATATCTTTTCCTTCCTTTAATATTTCAATTTTACCAAGTTCATAACAATATTCACCTAAATTTATAGGCATTTTCTCTTTTACTCTATAGGCATTTAATGGTTCAATAATAAAAGCAGGTTCATCTGTTTGAATAATTGAATTATAAAATCCTGCGGCTTTAGTCATATTTCTAGGGACAAGAAAATTTATTCCCCTCATAAAATTCAATAATCCTCCCATAGGAGATCCACTATGCCATATACCTTCTAATCTGTGTCCCCTTGTACGAATTATTAATGGAGCAGGCTGTCTTCCTACCGTTCTATACAAAATTGTTGATAGGTCATCACTTAGTGTCTGGAGGCAGTAAAGAACATAATCGATATATTGAATTTCAGCAATAGGCCTAAAGCCCCTTAAAGCCAATCCAATACCCTTGCCAATAATTGTTGTTTCTCTAATTCCAGTATCAAAAACACGATTTTCACCAAAATCTAATTGTAGACCCTCGGCACCTTTATTCACATCTCCTATTTTACCAACATCTTCACCAAATAATAGAATTTTATTGTTTTTTTTCATCAAAGATTTAAAATTATCTCTAATTATAATCCTTCCATCAACAATTTTAGAATTTTCAAATTTTGGAAAAATTGGGTCAATATTTTTACTTCTAAATTTTGTTTGGCTGTATAAATGAGAACTAAATTTAGATTCAAGTTTAACATTCAAGTTCTTGATCCAATTTTTTAATAATAATAAGTCTTGGTTATTAGTTTTTCGAAACTTTCTGACTGTTTTTTTAGCTACTTGCAGTAAATCTTTATAAATCAATTCTTTTTTAGTTTTTAAACTTTCAATCCATATTTTTAGATTTACATCATTATTAGAATTTTCAAATATTTTATTTAAAATTTTAAGTAACTCTAAATTTGAATTTTTGATTGGTTTTTGATAGGATTCCCACGCATTAATTTTAGATTCTTTAACAATATTTTTACATGCTTCTTCAATTTCATTTAGTTCACCCTCAGTTGCTAAATTATTCTTAATGATCCATTGTCTAAACTTTAGATTACAATCGAATTCCTTTTCCCATTTAAGTCTCTTCTCGGACTTGTACCTTTCATGTGAACCTGAACTTGAGTGACCTAGAGGTTGAGTTAACTCATCAATATGTATTAAAACAGGTACGTGGTTTTTTCTGGCAATTTCTTCTGCTTCGCTGTAAACCTTAATCATCTTGCTATAGTCCCATCCATTAACTCTAAAAATTTTAAGAGGTCTATCATCATTTATACTTGAAAAGCCCAAAAATGCTTCTGATATACTTGATTTAACTGTTTGAATTTTATTATCTACTGATATACCGTAACCATCATCCCAAACACTCATAACTAATGGAATCTGAATAATTGCTGCTGCATTCATAGCTTCAAAAAAAATACCTTGGCTTGTTGAAGCATTTCCAATTGTTGCCCAACATATTTCATTTCCATTCATGGAAAATTTATTTTTTATTTCATCATTAATATTTCTGTAAAATTTAGAAGCTAGTGCCAAGCCTATGGATCTAGGTATCTGTCCAGCTGTTGGGGATATATCAGAAGAGTGGTTGTATTGAGAAGTTAAATCAAGCCATTCGCCTCGATCATTAATACTAGGAGTTGCAAAATGAGCTCCCATTTGTCTACCCCCTGACATAGGTTCTTCTTTAAGATTTGGGTTTGCATAAAGAGCAGAGAAAAATTGTTTTGGAGTTAGGAGATTTTGACCCATTAAAATTGTCTGATCCCTGTAATATCCAGCTCTAAAATCACCTTTTTTAAAAAAGTGATTTAATACAACTTGAGGTAGCTCTTTGCCATCTCCAAAAACACCAAATTTAGCTTTTCCGCTTAAAACTTCTTTTCTCCCCAATAAGCTACATTCACGACTTAATATAGCCAGATTGTAGTCATTTAAAAGTTTTTCTTTAAAGCTGTCAAATTTGATCTTACGATTAGCAGTATGGGAATGTGTTTTTGACATAATATTTGCACTATCAATTTACAAAATTTAGTTATATAGTTCTAAAACCACTTCCTTGTGAAAAGTTTTGTAAGAGTTTTTGGTTGGAGTGTTAATAAAAATCTAATTTTTTCTGAATAAGGAATTAAATCGTCAGTTAATTCAAATCCATTTGAATTATAAATAGGAAAAAATAGTTCCAAATAATCGGGTAAAACATTTATTCTCAATCCAGAATCAAAAAGAAACCTTGATTTTTCATTTTTATTTTTAATTAATCCAAAATCTAAATATCCCTCAAGCCACTTCCAAAGGCCAAACCCGGCATTTAAGGTAACTAGCAAATCATTTGAATACGGATTAATAAATTTAGTTTTAAAACCTCCCTCAGCAAAAATAAATTGTTGACTATAAATTCCAGTTTGTTCAGAACGTCCAAGATATTGATATTGAAACAAGTAATCGGTTGGTCTATCTAGTGCAAAATCAAAATAGGATGAGCTAGTATTTTTCCAGAAAAATTTACCAGCGAATAATCTTAAAGATATTTGTCTTCCAGACTTAGTTAAATGTCTGTAGTCAGTTGTTAAATGAATTTTTCCAAATTTAGATGAAAATTCAGTTTTTCCAATTAATGTAAAATAATTCAATGCTCCTTTGTTAGAAAATATATAGTTAATTGAGCCTACATTGTAATCAGGTGAGAGGTTCTGAAATGCATTTTTCTCCCTATTAACGTATTGCAACGAAAAAACTAAAGCCTGTTTTCTGTTATCCCTTAAATTTTTGTTTCTTTTAAAAATACTATATGATGCTCCCAAAGACCTGTATCTCAAACTTTGATCATAATGATATGTAGAGGAAGAAAATGAAAATGTCTTTAAATAATAATTTGAGTTTTCAATATATTTTGAAAATAGTCCACTAAATGAACCAACAAAAGTTCTCTCTCTAGTAGAATAAAATGGCTCAGCTACAAAAATAAATGGTCTTGATTTAATAGTCTTATTGTTTAACCTAGTTCCAACTAAAATTCCGTCATATGCATTAAAATTTAATCTTGGATTATAAAAAATTTGATTCGAATATGGATCTTCAATATCTTTAACGAAAGAAAATTTAAGTTTTTTAAAACCGCCTGGATCAATTCGCTTTACATTATTGTTTCTATTAAATTCTGGTAGATTATTATATGGATTTATTTGTAAATATTCATAATCCCTATTTGGATATATAAATTTCTTATCAATTGACTTTGAATCAAAATCAATTACGTCAATTTTGCTTTCTTTATTTACAAAGCCAACACTAAATGGAATCTGTATATCATTTTTTTCCTTGATCACAAATTTAATACTATCCCTTTCAACTTCAATCTTTTCAAAAGATAAATCAATTGAAGTTCTTTTATTAAGGTATTGGTCAAAATTATCAAAATCAGACGTGTTGAAATAAGTCTGAAATTTTCGAACCAATTTCTCACCAGTAAGATTTTCTTTTTTAATAATTTGTAAAAATTGATTCATCTCTAATTTTAAAGAATTAATTAAATAATTAAATAACAGAGCACTTTGACTTGGATTGCCAATTTGTTCATTATAACGGGTAAGTTCATTTTTGGGAAGAATTATCTCTTGATGCAAATTTCTCCTTATCATAAATTCATGAAAATGTAAAAATAAATCGTTAGAAGCAAGTGTTGATAATTTATAACCTCTCAGTAAGAAGCGGAGAATGGGTTGTTTTAAAATTTCATCCAATATTAATTTATCTGGATATTTGTTTTTCAAATATTTCAACATTAAATAATAGTATAATCCAGATTCAAACCAATAATCTTTTCGTGAATCAAGATTAAAATTTTCTTTAATTAAAAGTTGTAAATAAACACTTAAAGCCTTAATCTCAAATTCAAAGCTTCTACTAAATGAATTTAGAAAAGTTGGCATTATCGACAATCCATAAAATGGCCTTTTAGAATACTTCTCCTCTGTAATAAGAATTTTGGATGGTTGATTTATGGCATCAATTGATTTTATAAATTGAAATATTTTTTCCATACTAGACTTTTGAGACTCTAATTCATAATCCTTTGAGTTTATATTGATATTTATTACCATCTCATCTAATTTAAATTCTTTGATATTAAAATCGTTTTTTCCAATTAAAAAAATCACTTGCTTAATTTTATTAGATTCAAATAAATATATTAACTCACCGTTTTCTCTACTAAAATCAATTAAATCAAGAGACGAATACACATTTAGGTCTTTATCTATTTTCAGTTCAATCCTAAATTTTGATGAATTAATTGGAACTTCTTCTAGGTCTAAATTGCTGTAAAATATTTGCTTTAGGCCATCAAAATTAGAGAGGGTTATAAAAAAGTTTTCTAAAAAAAATTGATCTTTTTTTATTTTTCCATAACCAGTATATTTTGAAGAAGGAAGTTTTATTACATATGATAAGTCAATATTTACAATTCCTTTTTTAATAGGGTTTTCTAAGATTATTTCAATAATGTCAAGATTATTTTGATTTCTTTTCCAATTTACTTTAATCCCATTAACATAAATATTTGAAATCAAAGTATATCCTCTTTTTGACTTTGAAGATAAATAAAAACTTCTAGTATATTCTTCAACTAAACGATCTGCTAGAGGGCTTTTAGTAGAACTATAAGAATTCGCCCAATCATTAAGGTAAATTTTATTTAATAAATCATTTTGATTTGTGAAGCTGATTTTTTGTTTAATTACCAATTGATCAGTCTCGGTAAGGAGAGATGCATTAATTGAATAACCAGTAGAATCTTGGGAAAAGGAAAGTTTTGTAATAAAAATACTGAAAACAAATATTAATATTTTTAAATTAAACTTATTTTCAACAATCATATAAATTAAATTAATTTTAAGCAGTTTTATCGTGTCTGATAGACAATACTTTAAGTTCCTTTTTCAAAAACTTTCCAGTCAAACTTTTCTCATTTTTAACAATTTCTTCAGGCGTACCTTCTGCTATAATTTTTCCTCCATTTCGTCCTCCTCCTGGGCCTAAATCAATTAAATAGTCAACTTGTTTTATAACATCTAAGTTGTGCTCGATTATTATAACTGTGTTACCTTTCTCTACCAATTTATTCAAAACATCTAACAAAATTCTTATATCTTCAAAATGAAGACCTGTGGTTGGCTCATCCAAAATGTACAATGTGCTACCGGTATCCCTTTTAGATAACTCAGTAGCCAGTTTTACCCTTTGGGCTTCACCCCCCGAGAGAGTTGTTGATGATTGCCCAATCTTGATGTATCCAAGACCAACTTGTTTAATGGTTTTTAATTTGGTATAAATTTTAGGAACATTTTTAAAAAAATCACAACCCTCACTAATTGTCATTGATAAAATATCCGAAATTGATTTTCCTTTAAACTTAATTTCTAATGTTTCTCTATTGAACCTTTTTCCCAAACAACTCTCACAGTTAACATGGACATCCGGTAAAAAATTCATTTCTATTATTTTGGTTCCACCACCAGCACAATTTTCACATCTACCCCCAACTACGTTAAAACTAAATCTACCCGGTGGATAACCTCTCATTAACGATTCTTGGGTTTTGGAAAACAAGAGTCGTATTTCACTATAAACACCGGTGTAGGTTGCAGGATTACTTCTCGGAGTTCTACCAATTGGATCTTGATTAATATCAATCACTTTATCAATATATTTTAAGCCTTCAATTTTTGAGTAGGGAAGAGGAACTTGAATAGAATTAAAATAATATTTATTTAAAATCGGATATAGAGTTTCATTAATTAAACTTGACTTTCCACTTCCAGATACCCCAGTAATTCCAACCATTACTGAGAGTGGAATATTAAGATCAATTCCCTTTAAATTGTTCCCTACACAATTTTTTAAAGTTATTTTTTTACCTGAACCAGAACGTCTTTGTTTTGGGACTTCAATATTTAGTCTTTTGTTTAAATATTTGGATGTTAAAGTATTTTTAGTTGTTATCTCTTTTAAATTACCCTGAGCCACAATTTCACCCCCATTGACACCAGCTAAAGGTCCTAGATCTATTATGTAATCTGCGCTTTCAATCATCTCTTTGTCATGTTCAACTACTATAACAGTATTTCCAAGGTCTTTTAATTTGATCAAAGATTCTATCAGCATACTATTATCCTTTTGATGTAAACCTATACTCGGCTCATCGAGTATATATAATACACCAACTAGCTTTGAACCAATTTGAGTTGCGAGTCTAATTCTTTGAGACTCACCACCAGATAATGATTTTGATGATCTGCTTACAGAAAGGTAATCTAAACCAACATCTAAAAGAAAATCAACTCTATTTTTTAATTCCTTTATCAACTCGGAAGCTATTTTAATTTCTATTTCATTTAAAATACTTTTCAAGTTTTCTAACCAAACAGATAGTTCACTTAACTCTAAACTTGATACGTCAAAAATGGATTTATGATCAATTAAAAAATTATTTGCTATTTTATTGACACGTGAACCATTACAGCATGAGCAAGAGTTTTCATTCATAAAGCTTTTCGCCCATCTTTTAATTTTTGAGGAGTCGTTTTGGTTATATTGATTTAAAATAAAATTTTCAATCCCTTCAAAATCAATTAAATAGTTTCTTGTTATACCTAGAGATTTGGATTCAACTTTAAATGATTCTTTGCCACCTTTCAAGATTATTTCCATCGCGTCAGAAGGTATATCCTTGATTTGATCTTTCAACGAAAAACTGTATTTTTTTGAGATACTTTCAATTTGTTTAAATATCCAAGAATCTTTCTTTTTACCTAGTGGTATAATTCCTCCGCTAGCTATTGAATTTAAGGGATCAGGTATAACCTTTTCTTTATGAATTTCAAGTTTATATCCAAGTCCTTTACATTCAGTACACATACCTTTGGGAGAATTAAAAGAAAAAGAATTTGGTTCTGGAAGTGGATATGATATTCCAGTTTCTGGACACATTAATTTTTTACTATAATATTTTAATTTTTTCTCTTTTTCACTCAATATAATTACAGTTTCTTCTCCATAGTACATAGCTGTTTTTAGTGATTCATTAAGTCTTTTAGCTTTTTCATCTTTATCGGTTAATTTAAAACGATCAATTACCAATTCAATATCATGAATCTTGTACCTGTCAAGTTTCATTCCACTTGTTAAGTTTATTATTTGACCATCAACTCTTACTTTTAAAAATCCTTGGTGAATTAAATTTTGGAAAAGTTCTCTATAGTGACCTTTTCTAGCTTTAATTAATGGAGCTAGAATTATTATGTCGCTTTGATTGAAAGATTCACTAATTAGACTTGATATTTTGTCATGTGAATAACTCACCATTTTCTTTTTTGTATTGTAACTATGTGCAATTCCAATTCTAGAAAACAACAATCTCAAAAAGTCATATATCTCCGTTATGGTGCCAACCGTGGAACGAGGATTCTTTGAAGTTGTTTTTTGCTCAATTGCTATGACAGGAGAAAGTCCGTCAATTTTATCTACATCTGGGCGCTCAAAATTTCCCATAAATTGCCTAGCATAGGCAGAGAATGTTTCCATATACCTTCTTTGGCCTTCGGCATGAATAGTATCAAAAGCCAAGGAAGATTTTCCACTTCCTGAAAGACCAGTTATAACAGTGAGTTTGTTTCTTGGAATCTTTAGAGAAATATTTTTTAAGTTATGTACTCTAGCTCCTTTTATATGTATAAAGTCTTCAGACGGCATTCAATTTAGTTTTAAATAAACTAATAAGTTTCGGCAAAATCATCTCCTCTTTTATCCGCACCTACGGAAATGTTACCGTTTTTATCAACCATTATGGCATCAACTCGGCCAATTATTTTTGATTTTTGTAAATCAAAATGATGGCCTATTAATTCTAATTTTTTTAATTCACTAATATTTTTAAAGTTCGGTTCAAATCTTATTGAATCTGGTACCCATTGGTGATGAAATCTAGGAGAATCTATTGACTCTTGAATACCCATTTCATACTCATAAGCATTTAGAATAGTTTGAAAGACGGATGTTATAATTGTTGAACCACCAGGTGTACCAAGTATTAAAAATAATTTATCATTTTTTTCTACTATGGTAGGAGTCATTGAACTAAGCATTCTTTTTTTAGGTTCAATTGAGTTGGATTTCCCTCCAATCAATCCAAACATATTTGGAGATCCTGGTTTACTGCTAAAATCGTCCATTTCGTTATTCATAAAAACACCAATTTCGTCAACAAAAACCTTTGAACCGTAAGAGCCATTTAAAGTAGTCGTTACAGAAACTGCATTCCCAAAAGAGTCTAGTATCGAAAAATGAGTAGTTTCATCACTTTCTATTACAACAATATCACCATGGGAAATATTAGACGACTCAGATGCAAAAGTTGGGTTATAATTTAACATTCTTTCATTCAGATAGTCTGAGGATATCAAATGATATTTAGGTACTGACACAAAATCTGGGTCACCCAAAAAGTAACTTCTGTCTGCATATGATCTCCTTTCGGCTTCGATCATTAAGTGCAAAGCTTTGTGTGATTTGTATTTAAACTGACCTATGTTAAATGGCTCAATCATTTTCATCATTTGAGCAAGGCAAATTCCACCACTTGAAGGAGGACCCATTGAAATAATCTTTAGGTCTTTATAATCAAATACAATTGGTTTTCTCCATTTTGGTTTATAGGATTTAAGGTCTTTCAATGACATTTTACCACCAGTTTTATTTACTTTTTCTACCATGGATTCCGCAACCCAACCTTCATAAAAACCCTTACTTCCATATCTTAAAATTTCATTTAATGCTTTTGCAAGATTAGGGTTTTTGATTAAATCACCTTTTTTGAAACTTTTTCCATAAAAAGTGCTATCGCCATTAACTTTTTTAAACTCGTCTCTTTTACTGTTCAGACTTTTGGATTGTTTTTCTGTAACTATAAAACCATTTTCAGCTAATTCAATAGATGGTTGAATCAAATCAGCTAGTGGCAAACTTCCCATTTTTTTGTGAACTTCTAGAATTCCAGCTACAGATCCAGGAACTCCAACGGCTAAGCCACCAGTTCTACTCAAATCACCGACAACCTTACCATTTATATCCAAATACATATCTTCGCTAGAACTCAAAGGAGCCGTCTCTCTATAGTCAAGACTCCCGATTTCTCCATTAGATGTTCTATAAACCATGAATCCGCCACCTGTAATATTTCCAGCGTTTGGGAAAACTACTGTTAAAGCAAAACTTGTCGCTACCATAGCATCAAATGCATTTCCGCCTTTTTTTAAAACTTCAACTCCAATTTTTGAGGCTTCTTCTCTAGCGGAAACAACTGCTCCCTGGATAGGTGTTTTTTTTAAACTTTCACAACCAGTAATAAATAGAATAAAAAAATTAAAGAGGATTAATTTGGTCTTGATTTTAATTTCAATCATTAATAAAATTCTTGCAAAGTATTTATAAAAAACTCAATCTTGCAATATACATAATTTGTATCTAATTTTAAATTAGAATTACTTGCTTGTTTATTTTTTTTAAAATCAAATGTATATTTGATAAATATTTATATGCCCTTAATTAAATCTATTTCTGGAATAAGAGGAACCTTAGAAGGAGATAAAAACTCTAGTTTGAATCCTGGTGTAATTAAAAACTTCACCTCCTCATTTATACAGTATCTAAAAAACATTAATGACAATAAACCCATTTCAATTGCAGTTGGAAGAGATGGAAGATTTTCTGGAAAAAAAATCTGTGGTATCGTTTGTGAAGTTGCTTGCAATATGGGGGTAAATATAATTGATTTAGGATATTCTACTACACCTAGTGTTGAGGTATTTATTGATCTAGAAGGACTAAATGGTGGAATAATGATAAGCGCAAGTCACAACGGAATTGAATGGAATGCCCTAAAATTATTTAATTCAAAAGGAGAATTTATATCAAAAGACGATTTTGATAATATTAATTCCATTATGGAAAAAAAATCATTTAGTTATGAAGATGCAAAATCAACTGGAAAAATTATTACTAATTCGAATTCAATTGAGCGACATATAGAATTAATTTTATGCAACAACTTAGTAAACATAAATAAAATTAAAAGTGCAAAACTTAAGGTTGTAGTGGACGGTATAAATTCCACTGGAGGTATTGCAGTTCCTCATTTATTGGATAAGTTAGATGTAGAAGTTGTAAAATTGAATTGCGAACCAGACGGAAATTTTATTCATGATCCAGAGCCCCTCGAGAAAAATCTTGTTGAACTGTCAAAGACAGTAGTTAAAAATAATGCAAATCTTGGTATAGCTGTTGATCCTGATGTAGATCGATTGGCTTTCATAGACGAGAAAGGCACATATTTTGGAGAGGAATATACTTTAGTAGCCTGTGCTGATTATGTTCTTAATAAAAAATCTGGGCCAACGGTCTCAAATCTTTCTTCTACTAAAGTCTTAAGGGAATTAACTGAATTTAAAGGATGTAATTATTTTTATTCTGCAGTAGGGGAGGTAAATGTTGTTGAAATGATGAAGAGCAAAAATGCTGTGATTGGTGGAGAAGGTAATGGAGGTGTAATTTTACCATCCATACATTATGGAAGAGACGCCTTAATAGGTATCGCTCTTTTTTTATCTCACCTTGTTGAAAAAAGTATTTCTGTGTCAAGTCTTAGGAAACAATATCCATCATATTATATGGCAAAAAAGAAAATTGATATTAATGATGTTTCTTTTGAAAAGATTTTTAATAATTTAAAAATAAAGTTTTCAGATTGTGAAATTATCGAAATAGATGGTTTAAAAATAAATTTTAAGGATACATCTTGGGTTCATCTTAGAAAATCTAACACAGAGGAAATAATTCGAATTTATTCAGAGTCTGACAATATTTTAAAAGCAAATCAAATTGCTGATAAAGTTATAGATCTCATAGAAAATTTATAATAGATTTTAATCAACCATATGTTTAAATCTGTTATGAGTCCAAAGGTATTCAGAAGGGTTTTTTACTATTTGTCTTTCTAATTTATTAAAAAATAAATTGGTTATTTCATTTTCCTTGTATTCCAATGGCTTCATTGCTAAAACGGATATTTCTGCTTCGTAAAAACCTCTTTTTACCCTATTTATTTGACAATAGAATATTGGAAAATTATAATTTTTTGCAATTCTCTCAGCACCTGTGAAAACAGGAACCTTAGTTCCCATAAAAGTTCTCACATATGATTTTGAATCTTTTTTTGGGGATTGGTCACCAATAAAACCAAGTAAACCATAATCATTTGAACTTTTCATTGATTCAATAAACTCAAAAGTTTTATACCTAGACAATAAAAATGATCCATATTTCTCTCTAGAAATTGTCATTTTTTTTTCAAAGTATTTATTTGTAAGAGGAGTATATATTCCGTATGCATTTCCTATCAAATGACTCCCTATTGTAAGCATACCCTCCCAATTTGAAAAATGACCAAGCAATAGTATGGTACTTTTTCTTTTTTTTTCTTCATTATTTATTAACTCAATATTTTTAAAATTATACCTTTTAAGCATTTCATTTTTTGATATTGAAAAGTTTTTAATCATCTCTACCATCAAATCTGAAAAATGAATATAAAATTTTCTTTCTATCTTTTTTATTTCACTAATTGACTTTTTTGGAAAACTTAAGTTCAAATTTTTTCTAACAATTTTAAGTCTAAATTTTACAACCCTGTAAAGAAAAAAAGATAATAAATCTGATAATAGATATAATACAGAGTGGGGAAGATAGGACAAAAAAAGGAGAAGTGGATATGTTAATAAAAATACAAATAAATGCAAGCCTTAAAATTTTTTCAAATATAGTTATATTTGGAATATACTACCATCATGTTAGGCATATCAAATCTTTTATTTAGTTTAATATTGACAATAGTTTTAATAAGCCTTAATGCACTAAAAAACTATTCAATTTTCGAAAAGTTTAAATTGAATGTTGGAAAAGTTAATTCAGGAGAATATTATAGATTACTATCATCTGGTTTTCTTCATGGAGACATACAACATCTCTTATTTAACTGCTTTACATTATTCATTTTTGGAGATACTGTAATCATGAGTTTAGGAGAAATTAATTTTGTTTTACTTTATTTCTCTAGTCTTATTTTCAGTGGTTGGCTTTCTGTGTATTTTAATAAAAAAAATAGTTTTTATTCTGCCGTTGGAGCCAGTGGAGCTGTAATTGGAGTAGTTTATAGTTCTATTTTACTTTATCCGGGTATGAAGTTGGCATTTTTATTTTTTCCTATTCCTATGCCAGCATATTTATTTGCGATAGGATATTTACTTTACAGTCTTTATGGGGTTAAAAAATTAAACGATGGAATTGGACATGAAGCACATGTTGGAGGCGCTTTATCAGGTCTAATAATAACTAGTCTTTTCAAACCCAACGTCATTACAGAGTCATTTTATCTTTTAATAGTTATGGTTGCAATAACTGTGATTGGTTTTTTTAGCATTAAAAAAAATTAATTGTTTAAAATCTCATTTATTTTTGAAGCCAACTGTGCACCACGAAGATTCTTATCAATTATACGACCTTCTTTGTCTATGATAAATGAGGCTGGTATAGCCCTTATATTATATAATTTTGCAATTGGATCTTGCCAAAATTTAAGATTCGAAACATGACTCCACATAAGGCCATCGTCTTCAATTGCTCTCAACCAACTAGACCTATTTCTATCTAAAGATACGCCAACTATTTCCAATCCCTTAGGATGCATTTCCTTGTAAAGTCTTACTAGATTCGGATTTTCAACTCTACATGGTCTACACCAAGAGGCCCAAAATTCAATTATAGTAACCTTACCTTTCAAATTCGACAAATTAAGTACTTCTCCTGAAGGAGAAGGTCCTTCAAAATTGGGAGCAATTTCACCTATTGACGTTGGCTCTAACGGGGCATTAACTTTTTCGACCAAAATTTTTCCGACTCGACTATTTAAAAAATCTGGATTATAGGCAGCTACTATTTCTTTAGCAGACTTAATGTCGATTGTTTTTTCATTAATAAGTTTTTCAAGCATAAGTACAGATAAATATGAACCTTTTGCTCTTTTGGCTAATTCTGATTCAAAATTCAATAATTCAGTTTGAGTTGATCTGTATTGATTTTGGAGGTCTTCAACCAATAAATTGTCTCCAAGAGAGTTCGCAATTTGTATTTCATTCACAATTTTATTTAATTTATTAATAATCGATTTTGTTTTAACTCTATAAAGATTTAAATCATCATTTGATTTAGTTCCTTTAATCCAGGATAAATCTAAACTGTCTTTGTATAGATTTACATCTACTTTACCAAATTCAAGTACAAATGGAATATTAAGATCCTTACCTTTTATTGCTAAAAAATTCACGTCAATCTCATTAACCTCTGAGGAAAAATTAAATCTACCTTTACGAACTATTGCTGAATCCATTTTTATAGGCTGATTTACAGAATTAGGTACAATTCTATAAATAATTACTCCATCATCTAGATCTGATGTGCCATTTAACTTAAAGGCGTTATTGTTTTCATCACAACTAAATAAAAAAAATAAAAAAAATGTAATTATAATTCTCAAAGGAAATTTTACTTTAAAATTAGTGAAACTTATTTAATTAAAATTACAAGTTATTCATCAGATATTTATAACCTATCAATAAACCTTATATTTGCATAAAATTATAACGGTGGCTGGAAATAAATTTGGTAATCTTTTTTCTCTTACAACATTTGGAGAATCTCATGGCCTAGCAATTGGTGGAATAATTGATGGATGTCCTGCGGGTGTGAAAATAGATCAAAAAATAATACAACAGGATCTTGATAGGAGAAAGCCTGGGCAGTCAAAAATAGTTTCTCAAAGAAAAGAAAATGATATAGTTGAGATTTTCTCTGGTATTTTTGAAGGGAAATCAACTGGAACACCAATTGGCTTTATAATTAAAAATAAAGATCAAAAAACCAAAGATTATAATCACATAAAAGATTCATATAGACCTTCCCATGCGGATTTTGTTTATGATGTAAAATACGGATTTAGGGACTACAGGGGTGGTGGTAGAAGTTCTGCTAGAGAGACAGCAATTAGAGTTGTTGGAGGTTCCATAGCAAAACAATTTTTAAAAGATATAGTAGTCCAAGCATATGTTTCAAGAGTTGGTGATGTTAAAGTTGAAAAACATTATTCTGAGCTAGATCTAAGTAAAACAGAAAATAATACGGTAAGATGTCCTGATTTAGCCACAGCTAAAAAAATGGAAGAGCTTATTAAATCAATTCGAAAGGAAGGGGATACAGTTGGAGGAATAATTACTTGTGTAGTTAAAAATGTACCTACAGGCCTAGGGGAACCTGTTTTTGACAAATTACACGCTCAGCTAGGAGGTGCAATGCTTTCAATAAATGCTGTAAAAGGTTTTGAGTATGGTAGTGGATTTGAATCATCCAAATTTAAAGGTAGTGAACACAATGATATTTTTCAAAAAGATGGTTCAACCTCAACAAACTACTCAGGAGGAATACAAGGAGGGATATCTAACGGGATGGATATATACTTTAATGTTGCTTTTAAACCCGTAGCAACTGTTATGAAAAAACAAAAATCGATAAATAAAGACGGGAATGAGATTATTTTAGAAGCCAAAGGTAGACACGACCCTTGTGTTTTACCAAGAGCTGTTCCTATTGTTGAATCAATGACAGCTCTAGTTATTGCTGACCATGTTTTAATTAAAAGAACTAATAAAAAATAATTTGCATGAAAAATCTACCATTACATTGGAAAATAATATTAGGAATGTTTCTAGGAATTTTTTTTGGTTTAGGATTGAGTTTTTTTCCTCCTGGAAAAATTTTTATAAGTAATTACATAAAACCCTTCGGAACAATATTCATAAATTTATTAAAGTTAATTGCCATCCCTTTAATTTTAGCCTCTCTAATTAAAGGTGTTTCCGATTTGAAAGATATATCTAAGCTTTCAAAAATGGGTGGTAGAACTATAATAACATACATGTTTACGACTGTAATAGCTGTAATTATTGGGCTTGTGCTAGTAAATTTAATTAAACCTGGAAATTCAATCTCTAATGAAACAAGACTAGAATTAATAGAAGCGTATTCTAGTAGTACCGAAGAAAAGAGAGAAGCTGCAAACAAACAAAAATCTGCTGGTCCACTTCAAGCACTGGAAGATATTGTACCAGAAAACATTTTTAAATCTTTTACTAGCAACAAAAACATGCTGCAAGTAATTTTCTTTGCACTATTCTTTGGAATTGCAATGATTTTGCTACCTGAGAAAAAAGTTCATCCAGTAAAAGAATTTATTGACTCGTTAAATACTATTATCTTAAAACTAATTGATCTTATTATGCTCTCATCGCCCTATGGCGTATTTGCATTACTTGCTACGCTTGTAGTAGAAGCTCCAAGTTTAGAATTATTTGCGGCACTTGGTCTTTATTCAGTTACTCTATTAGTGGGTTTAGCAATGATGATTTTAGTTTATGCAATAATTGTGAAATTACTTACTGGTAAACGTCCAGGTGAGTTTTTTAAGGGTATTGCACCAGCTCAACTTCTTGCGTTTTCTACAAGTTCAAGCGCGGCAACTCTTCCCGTTACTATGGAATGCGTTGAAAAAAACCTTGGTATTAACAAAGAGGTAAGCAGCTTTGTTCTACCCATTGGAGCGACGATAAACATGGATGGTACAAGTCTTTACCAAGGAGTGGCGGCAGTATTTATTGCTCAAGCATTTGGATTAGATTTAGATTTATCGTCTCAACTGGGAATAATTTTAACGGCAACTTTAGCTTCAATTGGAACGGCTGCAGTTCCTAGTGCAGGTATTGTAATGCTCGTAATTGTATTGGCTCAAGCTGGTATTCCTGAAGCAGGACTTGCATTGATATTTGCGGTAGATCGACCACTTGATATGTGCAGAACTATAGTTAATGTAACAGGGGATGCAGCAGTTTCTTCCATAGTTAATAAATCATTAGGCAACAAGTAGTTATCAATCAATCTAAATATTTGTGCTTAAAAGATGGACTCGGGGTAGGGCAGGTTTCGTAATTTCCAAACCATTTATATCGATTCCTAGCTATAAACCTATAAATTCCGTCTGTTAAAAACTTAGGTATAATTGAAAAAATTAAAATTAGATTAAATAACCCGCCAAGTGTTTTTATTATTTTAAAAAAAGCCCTCGACTCTGTGTAGATCCCATCTAGTTGATCCCATACGATAACAGTATCCTTGTTTGAAATGTTTATATCCCTGTTGGAAGCAAAATTTATAGCTAAATTACTATCTAAAGATGAAAATCTCAATTTGTCACTTTTATCCCATCTGCAAAGAGTGCGAATCCAAAAATTACAAAATACGCAAGGTCCATCAAAAAATATTATTAAGGGTTTCATTTAGCTTTTACTAATTCAATTTCAGTTAGACTAATTTGTGTCTTAAAATTACCATAATTTACAATTGCTTTATTCTTTTTTATCGAATCAATTATACCTTGTGATTTCCCTGTTGGTATTTTTACTGTATCACCAACAGAAAATTTAATCTCAACTTTTTTCTTTAAATTTTTTTTCTTTTTGATTTTTAAAATATCCTTTTTGGATTCATCTTTAATTTTCAAAATCTCTTTTGCAGTTGTATTTTTATCACTAGATTTTTTCTTCTCCTTTTTCTTGTTTTCAATTTCAATTATATTAAACATTTCAGAAATTAGTCTCCTTTTCTTTCCATGTTTGTTATAATTTTCTACTAGATCATTGAATTTATTTCCAATATTTATTGTTTTTTTTTCATGTTCATAAAGAAGATTATATTTTGAAAGCTTATTGGTTAGTTTCTCATTTAAAACTTCATTTTCATCCTTTTTAACCCTTGCATCCATTTGTAGTTTCTTGAGCTCACTCAACTCATCATTGTTTTTTATTCTTTCTTTTTGCAATTTAGAAATTACTCCTTCAAAACGAACCTTGTCTAAATCAACCTTATCTTTGGCTTTATCTATTAAAAAATTTTCAATACCGTTTTTACTAGCTACTTCAAATGTATAGGAGCTTCCAGCTTCGCCGGTTATGAGCTTAAATAATGGTTCAAATGTTTCAGAATCAAATTGCATATTTGCATTATCCATAAAATCTAATTCGCTAGCCATTACTTTTAAGTTAGAGTAATGTGTTGTTATAATTCCAAATGCACCTGAATCATAAAATTCTTTCAAAAAAACTTCAGCTAAAGCGCCACCAAGTTCAGGATCTGAGCCAGTACCAAACTCGTCAATTAAAAAGAGAGTGTTTTTATCACAATTTTCTAAAAAATATTTCATGTTTTTCAGCCTATAGGAATAAGTGCTCAGTTGGTTTTGTATGGATTGGTTATCTCCAATATCAGTTAAAATTTTATCAAAAATAAAAATTTTGGATTTAGGGTGTGTTGGAATTAAAATTCCACTTTGAAACATTAATTGTAGAAGCCCCATCGTTTTTAAAGTAATACTTTTCCCTCCAGCATTAGGTCCCGATATTACAAGAATTCTCATTTCATCCTTAATTAAAATATCTTGTGGGAATGTGCTTAAGTCGTTATCTTGATTATGTTTTAAAAGAAGTGGGTGGTATGCACCATAAAGCTGAATTTCTCTGTTTTCTGAAATATTTGGTTTTACTGCATTAATTGAAAAAGCATGTTTTGCTCTTGAAAAAACTGAATCCAAATTTGTTAGATATTTTACATAATCCTCAAAAACACCACAATAGGGCCTAAAAAAATCTGTTAATTCTTTTAAAATTCTCTTAATTTCTTCCCTTTCTTCGAATTCTAAATTATTTAATTCAAGAGAATATTTCATTGTTTCCTCTGGAGCAACATAAACAATACTCCCAGTTTTTGAACTTCCTATTATTGTTCCATTTACTTTTCTTCTATGAGATGACTTTACCGCCAGTACTCTACGGTTATCAACAAAACTTTCTTTAATGTCATCTAAATAATCTGTAGAGTTGTAATATTTGAGTGCATCTTGAAATGTTTTACCAATCTTTGATTTTACAATACCAATTTCTTTGCGAACTGAAAATAATTTATCAGAGGCATTGTTATGTATATTCCCGTAATTATCTATTACGGATGAAATTTTCTTTTTTGGCTTCTCGTCAAATTCAAGATGGGTAGACATACTATGAAGAGCAGGGTAATAGCGTTTAAATTTTTTAAAAAACTTGATTAGTTTATTTACAGTATAATTTGTGTTAGATATTTTTCTAAACCCATCAATTTCTATTGTACTATTTTCTATTTTAAGAAGCCTAATTTCTTTTAAAAATTCATCGAAATAATGATTAGGAATCTTATTTTCATTATCAAATGAAGAGGTATATTCCGAAACAAGATCTAATTGGTACTCTATCTCGTCTTTTTCATTAATTGGTGATATATTAAGTGTTTCTTCTTTTCCGATTGAAGTAATTGCGAAAGATGAAATCTGTTCCAATAGTGTTTGAAATTCTAGATCTACTGCTGTTTTATTGGGAATATTCAAAACTTAAATTTCATAAATTAGTTGACAAAATTACTCAAAATATGAAGGTAAGCATACATAAGAGTTGGGAAAAGCAGCTTAAATCAGTTTTTGAAGATCCATTTTTTCATGCTCTTGTTGATAATGTTAAGCATGAATATTCAAATAATATATGTTACCCTCCAGGTAAATTGATTTTTAAAGCTTTCGATGACTGTCCATTCGATAAAATAAAAGTGGTCATAATAGGGCAGGACCCTTACCATGGAATAGGACAGGCAAATGGACTATGTTTTTCGGTAAAAGACAATATTCAACATCCACCTTCACTTGTAAACATATTTAAGGAAATAGAAAAGGATCTTAACATCCCTTATCCTAGTAGTGGTGACCTTACAAGATGGTCCAAACAAGGTATTTTTCTTCTAAACTCTGTATTAACAGTAAAAGCAAATCTAGCAGGAAGTCATAAAAACATTGGTTGGCAAAAATTTACAGATATTGTTATAAATACCATATCTAGAGAAAAAAATAATATTGTTTTTCTTCTTTGGGGAAAATATGCTAAAGAGAAAGCAAAATTAATTGATGAAAAAAAGCATTTAATTTTAAAATCAGGACATCCATCTCCTCTTAGTGCAAATAGGGGAGGGTGGTTTGGAAATAAACACTTCAGTACCTGCAATAAATACTTAAATAAGAAAGGTATAAGGCAAATAGACTGGTAGATTTTAATTATATAATCCCCTTACATTTAAAAGGGGACTATTTTATAATTTTAGAAACTAATTTGGTGTAGTTGCACTTAATATTTCTCCTACAACAATGTTTTCCCATCCATTAGATAAAGTTTGTGTATCGTTTACTTTTGGAATTGGGGTAAATGATTTAGCACTTTTCAAAAAGACCTGCCCTGTAACATAATTCATTACATCGTCTCTGTTTTTAAATAGGTGCCAAGACATTACATTTGTTGTTTGATTCCTGCTGGTTGGATAAATTTTAGTTCCTACTCCCCATCCATTTAATTTAGTTGAATTCATATTTTTTTTGTGCCATCCCATCCAGGCCTTATCCATATTCAGATAAGCATTTACATCTTTTGCATGTCCAAAGTAAAATGCTACGTATTTAGATGGGCTTTTAGTTGCTATTTCCATATCTTGTTTATAGTAGTATCTACCAGAGTCTTCAAAAAAATCTCTAAAAAGAACATCTGATTCGATTCCTAACACTTGTTCAGTATTTGCCCACCAATTAAAGTTTTTATTCATTTGTTCTATACTTTCAAATGCATTAACAAATATATAGTTGTAGCGTTGGCTTGCTTCATTAACCTCAAGTTTAAGTAAAGCCCATCCTCTAATGAGATCCTTGTCAACAGCGTCTTGAGCAACTTTTGACATATATTTAATTTCTATTTTTTCAAATAGTTCTCTGTTTTCATCAGAAATTTTCACCCCGTGTAAGAAAAATACTTGTGATATAGAGAAATTCGATATAAATAACGTTAATAATAATGCGATTTTTAATTTCATGATTTATTCTAGTTTATGGTTATAGACAAATTTAAAATAATAATTGTTTAGTTAAGATAGTAGAAGTGTAATTTTTAACTTTACATTGTATTATTAAAAATTTAAAATTGTAAAAACACATAAAAATGAAAAAAATTATTTTACTATTTGTTGTTTCATTGGCAGCTTATTCCTGTGAAGCACCAAGGGCTAATGAAAAAAATGTTAAATCCCAAGAAGCGGCTCAAATTGAATATCACATAACTGACTGGGAAAGATCAAAAAATCACACATTAGCAGTTATAGAGGCTATGCCGGAAGATAAGTTAGATTACAAAGCGACACCAGAAGTAAGAAGTTTTGCTTTTGATATAAAACATATGATAGGTGGAAACTATGGTATGATGTCTAATGCTCTAGGGGTAGAGGCACCTAAGTTTAATGCGGATTCAGTAAAAACAAAGGCAGAGATGTCTCAGGCAGTTACTGAATGCTATGATTGGGTTATTAATAGTTTAGGTGAGTTTGATACATCAAAAAACTCTGAGATGATTGAATATTTTGGAAAGTATAAACTGACAAGAGCAAGAGCTATTTTTAAGGTATATGAGCATCAAGCACATCATAAATCAAAAGCTATTGCAAATCAAAGATTAGCAGGTGCAACACCTCCTGGGTATGTTCTTTTCGATTAAGATATTAAATACCCTCCAAAAGGAGGGTTTTTTTATGTTCAATTAAAAATTCTTTCCTAATTCAAATCTTTAATTATCTTTATAAAAGTGAGAATAATTTAATAACCCTAAAGATCACTTTTCATAAACAATCTCTCCCTATATTTAAAAGATGTCAAAATTACCTGAAAAGCATCAATTTTTAGATTTATCTGATTACGGTCGTTCTCTTGGACACTTTATAGCCACTAAGCTTCAAAATACTCCTTTGACGCCTGTGCATGTAACTACCATGTTTCTAATTACTGGATTTATAGCTATAGGGTTATTGCTAAAAGGATATTTTATTACCTCAGCTTTTTTGTTACTCTTAAAATCAATTTTAGATGCTGCAGATGGTGATTTAGCACGTCTTAAAAAAAAACCGTCTTATGTTGGCCGTTATTACGATTCAATATCAGATCTAATACTAAATTTTTGTTTTTTGCTGTCCCTTTGGTACATAACTGATATTTTAATTATTTATATGTTAATTGCTTTTTTATCAATTCAACTTCAAGGAACGCTTTACAATTACTACTACGTAATTTTAAGAAATTCAGTAAAAGGTGATTCAACTAGTCGAATTTTCGAAAATACTACACCTAAGGCATTAAATGGAGAGAGTCAATTAGCGGTTAATATTTTTTACAATATTTACTACTTACTTTATATTCCTTTTGATAAGACGATTTATTATATGGATCAAAATGCTTTAAAAAGTAAACCATTCCCGAAATGGTTTATGACGCTAGTATCAATTTTCGGGCTTGGTTTTCAACTATTTATTATGGCTCTTATGCTTGTTTTAAAACTTCAAGCTTTTATTATTCCTTTTTTTATCGGGTACTCAGTTTTAATAATAGTTTTTATTTTTATAAGAAGGGTATTTCTTAAGACCTAAAGGTCCGATTTTGTTTCTAATTCACTGTTATTGTACTAACCATAACACCATGAAGTGAGCAAATATAGGTTATCCTCCAATTTTTTTCACGGAGTGACCCATTTTCAACAAAATCTCTTCTATTTTATCCCTGTTATTTCCCTGAATAATTATTTCCCCATCTTTAATGCTTCCACCAACACTCAGTTTACGTTTTAGCTTTTTAGAAATATATTCCAAAGTGTCTTTATCTTTATCAATATCTATTCCTATTCCTTTAACTAGAGTAACTATTTTACCAGATCTTCCTTTTTTGCTAAAATGTAATTCAAAATGTAATTTTTCAAACTCCTCTTCAATTGGATCAATAATATCCTCTTTGTCAGGCGATAAATTATCAAATTTGATAGTTGACAAATCGGAAAGACTATTTAACTTATTTTTCATTTAATAGCTAATTTAACATATTCATTAGTATTTTTAAATCTTATATGAGAGCTGTTTTTTTTATACTTTTAGGATTATATCATTTAACTATAATGTCACAAACCAGCGAATATTTTAAAGACATATCCGAGTATCCAACTGAAATAAATAATGGAAATATTATTTCTAGAATGATTAATGGGCTAGGATATAGGTATTACTGGGCAACAGAAAAATTAAAAGAAAAAGATTTAATATATAGACCATCAAAAGATGCTTATTCAACAAAAGAAACCATGGTCCACATTTTCACTCTTTCTAAAACAGTATACAATACGACTTTATCCAAAATAAATGAAAGACCAGATATAGATATACCAAGTGATTATGAAAGCATAAGAAATGAAACATTGCAATTTCTTGAAAAAGCAAGTAAAAATTTTTCAAACTTAAATGGTGAGGAGTTAGATCAAATGAAAATTAGGTTTAATAGGGGAGGAACAATTAAAAATTTTCCAATATGGAATCTTTTAAATGGCCCCATAGCTGACGCTATATATCACACAGGACAAATAGTTAGTTTTAGAAGAACCACGGGTAACCCAATAGATTCTTCAGTGAACGTTTTTATGGGATCATACAGACAAAAAAAATGAGCACCTCATTTACACATAAAAAGAGACACTTTAAAACAATTTCTTTTTTAAAGAAACATTTTAATAAAAATGATCTAATTCTTGATTTAGGTTCTAAAAATGAACTTTCTGGAAAAATTTCATCTCTTGGTTATAACATAACAAATACCGGGGGTGAGAATTTAGATGATGATTATTTAAAATATTGTAACAAAAAATATGACTGCATAACTGCCTTTGAAATTTTTGAACATATGCTTTCTCCATATAATATTTTAAAAAATATAAAATCAAACAAATTAATAGCCTCTGTACCACTCAAGTTGTGGTTTGCGAGTGCATATTGGAACGAAAAAGATGATTTTGATAAGCATTATCATGAATTTGAAATAAAACAGTTCAACTTTTTACTACAGCAGACAAACTGGAAAATTATGGACTATCAACTTTGGACATCTCCTGATCCATTTAAAATTGGCATAAGACCATTCTTGAGGTACTTTTATAATCGATATTATATTGTTTACTGCGAGAAAAACTAGTTATCTCGTTTTTCAAAGTTTTCTTTTTTGATTTTATCGTATTGGCTAATACCCACAAAGATTAAAGCAATAAATCCAATAAGCAGGATAATAATTTTCATAATTGAAAATTACATTTTAATTATAAATATCTCTAAAAAATTATTGCAGAATTATTTATTTTTAAATTGTAAGTCCTTTTAAAGTATATGAGTATCAATATAAAAAAAGAAGATCAATCATATGACGCTATAGTTGAAGGAATGATAAGGAAAAAATAGAATTTGTATCAAAAATGGCAATAAATAATGAATTTAATGCATTTTTTATTTTAATGAAAAATATGACAGTTTTGGGTTATTTTAATTCTGAAGTGGGAGCAACCATGGCAACCAATTACGATAAAATACTTGGGAAATATGAAGGTTGTATTGATATTGACAAATACGGAGGAAAGGTTTGGGCAACTTAATCTACGGTTACAGCAGTTCCATAAGCTAAAATCTCAGAACAACCTTGCATCACCATTGAGGTTGTTAATCGAACATTAATAATAGCATTAGCACCCATTTTTTTTGCATCATCTTCCATTCTTTGTAAGGCCTGTTCCCTTGACTCTGCCTGTAAACGCGTGTATTCTGATATTTCTCCACCAACAATATTTTTTAAACTAGCAAAAATATCACGACCAACATTTCTTGCCCTTACAGTGCTACCACGAGCTATTCCGTGAACCTCTCTTATTTTTTTATTAGGTATTTCTGGAGTATTTACTATTATCATGATTTAAAAAGTGATTTATTTACACTTGGTAAAATACGTAAAGCATTTTTATAATACACCTTTTTTAGTATGGAATCTGGTAGACCTAGACCATACATTTTCCAAAAAGCGTGTCTTTTTCTATAATAATCAAAATACTCATCTTCGGTCTCCAATACTCGAAAATAAGTATAATACTCTTGCAGGTTATATGCATCTTTTCCGAAAAGTATTTTGTCTTGATGATCTATAAAAAATTTTCTTGCTCTTTTTGGCTGTCTACCTAACTCAGCTAATACTGCTCCAATTTCAGTTACAACATTTGGATATTTATCTAAATGCGAAGAAAGTCGATCTAAATCATTTCCCATCCAACCAAGGTGAGCGTTTATAAATGTAGTCTTTGGATGTTTTTCGAAAACATTATGCTGCTCTGCTATAATCGATTCAAAAGAGGGGAAAAGATCAGGATTTCTATAACGATTCGGTTTTTGCTTTAATTCAAGCCAACGCTCATTATTCTTGTCTTTACGTTTCCAAAACGAAGCAGGGTCTGCAGAGTGTATTAACACAGGAAAACCTAATTTTCCACATTCTTCCCAAATTGGATCTATTCTTGGATCATTGACAGCAATTCTATTACCATTTGAATCTTTGTCTGAAAGACCGAGGGACTTATATACTTTTAAGCCAATAGCACCATCTTTTTTGGCATCACGTAAAATTTTAATATTATTTTCAAGGAATGTATCTGAATCAATATTTTCCCAATTTAAATTAACAAAAACACCTAATCTCTCAGGTGCATTTTTTTTTATATTATCCAAACACATCTTAAGATATTGACCTCTAAAACCACTAAGGTTAACCATAAAAGCCATATTAAGACTATCCATTTCAGAAACTAAATCAGATAAGTCTTTTACTGGCATATCAAACTGATGGTTATGAATATCAATAAAGGGATATTTTGATCTTTTTATTTCATTGGAGGAAACAACAAGTGTCGATTTTGGGTTATAGTCCTCAAATGAGATAATATTATATGCATAGTGTAATCTTACAATTATAAAATAACATAAGGATCCAAGAATTGAAACAAAAAGAAATATTTTGAAAAAATTCTTAATAGAAAAAAAGCGCATTATTCAATAGGAATAGTGACGGATGTTTTGTCCCATCTAATTCTTAACCCAACAAAGTCCTCATCTTCAACAACATCTATGGTCATTTGGTCTATTGAACTTAATAATTTGATTGAGGAAATATTTACTCTTAAAATATCTTTTTCATAATCAGGTTCATAATATCCAAACTTATCAAACTCAGAGTTTAAAGCAATTACCCAAGAATCATTACCAGGTACAGCATACATTCGATATTTCCCTTTAGATAATTTATTTCCTCCAAAAACTACATCTTTGCTAATCATAAATGTTGTGGCGGCGTTTGCACCAAGTCTCCAATACTGATCAAAGGGGACAAGAGCGTTATCTTTTTCATTTCCAAAAATTAATCTATCTCGTTTATATGGTCTACTATAATCAACATTAATGGTTAAATCGTTTTTTGTATAACTCAAAGTATCTTTTGGACTTTTTGGATTTATGTAAACAGAATAGTATAGGTATGATCCAATAATAATTAATAGTGCTGAAATTATTAATAAAGCTTTTTTAAGCATAACTGTGTTTTTTTATAAAGATAATAAATAGAGTTGTGGTATTATGTCAATATTAATATATACATATCCTATTTGACATAATATTAATTATATTACTTTATTGAAGAAATACCATTAAGATCAGTTGTCAAGACATTTGACATGTAATCTAAAAAAATTCTTGTGACAAGAAAATCTTGATTTAGTTTATCAATAAAGTCTTTTGATACAACTTCTTCATCAGTATAGTTTTTTTTAAATAAAAAGGACTTTCTTCTAAGAAGTGATATATACTTATGATCTTTGGAAAATCCTCTTGGATTTGATTTTAAAGAATCTCCAATCAAATTTCCCCATTTTTTTGTTATTAATTTGCTTGAAATGACATCACTAAATTCTTTTCCATCTAAATCTATTTCTTTTCTTATTCTGAATAAATCATCTTTTTCTGGTTGCCAGAAGCCTACTGCACTAAATGAGTTACTGGGTTCTATATGAAAGTAATAACCTCCTCTTAACTTAGGCTTCTCTCTTACTAAACTAATCCCAAAATTGTTTTTATATGGAGTTTTATTGTTAGAGAATCTAACATCTCTGTAAATCCTAAAAATTTTATAATTCTCAATCTTATCATGTGAATTCATTAATTCAACAAGATCAATTGCAAAATTTTGAATTTGTTCCAAACTCCTTTTATATAAAAGTTTGTTCGTATTAAACCATTCCCTATTATTATTAGACTTTATATCATTTAAAAATTTAAATACCTTACTGTCAATCATTTTTTGTTCCTTAATCGTAGTTCATTTACAATTTCATCTAATTCTATATTTTTTTTATTTAGTAGGATTAGAAAATGGAATAGTAAATCAGCAGATTCTTCTATAAATTTCTGTTTGTTATTATCTTTAGACTCTATAAGAAGTTCAATTGCTTCCTCCCCAACCTTCTGAATAATTCTGTTCTGATCTCCACTAAATAGTTTTGAAACATAGCTTTTATTACTTTTTGATGATTTTCTTTCTTTAATGATATTTTCTAAAATTGATAAAAATCCATATGAAGATTTATTATGCTCGGACCAACAAGTATCTGATCCTTCGTGACAAACAGGTCCTTGAGGGATCACCTTAACAAGTAATGCATCTTTATCGCAATCCAGACTTATATCTACCAAATCCAGAAAATTTCCACTTGTTTCTCCTTTTATCCAAATTGAATTTCTTGATCTTGAAAAAAAAGTAACTTTTTTCGTTTTAATCGTTCTGTTTAATGCGTCGTGATTCATATATCCTAGCATAAGTACCTTTTTTGTAACGTTGTCTTGTATAATCGCTGGGATTAATTCACTTTTACCCTTTAAAAATTCCGTATCAATCATTTTTTAAATTTTATCTAACAATAATTCCATTTTTAGTTAATTTTTTTTTCAATTTATTAATTGAAATATATCCATAGTGAAAAACACTTGCAGCTAATGCCGCATCTACATTTGCGTCATTAAAAACATCAATAAAATGTTTAATTTCTCCAGCACCACCTGAGGCTATTAGAGGTATATTAATTGATGAACTAATTTTGTTTAATGCATTAATTGCGAAACCTGATTTTGTCCCATCATGATCCATAGAGGTAAACAAAATTTCACCCGCCCCTCTATCCTCTGCCTCTGAAACCCATTCAAAAAGGTTTAGTTCGGTAGGTACCTTTCCACCAACCAAATGAATTTTCCACTCATTTTCAATTAATTTTGCATCAACGGCAACAACTATACATTGATTTCCAAACTGTTTGGATAATTCATTAATCAAATTAGGATTTTTAACAGCAGATGAATTAATTGATATTTTATCTGCTCCATTTTTTAGTAATTTTTCTACATCTCTAATGGATTTAATTCCCCCACCCACTGTAAAAGGAATATCAATCGATTTAGCAATCTCATAGACAAGATCATGCAAAGTTTTTCTTTCTTGTTCAGTAGCTGAAATATCTAAAAAGACAAGTTCATCAGCATTGTTTTGTGAATAATTTACCGCTAGTTCAATTGGATCACCAGCATCTTTTAGATTGAAAAAGTTAACACCTTTTACAGTCCTACCGTCTTTTATGTCTAAACAGGGTATGATTCTTTTTGCTAACATAAAATTAATTTAAATCAATTCCATTATAGAAGCCCAAGTCATTATTTGTTATATTTTTCGTCAAAAGTGCAATTTGCCCAGTATGATATGAAAAATGTTCAACAGCATGTATTAAACATCCGATTCCAGAAAGTGTATATACTTGAACTTTCCTTGTTTTTAAAAGGTTTTCCACCGACAACTTATTAATTGTTTTTTTTGATTCCTTAATTGTAAGAGATAACATGTTTTTGAGAGACTTTTTAGACATACTTTTATCTATTATAAATTCTTTATCCCTTTCTCTATTAACTTTCTTTTCTCCCAGCGCAGATATCAGATACTGAGTCATATTTCCAACAATATGAATAATTTGATTCCCAAAGGCAACCCCTTTTTTTGATGGTTTGTTCCAAAGATCTATCTCAGTTATTTTATCAAAACAAATAAGAATCATTCTTAAATTTTCTTCTATGCGATAAATAGAATTTTTTTTAATTTCAATAATCATCTCTTCATTCAATTCCATTTTAAATTAAATTTTTTAATATCATCCATGGAAATTAAGTTTTCATAAATAGCTTTACCAACAATAGCTCCGTTGCATCCAATTTTTAACAACTTTTCAAGGTCATCAATTCCTTTTATACCTCCCGAAGAAATCAATTTAATTTTCATGTTTGACAAAATATTCTCATACATAGTAAAGGATGGACCAGAGAGCATCCCGTCCTTTTCAATATCAGTGCAAATAACATATTTGAGATTGTATTTAAGAAAAGATTTAATTAAAGTCATAGGTGAGATATTTTCTTCATTCAGCCAACCATTCGTATGCACTTTGAGTTTGAGGTAATCCACTCCCAAAATTATTTTCTCAAAGCCATAATATTCAATCCATTTGATAAATTTTTTGGGTTTTTTTACTGCAACGCTTCCTGCAATTACTTTATTTACCCCCGAATCAAAGGCAATTTTTATCTGATAATCCGACTTTATTCCACCCCCAAACTGAATGTCAAGATTTGTTTTTCTAACAATTTTCTCAATGATTTTAAAATTTTGAATTTTATTTGATCTAGCGCCGTCTAAATCTACAATGTGAAGGTGTTCAACTCCATTGTCTTTAAACTCTAATGCAACATCTACAGGGTTTTTGTTGTAAGTTTTTGATGTATCATAATTACCTTTACTTAAACGAACACATTTTCCGTCTAGAATATCAATTGCGGGGATAATTTTCATAGGTTTAAAAAATTTTTTAAAATACTACTTCCCACCTTACTACTTTTTTCAGGATGAAATTGTACTCCAAAGAAATTATCTTTTTGTATTGCAGAACTATATTCTAAACCATAGTCGGTAACTGAGATAGTAGATTTGATAACAGGCACATAATAACTGTGTACAAGATACACATATGAATTTTCAATTTTTTCATACAAAGGACCTTTTAAGTTTTTTATGATATTCCAACCCATTTGCGGTACTTTAAGTTTATTCGTAAATTTTCTTACATCACATGAAAAAATATTAAGTCCCTGAGTATTTCCCTCTTCCGAAGTATTACAAAGAAGTTGCATGCCTAAGCATATTCCTAAAAAAGGTTGTTTCAAATTTGGAATAACTTTATCTAATCCAGTTGATTTTAGTTTTTCCATTGCTGTTGAAGCCTCCCCTACTCCTGGAAATATTACCTTATCACTATTCATAATTATTTCTTTTTCCGCAGTCAAAATTCCCCTCACGCCTAGCCTGTTTAAAGCAAAATCAAGACTCTGAACATTACCTGCTCCATAATCAACGATAGACACCTTCATTATAATATACCTTTTGTAGTTGGCAAAACCATTTTATCAGGATCCCGTTTTACAGCCATTTTAATGGCCTTTGCAAAAGCCTTAAAAATTGACTCAATTTTATGATGCTCATTATCTCCGACCGCCTTGATATTCAAATTTGATTTTGATTCATCCGAAAAAGATTTAAAAAAATGAATAAACATTTCCGTTGGCATTTTACCTATCATCTCTCTCTTAAAAGAAACATCCCAAACTAACCAACTTCTTCCTCCAAAATCTAGGCTAACAGTAGCTAAAGAATCATCCATTGGTAAACAAAAACCATATCTTTCAATACCCATTTTATCTTTTAAAACCTTCTTAAATCCTTTGCCTAGTGCTATTGCTGTATCTTCAATTGTGTGGTGCTCATCAACATCTAAATCACCTTTAACTGACAAGTTAATATCAATTCCAGAATGTTTACACAATTGGTCAAGCATATGATCAAAAAACTTTATTCCAGTATCAATTGAACTATTCCCTGTTCCATCAAGATTCAATGAAATTTTAATGTTTGTTTCGTTAGTTTTTCTTGTAAAACTGATAGTTCGAAACTCTAATTTTAAAAAATTATAAATACTTTTCCAGTCTTGAAAAGAAATCATTGAATTTTCATCTATGTTGCTGCCTGATTTTAAATGATCTGTAGTTTTTAAATCATTAATTAATATTCCTTTACATCCAATATTTTGTGCAAATTCTAAATCTGTTATCCTGTCGCCTATAACAAATGATTCATTGATATTAATATTTTTATCTACTAAATATTTTTCGATTAAACCTGTATTTGGCTTTCTTGTATTTGCATTTTCATCAGGGAAGGTCCTGTCAATTAATATTTCCTTGAAATATATTCCCTCGTTTTCAAGTGTCTTTATTATAAAATTTTGTACTGGCCAAAATTCTTTCTCAGGAAAAGACTTTGTTCCTAATCCATCTTGATTTGTAACCATAACTAAGTCAAAATCAAACTCTTCTGAAATTTTTGACAAATATTTTAAAACACTTTTTTTAAAACTAAGTTTTTCAAATGAATCAACTTGAAAATCTTTTGGCTCATTAATTAGTGTCCCATCTCTATCAATAAAAAGTATTTTTTTCATTTAAGATCCATTTTAGAAAGCACTGATATTAAGGCATTGTTTTCATCTTTTTTTCCAACAGTTATTCTCAAAGTGTTTTCACAATTGTAATATTTTGAAGTGTTTCTCACAACTATTCCTAACTCTAATAATTGTTTGTATCTTTTGTTCCCATTATCAACCTTTATCATAAAGAAATTGGCATCGGATTTATAGATTTTCTTTATAAATTTTACATTTTTAATTTCATTCAATAAACGGTGTTTTTCTTGAATTATTTCACTAACCTGCTGATAAACAATACCTTGTTCATCAAGTTTTTTAAGAGCCGCATCTATGGTTAATGAATTTATGTTATAAGGGGCTTTAATTTTATTTAAAATTTCTACAATATATTTATTGGCAAAACACATGCCTAGCCTTGCTCCTGCTAGACCCTGACCTTTAGAAAATGTTTGCACAACCACTAGATTTTTATGCTTAGAAATCATGGGCACAAATGAATCTCCTTCATAAAATTCAGAATATGCCTCATCTATTGCAACAATTCCATTAAAATTATCAATAATCCTTTGAATTTTTAGATTAGAAAAGGAATTCCCTGTCGGATTATTTGGATTGGGGATAAATAAAATCTTTGTGTTTTTTTGGATAGATGAAAAAATACTATTCTCATCTAATTCAAATTTCATGTTAAGTGGAACTTTCAAACTTTTAATTAAATTTAAATTTGCGTGAACCTCATACATTCCGAAAGTGGGAGGGCAGATTAAAATACTATCAACACTTGGTATGCAAAAAGCGATTATAAGTTGATTAATAATATCATCACTTCCATTTCCGAGATAAATCTGGTCTACATTAACTTTTTTTGATTCTGCAATCCTTTTTTTTAGTTTAAGCTGCATTGGATCAGGATATCTATTTAGCTGATTTTCAAAAGGATTTTCATTAGCATCCATCATGATCATTTTTTTTTGATCATTTGAAAAATCATCTCTAGCAGATTTATATGGAATCAATTTTAAAATCTCTTTTCGAGCTAGAGAGAAAATATCTTTTTTAGTCATTTTGTATTTCTTTTAATCTTAAACTAACTGACATTTTGTGGGCATCAAGACCTTCGGCACCAGCTAATAACTCAACATGTGGTCCTATATTCCTTATTCCGTCTTTAGTAATTTTTTGAAATGTAATTGATTTTAAAAAACTGTCTAAATTAACTCCACTATATTGTCTAGCAAATCCACTAGTTGGAAGTGTGTGATTCGTTCCTGAAGCGTAATCACCAAGGGTCTCAGGCGAAAAGTTTCCTATAAAAACTGAACCTGCATTTTTTAAACCATCAATATAAAATTGTTTTTTTTCCACACATATCATATAATGTTCTGGGGCGTAATAGTTAATAAAGTTAACCGCATCTTCATCACTTTTAAATATTACAAACTTTGAATTTTTCATTGAATCATTTAAAATATTTTTTCTATTTAGTTTATACATTAATTTTTTGATCTCTTTTAACACACTTTCTATAACGTCATTATCATTAGCTACCAAAATTGACTGACTATCTTTTCCATGTTCTGCTTGGGCTAATAGATCAATAGCCACAAAGGAAGGGTTACAAGTTTTATCTGCGACTATAAGTACCTCGCTGGGGCCGGCTGGCAAGTCAATACTTACGTTATACTTTAGGGCATATTGCTTTGCAGAATTAATGAATTGATTGCCAGGACCAAATATTTTATACACTTTTGGGATTGACTCAGTGCCAATTGAGAGTGCTGCAATAGACTGAATTCCGCCAATTTTATAAAGTTTTTTTATTCCACATAAAAATGCAGTATATAAAATGACATTTGAAACATTTCCGTCTATACCAGGGGGCGTACAAACTATAATTTCTTCACAACCGGCAATTTTTGCAGGAATAGCAAGCATTAAAAGGGTAGAAAAGAGTGGTGCGGTTCCACCAGGTATATAGAGGCCAACCTTTTCAATTGGATACTTTTTTTGCCAACACTCTACCCCTTTTGAAGTTTCAACTATAATTTTTTTTGATTTTTGAGCATAATGAAACTTATAAATATTATTGTAAGCAACCGAAATAGCCTTTTTTAATTCAGAATCCACGTTATCTTTAGAATCTGATATTTCAGTTTCAGAAACTAAAAAATCTTTAATTAAAACATTATCATATTTTAAAGTATATTTTGTAAGCGCTTCATCTCCTTTATTTTTTACGTCTTCAAAAATTTTTTTAACAACCAATTCATTTTCGCTATAGGATGTTGCTAACCTGGAACATATTTCATTCCATTTTTCTTTTTGTGGATTATAAACTATTTCCATTATATTACCATTTTTTCTATTGGACAAACTAAAATATCTTCTGCACCTTCTTTTTTAAGTTTATCGATTATATTCCAAAAATCTTCATAATTGATAACTGAATGAATAGAACTCCATCCGTCTTTTGCAAGAGGAAGGACTGTGGGACTCTTTAATACAGGAAGAATCTTAGATATTTTATTTATACTCTTATTAGGAGCATTCATTAAAATATATTTAAATTTTTTTGCCAGTAAAACTGATTTAATCCTGAAAGTCAAATTTTTGATTTCAGCATAATTTTTTTTATTGACTTTTCCAGATTGAACCAAAACTGCTTCCGATTCAAGTAATGTAACAACCTCTATTAAATTATTTTCAAATAAAGTACTACCGCTAGAAACGATATCACAAATAGCGTCAGAAAGACCTATACTAGGAGATATTTCGACTGATCCATTAATAATATGTAAATCTGATTTAATATTCTCTTTTTTTAAAAATTTTTTCAAAATATTTGGATAAGAAGTCGCAATACGAATATTATTTAAATCGTTAATACTCTCGTATTTAAAATCATTCGGAACTGCTAAGGACACTCTACACTTTGAAAAACCAAGTTTTTCTATGATTTTAAGTTGATAACCCTTTTCACTAAGAGTATTTTCACCGATAATTGCTAAGTCCACTACACCATCATTTAAGTACTTTGGTATATCTCCATTTCTAAGGAAATAAATTTCTATGGGATAGTTTTTTGAAATTACTTTTAATTGATCTCTATATATTTCAAAATTTATACCACAATCCTTAATAAGATTGAGAGATTCTTCGTTCAATCTTCCACTTTTTTGAATTGCAATTTTTATCATTTTTTTAAATCTATTTTATAAAAAAACCCGTTTGAAAATCAAACGGGTTAGTTAATTTATTCAACACATAAACTACATCTCGTTTGAAATGGTGATATAATTATGATTGTGATGTAATTTTTTCATTTTTACAAATATAATATTTTTTTTAAAATTATTGATTACCTAATATTATGGGTAATCCATCTTTACCACTTCCAATAATAATAACCTTAGCATTCGGAGACTCTGAGAGTTTTGTAGTAGCCTCGATTCCTTTTTCTTGAAGAATTTTTGAGGTTAAAGAGGCACTTAATATTCTATTAGCAGTTGCTTTTCCTTCAGCATCGATTCTCTGTCTTTCGGCCTCTTGTTTTGCTTTTTCTAATCTAAATTCGTATTCTAATGCCTCCTGCTCTTGTCTTAATTTCCTTTCTATTGCTTCTTTTATGGCAACTGGCAAAGTTACATCACGAACCAAAACTGCATTGACTTGAATATGTTGTTGATCAACATTCTTTACAGTTTCCTCAGCAATTTCAATTTGAATTGCATCACGTTTTGTTGAATAAAGTTGCTCAGGGGTATATCTACCAACGACTGAACGTGCAACAGCTCTTATTTGAGGAATTAAAACAATATTTACGTAGTTTTCACCCTTGGTTTTATGAAGAAGCCCCAATTCATTGTATTTTGGTTGATAAAGAACCGATACGTCCAGGGAAATCTCTAGACCGTTGGATGAAAGGACCTGCATACCACTTTCAAAAAACTCTTGTTGCTTAACATTGTAAACATAAACCTTATTCCATGGTGCTATAATATGAAAACCTTCTCCTAAGGGTGGAGAATCAGTTACAACTCCCCCACCAAATGTTTTAAATAAAACACCAGCTTCTCCATATCCAATATTTATTGAAGATTTGGAAACAAATACAATTAAAATAAATCCAAGTAATAAAGCTGGTAAACCGATTTTAGGCAATTTTTGCATCATTTTTTTTTTTTTAAGTTAACATTCCACCATCCACCACTAAAACTTGTCCAGTAATATAAGATGACATATCTGATCCCAAAAATACACAAACATTTCCTATATCGCTAGGTTTACCACCACGTTTTAATGGAATTGAGTTATACCAAGACTTAAGTGTATCATCAGATAAGTTTTCAGTCATTTCAGTTTCAATGAAACCAGGAGCAACAACATTACTTCTTATATTTCTGGAACCGAGTTCCAGTGCAATAGATTTTGTAAAACCAATAATACCAGCTTTTGAAGCAGAATAATTAGATTGACCAGCATTTCCTTTAATGCCAACAATCGAACTTATATTAATAATCGAACCATTCCTGTTTTTCAGAAACTCTCTTTGAAAAACTTTAGTCATATTAAATACCGAATTTAAGTTTACATTTAAAACTTGATTAAAGTCATCTTCTGACATTCTTAATAGCAAGTTGTCTTTGGTTATTCCTGCATTATTAACTAGAATATCAATTTTACCGAAATCATTTATAACTGAGTTAGCAAGAATTTCAGCATTTTTAAATTTTGCAACATCACATTTATATCCTTTAATTTTTATATCTTTTTCAGATAAATTAGATTCAATCAGTTTAGCATCAGCTTCAGATTTATTGTATGTAAATGCTACATTACATCCATTTGAAACAAATTTTTCAACTATAGACTTACCAATACCTCTTGAGCCACCAGTTATAAGGGCAACTTTGTTTTCTAAAAGTTTCATTTTTAATTTTTTTTCAAAGCTTTTTTAACAGTCAATCCTATTTCAGCAGGTGAATCACATACTAAAATACCACACTCCCGCATAGCTTTTTTCTTAGCTGAAGCAGTATCTTCATCACCACCAACAATAGCACCTGCGTGTCCCATTGTTCTACCTTTGGGAGCAGTTTCTCCAGCAATAAATCCAATAATAGGTTTTTTATTTTCATTTTCTAAAACATATCTAGAGGCTTCAACTTCCAATTGACCTCCAATTTCACCAATCATAACAACACAATCTGTGTCGTCATCTTCTAAAAATAAACTTATTGCATCTTTGGTTGTGGTTCCAATAATTGGATCACCACCTATTCCAATTGCAGTTGAAATACCGTGACCATTTTTTACAATTTGGTCAGCAGCTTCGTAAGTTAGGGTTCCAGATTTTGATATAACTCCTACCCTACCTTTTTTGAAAACAAAACCCGGCATAATTCCTACCTTAGCCTCTCCAGGTGTAATAACTCCAGGACAATTAGGACCGATCATTCTACAATCAAAGGATTTTAAATGTTCATGCACTAAAACCATATCTTGAACTGGAATACCCTCAGTAATTGTAACAATAACTTTTATTCCAGACTCTGCGGCTTCAATTATTGCATCCGATGCAAAAGCGGGTGGAACAAAAATAATACTAGTATTTGCATTTTCCTTTTTTACAGCATCCAAGACCGTATTGAAAACTGGTTTGCCAAGATGAGTTTGACCGCCCTTCCCAGGAGTAACACCCGCAACTACATTAGTTCCATACTCAATCATTTGTTTAGCATGGAAAGT
>JBJKWZ010000002.1:0-87584 GCA_045561795.1 Flavobacteriaceae bacterium
TTTTTCTATTTTTTATAATTGGTCAAATAAATTCAAAATAGTTTGGGGGAATACCCCCTTGATTATTGTTTCCTATATAGCATAGTTATTTATTATTTAGAATTATTCTAAATAAATTTTTATCTTTTAAGTATTATTTTATATTTGCTTTAAATTTATTTAGACCAATTATAAATAACATGAGAAAAAAAATTTTAATATTTCTTATTTTAAGTTGTTCATACTTAAAATGCCAAGACTCCATAGATCAAATAAAAAAGGATTCAATCACATCTCTTGATGAAGTAATCATAAAATCTAACACCATTTTGGGTAGTAAATTTGTAGCTAAAAATAGAACTGGCGCTGCTTATTATCTTTCCATTGAAGAGCTTGCAAAATTTAATTACACTGATATCAATCGTGCTCTTAATAAAATATCTGGAATTAATGTTTACGAAGAAGATGGTTTTGGTTTACGACCTAATATAAGTATCAGAGGCACTTCGCCTGAGAGAAGTTCTAAAATAGCAATAATGGAAGACGGTGTATTAATTTCTCCCGCTCCATATAGTGCATCATCTGCTTATTATTTTCCTTCTGTGGCAAGAATGCATGCTGTAGAAGTACTTAAAGGGAGTAGTCAGATTCAATATGGACCATATACAACTGGCGGTGCTATTAATTTTGTTTCGACTGAAATCCCAGAATCATTCAAAGGTAAAGTTGTAAGTAGCTACGGAAGCTTTAACACGGGACAGATACATTCAACTTTTGGAAATCAGACTAAAAATTTTGGATATATGTTAGAGTATCTAAATTATAATTCAAATGGATTTAAATCACTTGGAAATAACATGAACACAGGTTTTGACATCAATGAAATTACCTCTAAAATAAGATTTAAATCATCTGAAAAAGCCAAAAATAAACAGAGTTTAGAGTTCAAATTTCATACTTATGACGAAGTTTCAAACGAAACATATTTAGGATTAACCGAATCTGATTTTAATAATAATCCGTATCTAAGATATTCAGCCTCTGAAAAAGATAAAATGAATGCTGAACACAATCAATATATGTTAACTCACGAATTTAATTTTTCAGAAAAATTTAAAATTTCGTCAAACCTTTACTTCAATGGATTTAAAAGAAATTGGTACAAACTTGATGATGTAGTTTTTGAAGGAAATTCGCAGAAAATATCAAAAATTGTTGAAAATCCCTCTCAATATCCTGCTCACCTTTCAATTATAAAAGGAACATTAAATGGAAGTAATAATTCTTTAAAAGTTAAAGCTAATAATAGAGAATATATTTCAAGAGGAGTACAAACAAAAATTGATTATCATTGGTATGGAAAAAATAAATCCTTTAATGATTTAGAAATTGGGTTCAGGTTACATTATGATGAAGAGGATAGATTTCAATGGGAAGATATTTACAATATCAATAATGGTTTTATGTCACTTGCAGATTACGGTAGTCCAGGAGCTCAAGGGAACAGGGTTAGTTATGCAAAATCTTTTGCAACCTATTTGATGTATAAGTATAAATTTAAAGGTTTGACTATTACTCCTGGAATTAGATATGAGTCCATAGAGCTTTCGAGAAATGATTATGGAAAGTCTAATCCACTAAGAAATCTAGATGAGGTTTCATTTAGAAACAACAGTGTTTCAGTGTTTATTCCAGGAATTGGATTTAATTATACTTTCAATAATAAGTTTTCAATTTTTAGTGGAATTCACAAGGGATATTCACCTCCTGGCAATTCAGAGGGTCAAAAAGCTGAAGAAAGTATTAATCTTGAACTTGGAGGAAGGTTTTCAATAAATAATATTAATGCAGAAATAATTGCCTATCAAAATAATTATAGTAATCTACTCGGAAATGATTTAGCAGCGACCGGTGGTTTTGGTGAACTTGATCCCTTTAACGCAGGAAGGGCGCTAGTAAACGGCATTGAATTTTTATTGAAATCTGAATTATTTAATAACAATAAAATTAATTTTCCGTTTTCTGTATCTTACACCCATACAAATGCAAGATTTTTAAGTGACTTTGGAAGCACTCAAGATATATGGGGTGAAGTTAGTGATGGAGATAGAATACCATATATCCCTCAACATCAATTTAATTCAACATTTAGCATACAAACAAGTAAGTACGAAATAAACTTTAGCAATAATTACAATGGAAAATTTTCAACAGTAGCAGACGGAACGAGAGAAATTCCATCATATTTTGTATTTGACATTTCTTTTAGAATGAACATTGCCTCTAATTTAATTTTCACCTCTAAAATGTTAAATCTGTTTAATGAAAAGTATGCTGTTTCGATGGCTCCTGCTGGTTTAAGACCTGGTCACCCATTTGGAATATATGCAGGTATGGAATATAAATTTTAACATATGAAAAGAAAGATTTTTTTGGTATTTGTATTCATATTAGTTATAATCCAGTTTATAAGACCAAAGCTAAATAATAAAGATGATTACGATTTAGCTTATTTTATTGAAGAAACAAAGTTAAATAAACATTTATTTGTAATTATGAAAAACTCTTGTTTTGATTGTCACTCAAATAAAACAAATTACCCTTGGTACTCACACATTTCGCCTGTTTCCATGTGGATACAAAATCATATTGATGAAGGAAAAAAACATTTAAACTTTTCTAAATGGGATAAATACTCTTTGAAAAAGAAAGAACACAAGCTTGAGGAGCTTATTGAAGAGATTCAAGAAGATGAAATGCCTTTAAAATCCTATAAACTTATTCATACCTCATCGAGATTGGATAACAAACAAAAGGGCTCAATTTTAAATTGGGCCATGAAAACAAAGATAATTTACCAAGACCTTTTATCCGAAAATAAAAACAAACATTAATATCGTTTGTACCTTGGGTGGGAATCGAACCCACACTCCCGAAAGAACTGGATTTTGAATCCAGCGCGTCTACCAATTCCGCCACCAAGGCAATTTTATAAATGTAAACAAATAATCGCAACATTTAAAAATGTTGCCTTCTAAGTTCCATTACGAAATAAATTTCTAAATTTGCAATCCACTTGATTTTAACCAAATACGCATGACAGAGGCAAAAATTTTTAGCTGTTCGCAGAGCCATGATTTAGCTATGAGAATAGCTAAAGGTTTTGGTGCTAAATTAGGTAAAATTAAGTTTTCCAATTTTAGTGATGGAGAATTTCAGCCCTCTTTTGAGGAATCTGTTCGAGGGTCAAGAGTATTTATTATTGGTTCAACACATCCAAATTCTGATCATCTCATGGAAATGCTTTTAATGCTTGATGCTGCCAAGCGTTCTTCCGCGAGACACGTTACTGCTGTTCTTCCTTACTTTGGGTGGGCAAGACAGGATAGAAAAGACAAACCAAGAGTCCCAATAGGAGCAAAATTAATCGCAAAGCTTTTAGAATCTGCTGGAGCTACTAGAATAATTACCATGGATCTACATGCAGACCAAATTCAAGGGTTTTTTGAAAAGCCTGTTGACCATTTGTATGCCTCTACCATTTTCGTTCCACACATTAAAAACTTGAGATTAAAAAATTTAACAATAGCTTCACCTGATATGGGAGGTTCTAAACGTGCATATGCCTATTCTAAATTTTTAGAGTCAGATGTTGTTATTTGCTACAAGCAAAGAAAAAAAGCAAATATTATCGATAGTATGGAACTTATTGGTAATGTTGAAGGAAAAAATGTTGTTCTAGTTGATGACATGGTGGACACTGCCGGGACACTTACAAAAGCATCTGATTTAATGATTCAAAGAGGTGCTTTATCTGTAAGGGCTGTGTGCACTCACGGTATTTTATCTGGTGATGCATTCAAAAAAATAGAAAAGTCCAATTTAGCGGAGTTAATAATTACTGATACTATACCCGTTAATCCCAAATCAAAAAAGATTAAAATATTAAGTTGTGCTCAACTTTTTGCATCGACTATGAAGAACGTTCATTTAAACAAATCAATAGACAAAAACTTTTTAAATTAAAATAATGAAATCAATTACAATTAACGGGACAATAAGAAAAGTTCTAGGGAAAAAATCAACAAAGGAGTTGAGGAAACAAGATATGGTTCCATGCGTTTTATATGGAGAAGGTGAGCCCATTCACTTTACCGCAAAAGAACTTGATTTTTCAAAACTCGTTTATACCCCTAATGCTTACACCGTCAAGATTATTCTAGAAAAAAATGAATTAGATGCTATTATACAGGATATCCAGTTCCATCCACTGTCTGACAAAATCTTGCATATTGATTTCTATCAACTCAACGAAAATAAAGAGGTTGCAATGGAAATACCTGTTAGAACTGAGGGTTCAGCTCCAGGTGTATTAATCACCGGGGGGGTTTTAATACTCAACGAAAGAAAATTGAAGGTAAAAGCTCTTCCTAAAAATTTACCAGACTTTATAACTGCTGACATATCAAATTTAGAATTAGGAGATAAATTATATACTTCGGAATTAAAGACTGAAAAATATGAATTCCTGCATCCTGAAAATACTGTCGTTTGTCAGGTTAGGGTTGCTAGAGCCTCGCTGAAGGAAATAGAATCTGAAAGTGAAGAAGTGACTGAAGAAGTTGCTGAAGAGTCAACTGAAGGGAAAAAAGACTCAGCTGAAGTAAAAGAAGAAACTCCATCAAAGGAATAATTTCTTTCCAAAATATAAAATAATAAATTAAATGTCCTGGTGGAATCCTTTTAAAAATAAAAAGCCTCAACCTAAAGACATCTCTAAAAAATTTTTGATTGTTGGTCTTGGTAATATTGGAATAGATTATGCTTTAACGAGACATAATTTAGGTTTTGATGTTTTGAATTATATCGCTAAAAAGAAAGAGTTAAAATTCACTGATTTAAGATATGGTGCCATTACAAAGTTCAACTTTAAGGGCAGAGTTTTTATTTTTTTAAAACCTTCAACATATGTTAATAAGAGTGGTGACGCTGTAAAATACTGGATGGTTAAAGAAAAAATAAATCTTCAAAACCTACTGGTTATTTGCGATGACTTGAATATTCCTTTTGGATCAATTAGAATTAAAACAAAAGGAAGTGATGGAGGTCATAATGGCCTTAAGGATCTTCAAGCTAAATTAGGAACCAATAATTATGGTAGATTAAGGTTTGGAATCAAAAATGAAACTAAAAAAAATACAACCCAATTTGTTTTGGATAAATGGAATCAAAACGAACAAGACATTTTAGAAACTTATTTTATAAAAACAGAAAAAGCAATTTTTTCTTATACTCTACTTGGACCATCAAATGCAATGAATAATTTTAATAATTAAACTCCTAATTAGCTAACTCAAAGTTGGAAGTAACAGATGTAGAGATATTATTTTCCTTATCTCTAGTAATTATTTTCCATAAATAAATGTTCCCCCTTTGAAGTTCTATGTCAAGTGATTGAATCAAAACTTTTTCATATTTAATTTCCTCACCATTTGAAGCATTTTCAATAATTAAATCATAGTTTTCAATATCTCCGTCTAGATCATACCCTTCCCATTGAAATGTGACTATATTAACTGAATTTAAAATTGATTCATTCAAAGGATAAATTAGCTTTGCAGGAAAGGGGATGTGAGTCAATTGAGACTGGGCCTCCAAATAAAAGTTTCTAGTCTCACTTAATGCAATATTTTCACTTGAGTCAGATTTACTAATTACGTACCAACTATAAGGTGCTCCCCTCTCAAGAGTAACTTGAGATGTTGTTAAATTTGTTGTTTTTGATTTGTTTTCATTAGTTATCTTATTTTCAATTATTAAATCATAGTTATCAGTATGTTTTGATCCTGTCCAACTAAATTCCACCTCTGCAAAATTTGAATTTGAGTTTGAAAATAAACAAATATTATTGTTTTCGGGGTTAATTAACACTACCTGCTCAGGATCAGGGATCGACTCTTTACAAGAGAAAATTAAAATAAGTACAAAAAACGAGGTGTATTTTTTAATCATTTCTTTATAAACTTTATTGTTTCAAACCCTAAATTAGAATGAATATTCAAAAAATAATTTCCAATTGGTAGGATAGAAATGTCTAATTTGAAATATCTAGATACAACATCTAATTTAATTTTCTCCGAATAGACAATGTTCCCGTAAATATCAATTATTTGTATTTCTGAATGCGACGAATCTCCTCCTATTAAAATATTTAAATTATCGATTGATGGATTAGGATATATTTGTGACTTCGTGTCTATATATATGTTTTCTTTATGAATACCTTGACAATCCAGTGAGGTGCTAACTTCTATTATGTTAAGTCCCTTTGCTAGATTAAAATCTTTTTGGTTCTTATAAGTAGTAAACCTTTTGCCATTTATATTGACAATATATTTTTTACCACCTTCAAATTTTAAACTTATAATTTTATTTGACTTGTCAATTTTACTTGTAACATTTAAAGGTAAAGGTTCACTTATCTCGGCTGTATAACAAGTTTGAAAGCTGCTAATTTTTTCCATCACGCATATCTGATAAGTACCAGAAGTTAAGTTTTGAAGTAATAGTTCTTGATTTGACATTGTAAATGATCGAAAATACCCGTTACTACCAGAAATTTCTACTTCATAATCAAAAATTGCAATTGCGGAGATCTGAATTTCTCCATTTTGTTTTCCATTACACGTTGCATTTTTCTTGAAAATTTTGATATTTCTTATGTCATTTAAATCACACAAGTCTCCTACTCCATTATTATTAAAATCAGCTTGATCAGGATTGGTTACAAAAGGACAATTGTCCTCATCATTTGGAATTAAATCACCGTCTGTATTAGATTTAGTTTCTCCACTTAAACATAATTTTAATTCCAAAGATTTTAAAATACCAGTATCAACTGGGTACTGATCAATAATTCTTAAAGTCCACTCTCCCCCTGAATTTAGGTTGTAAAAATCCTTCAGATTTCCAATTGGTTTATATATACCCGTAAACGGAGGTCCCCCACTTTGTATGGGGTTTGTTGATTCGGAATCAAAAACGGTGTTGGTATAATTACTCCCTGTACCACCCAGATTTTTGGTTAAAATCACTTCATCTCCTTCAGGTGAAATTAGTATTATTGTTAAATCTTGAATGTAAGTATGATCAATGCTTAATTCTAAATCTAAGTCAATAATCTTTAAATTATCTAAAACATTTATTTTTACCTCCGTTACACCTTCTAATGCTGATGTTGCATCAATTAAATTAACAGGAATATTATCGGATGTATACGAATTACAACTTATAGTCGTAGTGGAAAATTTTCTTGTATTAGATGGAAGACTATTACCGCATGTATTTAATGCTGAAACCCTCCAATAATAAGTTTCCTCTGGGTCTAAATTTGAAATTGAGATTTTGTTTTCAATAGTTTTTTCATCTTTAATAAGAGAAGAAAAGTCTTCGACTGTACTTAACTCATAACGATAACTATCCGCATAATTTACATTTGACCACTCAAAATTTTGATTGATATCAGCATCGCTTAAGTTATTATTTGGGAAAAGTAAATTTGGTGAATAGATAGTTTCAGGATAAAAGCTCACGATAAAACTTTCTCGTTCGGAAATATTATCGTGTGTCCCATTTAAAACGATATTGTAAGTTCCGTAAGGCAGTTCATTTCGATTTAGAGTAATATTACCAATTGTTCCAGAAGAATTTAAACTAGTTGGAGATATGTTGTATGAAATTTGGTTTGGAAACTCTAAAAGTTCAAATTGAATTTCCCCGTTGAAGCTATTGTATGTTTTCAAATTGAATTGGAAAGTTAGCTCTTCATCCCCGCAACCTATTTTTTCAGGTTCAATAAAAGGGAAAGCGAAGTCTCTTTCTTCAATTTTAAATGATGATGTGTTAACCGCAAAATAAATATTATTATCAGCTGAAATTTTAATTCTAGCTCTTTCGGTTGTAATATTCCCAGGTACAATTATGTACGCCTCTCCATTGTTTTGAATGTTTTCAGCTAATGGTATAGAAAAATTTTCTCCACCATCAACCGACAAAAATACTGAAATTCTTTCAGTACTAATCGGTGCCTTATCCGTATTAGCAACATCCCAAATTATTTTTTGATTAGATCCAGATTTCCAAACAATATCAGTTGAATCATTTGACACAATTCTAAATGGTCCTGCTGTTTCGGTAACAAAAATTTTCTTTACATCTTGAGAGATTTGTCCCATTCCATTTGGATTTGATTCACTTCTATCCCGAACAGTAACTCCCCATGTAAGGGTTCTTTCAACATTTGAAACTGTCTCCCATGAGGAAAAAAGAGTAGGGTTTGATGACACTAAATTTCCATTTAAAATTTTAGAAATATTGGGTATGTTCCTTGTTTGGTTTTCAGATGGAGGGATCGATCTATTTATACTTCCTGTAAGAAGGTCAGGTCCAAAATTAGATGCATTAACCTGTCCGGAATCGAGTTGTTCCCAACAGTAAGTTAAATTATCATTATCGGAATCAAATGCATTTGCTTTAAGGTAGTATGCTGTCCCTTTAGGAATATAAAAGTCTTCTCCAGCATTTACAGTAGGCTTTTGATTTAAAGAATTAACATTTGAATGACAAGAAACATTATCTACATAAGATTCAACGTCCTGTATACTATGATAATGAAAATAAGGGTCGCTGTGACGCTGCATGTTTTCTCCAGAAACAAACCCTGCATAGGACATGATAGTAGAACCACTTCCTGGCTCTGATGAGACACCAAAAGGTTCTGGATCGTAAGCATAAGTATGGGTTGCCCCAAATTGGTGACCAACCTCATGCAAAACGAAATCAAGATCGAAATAATCATTTAAAAAAAGTCCACTACTACCATTAGTAGCTGTAAATGGATGAGCGGAATATGCTCTGTCTTTATTGTCATTTACACATACATTTCCAACAGATCCTGCATCACCACTTGCTTGTCCGCGATGAAACAAATGTCCCAAGTCATAGTTTTCCTCGCCGACTAATGAAGATAAAGTAGAATGGATTTCACTTGCGAAATTTGAGTTAAATGGGTCACTCGTCTTATCTTCATACATGAGAGATGCGTCAGATACAATAATTAATCTAATCCCTAAATCAACTTCCATTATTTCGTTTAGTCTATTAATTGTTGAAACTACTGCAGCAAAAGCATCTTCTGAATTAGTTCCATTTTGATTGTTATTATCTCCCCAAAATTCAGTGTATTCCCCACTAGCTGCAATTGCAATTCTAAAAGACTTAGGCACTCTATTAATAATCTTATTTGATTTTTTTTTATTTAATTTTTTTATTAAAGAATTATTTTTATGTGAATTAGTTTTACAAAATAATTTTTCTCCTACATCAATGTGCCTATTGGAATCATAAAAAATATGTTCCGTATTACTATACTTTTGTGGCTGTAAAAAAATAAATCCCTTTGGTGTTCTAAGTGTTCCTGAAATACCAAGCGGTGAAAAAGTGATCCTCAAAATAACATTTTTTCTCGCATCACTATAGCCCCTAAAAGTTCTTATATTAGGGTATTTTGACTGTATTTTTTTCGATAAAGTTTTGGTTTCTTTCAATGAAAAAAATTCAAGTTTTCCTTTTTCATTAGGAAAATCTATTTTAATTGATTCACCTTCCTTTATGTTTAGAATTTTATTTTTAAAACTTTTGTATTTTAAAGATATATTATTGATGTCTTTACCTATGTCAATTTCATCTTGATGTTTTGTGGAAGTTTTAATTTTCCAGTAATCTTGACAATAAGAAAATTGAAATGTTAATGTGAAAAAAACTAATATTAACTTTCTCAAAATTTTACTATTTAATACAAAGGTTTTGTATCTTTCGAATAGAAAAATACTTGCAATACTTTTCAATTAAAGATAAACTTTTTTCGTGAAGGTAATTTATGGTATCGAAAATTATAAACCATTAAAATCATGTGCTTTAACCATTGGTACTTTCGATGGTGTGCATGTTGGGCATCAAAAAATAATTAAACGATTAGTACTGGTATCAAAGATCAAGGATATCAAGCCTGTTGTTTTAACTTTTTTCCCTCACCCAAGAATGATTTTACAAAGTGACACATCTTTGAAACTAATCGACACCCTTGAGGAAAAAATTAATTTACTTAAAAAACTAAATATAGAGACTTTAATTATTCACCCTTTTTCTAAGTCTTTTTCAAGGATGAGTGCAAACGAATTTATTAGAGATATAATTGTAAAATCTCTTTCAGTAAAATATTTAATTATTGGTTATGACCATCGCTTTGGTAGAAATAGAGAGGCAACTGTAGATAATTTAGTTAATTCTGGTTTTACTTATGGTTTTGAAGTGGAAAAAATAGAAGCCAAGGAAATAGAAACAGTAAATGTAAGTTCAACGAAAATTAGAAATGCAATAATAACTGGAGATATTTATAAAGCCAACAAATACCTCAATCGCCCGTTTAAAATAACGGGTAAGGTTGTGACTGGAAATGGAATTGGAAGAAAAATTGACTTCCCAACTGCAAATATATTGATACCTGAAGATTTTAAATTACTGCCCAAAGATGGTGTTTACTTTGTGAAATCCTTAATTAATAATCATTATTTCTTTGGAATGATGAACATTGGATTTAGACCTACTTTTAATGGGAAAGTAAGAACAACTGAAGTACATTTTTTAAATTTAAACGAAAATTTATATGATAAAAAAGTTAAAATTGAAGTTCTAGATTTAATTAGAAATGAAAAAAAATTTAATTCTTTAAAAGATCTTGAAAAGCAATTAGTCAGTGATAAAAAAGTTTGTGAAGATTTGATTCAAAAATTATAAAATCAATAGTCTATATTTGAATTAGAAAAATGATACCACTACAATTATTAAGAGAAAATAGAAAAGAAATAATTGAAAGCCTTAAGAAAAGGGGCTTTGATTACTCACCAACTATTGATAAAATTCTTCAATTAGACATTAAAAGGAGAGAAATTCAGACACTTATGGATTCAAGTCTCTCAGAGACGAATAAATTATCAAAATTAATTGGAGAACAAATTAAATCGGGAGACTTATCCAAAGTTGCAAATTTAAAAGAAAAGATTTTTGAATTAAAGAACAAAAACAAAAACTATCAAAATGATTTAAATAAAATAAAAAAATCATTATTTGAAGAAAGATGTAATATTCCTAATCCACCTACAAATAGTGTTATAAAAGGTGGAAGCTCAGATGAAAATGAAATAATTAAAGAAGTTTTCAAACATAAGAATACAAAACATAAATTGCTATCTCATTGGGATTTGGGTAAAAAATATGACATAATAGATTTTGAGTTAGGAGTCAAAATTACTGCTGCTGGATTTCCAGTTTACAAAGGGAAAGGTGCCAAGTTACAAAGAGCACTAATAAACTTTTTTTTGAATATGAATACCAATGAAGGTTATCAAGAAGTTCAGGTCCCTCATCTTGTTAATTACAAGTCTGCATTTTCTACTGGTCAATTGCCAGATAAAGAAGGTCAGATGTATTTCTTAGAAAAAGAAAACCTTTATTTAATCCCAACAGCCGAAGTTCCTATAACCAATATTTACAGAGGGGTTACTTTAGATGAATCGAGTTTACCAATTGCTCTTACAGGTTACACTCCTTGTTTTCGGAGAGAAGCGGGAAGCTATGGTAAAGACGTAAGAGGACTTAATAGACTTCATCAATTTGATAAAGTAGAAATAGTAAGACTAGAAAAGGAAGATAGATCCTTAGAAGCCCTTTCAGAAATGGTAGAATACGTCGAAAAAATAGTTACTGAACTTAATCTTCCCTACCGTATTTTAAGGTTATGTGGAAGTGACTTGGGATTTACATCTGCATGCACATATGATTTTGAATTATTTTCGTCAGCTCAAAACAAATGGTTAGAAATTAGTTCAGTTTCAACTTTTGAAAATTTTCAGTCTGAAAGATTGAAGATTAAATACAAATCTAAAAAAGGGATCAAAAAAAATGTACACACGTTAAATGGAAGCGCACTAGCTATTCCAAGGGTTATAGCATCAATACTAGAAAATAATCAAACTAATGATGGAATCGAGATTCCTAAATGTCTTATTCCATACACTGGATTTGAAATCATAAATTAAATTTTCAAGATGGATTTTTTTAATCCCAAAAAAAAATTAGGTCAGCATTTTTTAAAAGACATAAAAATTGCAGAAAAAATAGTCAATTCGCTTGATAGAGATAAAAAAGACATTATAATTGAAATAGGTCCCGGAAAAGGAATTCTCACTGAAAAATTAATTCACAATTATTCAAATTTATATTTAATTGAAATTGACAAAGATTTATTACCCTTCTTAAAATCAAAATTTCCCAAACTTGAAAAAAAAATTTTAAGTATAGATTTTTTGAAATTTACTTTTGATGACTTTTTTAAGAAAAAAAAAGTCTCAATAATAGGTAACTTTCCCTACAACATTTCATCTCAAATAATTTTTAAAATAATTGAAAATAAAGACCGTATTGATTGTTTAGTAGGAATGTTTCAAAAAGAGGTAGCAAAAAGAATTTGTGAAAAACCAGGATCAAAAGCATATGGTATAATATCTGTTTTGACTCAATTTTATTTTAACGTGAGGTACTTATTTACGGTATCTCCAGAAGTTTTCACGCCTAAACCGAAAGTATATTCGGGAGTTATATATTTAAAAAAAAAAAAAAAAATATTTATTAATTGTGATGAGAAATTACTACACAAAATTGTAAAAACCAGTTTCCAACAAAGAAGAAAAACATTGAGAAATAGTCTTAAATCATTTAAGATTCCAAAAAGTATCACAGAAGATAGTATATTTGATTTAAGACCCGAGAAAATTTCAGGTGATGGCTTTATAGCACTAACAGAACTGATTGAAAATGGAAAAGCTACACGTAAATGATATCTTTTTAGAGAAAATTAAAACTCTCATCTATGAAAATAAAAATGAGGTTTTAAAAAAAGAATTAATCAACTTTCATTACGCTGATATCGCAGAAATTATAGAGCTAATTTCATTAGACGAAGCTATTTATATTGTAAAGCTTTTAGAAAGTGACATAACTGCTGAGGCTCTTGCTGAAGTTGACGAAAGCTTTAGAGAAAAAATTTTAAATAAACTTTCGGCTAAAGAAATCGCTGAAGAAATTGAGGAACTAGATACTGATGATGCAGCTGATATTGTTGGTGAACTACCAGAAATTTTGCAGGAAAAGGTTTTGTCAAAAATTGAGGACACAGAACACACTCAAGATATAAGGGAACTTCTAAATTATCAAGAAGGTACAGCTGGGGCTCTTATGGCCAAAGAACTTGTTAGTGTGAATGAAAATCTTAGTGTTATAAACTGTGTTAGAGAAATGAGAAAACAAGCAAAAGAAGTTACTAGAGTTCATTCTATTTATGTTACCAATTCAAAAAAAAAATTACTTGGCAGATTATCTCTAAAAGACCTCTTAACAGCAAACTCAAAGTCAAAAGTTAAAGATATATATATTCCTAATGTAGACTTTGTAAATGTAAGTGAAGATGTTAATGAAGTTGCCAATATTATGTCTAAGTATGATTTGGAAGCTATCCCCGTAGTTAATGAAAAAAAACAGTTGCTTGGTAGGATTACTATAGACGACGTATTAGATATTATTAAAGAGGAAGCCGATAAAGATTATCAATTAGCTGCAGGAATCTCGAAAGAGGTTGAAGCTAATGACAATATTTTTCAATTAACCAGAGCAAGGCTTCCTTGGCTTTTTCTTGGACTTATAGGAGGGTTAGGAAGTGTATTTATTTTGAAAGATTTTGAAGAAATAATGACAAAATCTGAACTTAGAAGCCTTTTTTTCTACACACCTTTGATTGCAGCCATGGCCGGAAATGTTGGTGTCCAATCTTCTGCAATAATTGTACAAGGTATCGCAAATAAAGTTATTAAAGGTTCCCTTATTAATAGATTATTTAAAGAAATAGGATTAGGGTTAATTAATGGTTTAATCCTCTCTATTGTTTTAATAATTTTCGGGGAAATTATTAATCAAGACATGCTTTTAAGTTTGACTGTAGCAGGGTCAATGATGAGTGTTATTATTATATCTGCATTAATAGGAACGTTCGTGCCAATAATTCTAGACAAACAAGGAATCGATCCAGCTATTGCGACAGGTCCATTTATAACTACAGCTAATGATATTTTTGGAATATTTCTTTTCTTTTATATTGCAAAATTGATTCTAGGATTTTAATTCTTGAAATGAAGATTTTACATTTAGACAAAAATCATAACTCCCTTATAAATGGTTTAAAAAGCTGTGGTTATAAAAATGTAGAGGCCTACAAAATGTCGAAAATAAGGGTGAAATCAATTATTGGTGAATTTGACGGAATAGTTGTTAGAAGTAGATTCAAAATTGATTCTGAATTTTTAAGAAATGGTGAAAAAATTAAATTTATTGCTAGAGTTGGTTCGGGTATAGAAAATATTGACACTCCATATTTGAAAAAAAGGGGAATAAAATTGATTTCAGCTCCAGAAGGAAACAGTAATGCCGTTGGAGAACATGCTATTGGTTTAATTTTAAGTTTACTGAATAAATTGAATCTAGCAAATGATTCTGTAAAAAATAAGCTGTGGAGTAGAGAAAAATTCAGAGGATATGAAATTGAAAATAAAACGATAGGGATTATCGGTTACGGAAACACGGGCAAAAGCTTAGCAAAAAAATTAACAGGCTTTAATGTTAGGGAAATTATATTTTATGATATTAAAAAAAAACCAAAGGACTCAATTGCAAAACAAGTTTCTATTGAAGAATTACAAAATAAATCCAACATTTTAAGCATTCACACTCCCCAAAATAAATTAAGTATCGGTTTAATTAACAAAACCTTTATTAAAAGAATGAAAAATCCATTTTGGCTTATTAATACCGCTAGAGGTAGTGCAGTCAAGATTAAAGATTTAATTGAAGGAATTCAAAATAAAAAAATTTTTGGTGCTGCTTTAGATGTTTTAGAATATGAAAAAAAATCTTTTGAAGATACATTTGACAATAAGATTAATCATGATTTTGCTGATCTAATTAAAAATGAAAAAATAATTTTGACACCACACATTGCAGGATGGACATATGAGAGTCATTTAAAATTGGCAAAAATTATTGTTCAAAAAATCCAAAAAGAGTTTCCTCTTTAAAGTTTTTCGATAAAACCAATTGGAGAGTTTTATTAGTTCTCTGCTCGAGAAGAACCTTTTGGTTTAGTTTTTTAATATGCTTTAATGTATTTCGATTAAAGTGTCTAATAGTAAATATCGAAACTTTACTATCAACTGAAACTTTGAAATTTTCTCTTAATTCATAAAGAAGTTCATCCAGTTTCTTATATTTATTATTAAGTACAACTGAAAAACTTATTGCAGAGTTTTGAATTAATTCAACCTTCATTTTATACTTGGATAACATCGAAAAAATCAATGAAACTTTTTTTTCTACAATAAATGAAAAATCTTTAGATGAAATTTTCAATAATACTCTGTTCAATTTCACAATATGTGAAGGAATATTTTTTACTTTATTGTCTTTTTTAGAAATTATAGTTCCTGCTTTTGAGGGACTTAAAAATGATTTAACAAAAAGAGGTATCTTTTTTTTCTTTAATGGCTGCAAAGTCTTTGGATGAATAACAGAGGCTCCATAGAAAGCCAATTCAATTGCCTCTTCATATGAAATTTTGTTTAATAATTTAGTTTTATTGAAGTATCTTGGATCTGCATTTAATACCCCTCTAACATCTTTCCAAATTGTTACGCTTTCAGCCTTTAACGCATGTGCAAAAATTGCAGCTGAATAATCTGAACCCTCTCTCCCTAAGGTTGTTGTAAATGATTTTTTATTACTCCCAATAAAACCTTGCGACACGTATAGACCTTTGTCTTTAATCTTCCTTTTAATTGATTTAGATGTTTTTTCAAAATCAACGTTGGCATCTCGATAATATTCGTCAGTTATAATGCATGACCTCGCATCAATCCATTTTGATTTCACACCTATAGAATCTAAATACTTTGAGATAATAATTGAAGACAGTATTTCTCCATATGAAACTAACTGGTCATAAATAAGATTATAATCATTCTCGTTGTTAGTTTTTAAGAATTCATCTATTTCATCAAATACTGACTTAACGTTATTTATAATTGAAGAATTACTTTTTTTAAATAAATCTTTAATTATATCAAAATGAAAGCTTTTTACTAATTCAAACTTGTCTGCTAAGTTTTTATAAGATTTTATATAAGATAAAACAAGTTCTTCCATTAAGTTTGTTGTTTTACCCATGGCTGAAACAATAAGAATCATTCCACCTTGATTTTCTTTCCTAATTATCTTAGATAACCTTATAATGCTTTTATAATCTTTAATTGAAGCCCCACCAAATTTGTAAACTTTCATTTTTTAATCAGATAATTTTTGATAGATTTTTTATCGATTTGTATAGTTTTCCAATCACTTAAAACTTTAGCTCCAGAATTTTTATAAAATTTAATTGCATTAACATTCCAATCTAAAGCTACCCATTCAGCTCTCATTACCTCCTCCTCCTTGGCTATTTTGATAAATTTTTTGTACAATTTTTTCCCAACACCTTTCCCTCTGAATGCTTTTTTAACGATTAAATCTTCAAGATGTAAAGTCCTACCTTTCCAAGTTGAATATCTATCATAAAACAGTGCCATGCCAACAACTTCATTTTTTATTTCAGCTACTATACATCTAAATTTAGGATTATTACAAAATCCATCGTTAATTAAATCACTAACGTTTAAAATAACTGATTTGGGTTCTCTTTCAAATTCGGCTAATTCTTTAATTAAATCTAAAACTGAAACCATATCATTAGCTTTCGCTTTTCTAATCAATATCATATTCATAATTGCAAAAATATAATTTAAATCAACTTCAAAAATAATCGTAATATAATCTAACAATTAAATTGTATAATGTTAAATTAAATAATGCTCTTAACTATTTTTTCAAAAATTTCAGGGTTATCATAATGAACCCAATGACCTGCATTATGAACTTCATGTAATGTATATTGAGGAAAATTTTTCTTAATTAAATTCTGGTCACTTTCTAGTATATAATTAGATTTTGAGCCTTTGATAAATGCGGTTGGTTTATTAAAAACCAAGTTTTTATGATCGAAATGTCCAATTTCGGTAATTTTTTTTTCTAGTACTTTTAAATTTATGCGTAGCCTGAATTTTCCATGATTATCTCTATAAATATTCTTCATCAAAAATGATCTCATAAAATTATCTTCAACAAAACTTTTATAAATATTATCAATTTCCGATCTGCTTTTAAATGAATCTAAATTAAGATGATTGTACCCATCCAATATATCTTTAAAATCAGGGAAATATATTTTTGGAGCTATATCAACAACAATTAATTTTTCAACCATTTCGGGAAATAATAATGAAAATTTCATCGCAGTTTTACCTCCCATTGAGTGACCTATTAAAATTGAATTGTGAATTTTTTTTGAATTGCAAAATAACAGCAAATCCTTAGCCATGTCAACATAGCTCATGCTTTCATGCCAAAAACTTTTTCCATGATTTCTTTGATCCACCAAATTAAATCTAAATTTTGTTCCATCAAATCTTTTCGAAAAACCTCTCCAATTATCACCCATCCCTAAAAATCCATGTAAAATGATAATATTTTTATTTCCGGTTCCAATTTGTTGAGAATTTAAAATTTTCACTTGAGAATCGCTTTGTATTTTGAAATAACATTTTCAAACCCATTATACAGTGATTCAGTGATTAAAGCATGACCTATTGATACCTCCAAAAGATTTGATATTTTTTCTTTGAAAAAACTAATATTCTTGAGATTTAAGTCATGACCCGCATTAATTCCGATTCCAAGCTTATTTGCTTCTTTAGCAGATTGATAATATTTCGAAATAGCTTTTTGTTTATCAATTTTAAAATATTCAGCATAATTGTAGGTGTACAACTCTATTCTGTCAGCTCCTATTTCAAATGCTCCTCTGATCATTTCAGGTTCTGGATTTACAAAGATTGAAGTTCTAATCCCACTAGCTTTTAATTCTTTAATTTTTTTATACAAGAAGTCGGAATATTTGATTGTGTCCCAGCCTGAGTTTGAGGTTATATTATTGATCCCATCCGGGACTAAAGTTACTTGAGTAGGATTAATTTTTAATACCAGATCCATAAATTTATCAATTGGGTTACCTTCTATATTAAACTCACTTTTAACAATTTTTGCCAAATCAAAGGCGTCAGAATATTTTATGTGCCTTTGGTCGGGCCTTGGATGAATTGTAATCCCATCAGATCCAAATCTTTCTATGTGTTTGACAACCTTTAAAAGGTTGGGATTATCTTGGCCCCTAGAATTTCTTAATGTAGCAATTTTATTCACATTAACGCTTAGCTTTGTTTTCACATTCATAAATTTTAACAAATTTAATTAGTAAAAAAAGAAATACCTTCAACAATGGTTATTAAATTTGCTTAAAAAAATTTGTTATCACAATGGAAATTATTCTTATATGTCCATTCAAAAGTGAGGTCTCAATTAAAACTAGTTTTAATATTTTAAAACTATTATTAAAAGAGAATATATCCTTAAGCGTAGACAAGAGTTTATTTAAAGAATTCAAAAAAATTGAAGAAAATATTGAAATAAATCTTTATGAAGATTTGAATTCCCCCGCTGACTTTCTTTTTTGCGTAGGAGGTGATGGCTCAATGTTAAAAGCAATTTCATTTTTAAAACGAAATCAAATTCCAATTCTTGGAATTAATATAGGAAGGTTAGGATTTTTAACAGGTATTCAGAAAGAAAAATTAAACAAGGGAATTAATTTTCTTAAAACCAAAAATTATAGTTTAGTAAAAAGAGATCTTTTAACAATTAAAATTAACGGAAAAGTTAATTTAGAATTTCCGTGTGCTTTAAATGAAATCACTGTTTCTAGAAAAAATACTGCATCCCTTATTAGTATAGAGACTTCAATCGACAAAATAAAATTATCAAAATACTGGGCCGATGGACTAATTATTGCAACTCCAACAGGATCAACTGGATATAACCTTAGCAGTGGAGGACCCATTATGCTTCCTGAAACACCAAGTATTTTAATAACACCCATAGCAGCTCATAATTTAAATGTTCGACCTCTTGTAATTCCAAATGAATCAATTATTGAATTAGAAGTTGATGGGCAAGGTACTGGTTCAGAACATTTTTTATCTCTAGATTCAAAACTGATTAGTATACCATATAAAACTAAAATAATTATTTCAAAAGCTTCTTTTAGTGTTAAGACAGTTCAATTTCAAAAAAATGAATTTTACAATGATTTAAGCGAAAAGTTATTTTGGGGATTAGATAAAAGAAATTAAACAATAAATCTTACCTAATTCAGTTTAAATACTATAGTATTCTTTCATGATTAAAATATAAATGAGGAGGTTAATCACATTGTTTTTTTTATTAACAAATCATTTAATGGGATTTTCTCAAATTCATGAAATGGGGATGTTTTTAGGAGGAAGTAATACAATATCAGATCTAGGTAGCACACATTTTATTTACGCAAACTCTCCAGCTTTTGGATTAATTTACAAGTGGAACCTAACCACCAGATATGCTCTAAGAGCAAGTTTTATTACTTCAAAACTAAAGAGCTCTGATTATTATGCTAACGATTTAAGCAGGTTTAATAGATTTTTTGAGGTGGATAACAAAGTTTTTGAATTTTCAGCCGGGATGGAAGTGAATTTTTTTAATTTTGACCTCCATAATCAAGATAGAGAGTTTTCTCCTTATTTCTTTACTGGAATAAATTATTTTCAATATCAATTATTTACTATACGCAACGGTCTTTCATCAATTGATGTTAATAAATATGATAGTGCTCTAGAGTTTTCAATTCCTGCAATTGTTGGAATTAAATTTAGTATTAATAATAGTTTTGTTTTAAGTTTTGAAACTGGAATTAGGTATTCGTTAACAGACAATATAGACGGTTCTAACCCGATTGGTCAATTTGAAAATGACATTCAGGTAAAACATGGAGATTTATATAATAATGATTGGTATGTGTTTACTGGTATAGCATTAAGTTATACCTTTGGCAGGCAACCGTGTTATTGCAAAGAAAGATGAATAAAAGTTTAGATAATACTCCTAATCACGTTGCCATCATTATGGATGGTAATGGCAGGTGGGCTAAAAAAAAAGGGAAAAATCGACTTTTTGGTCACAAAAATGGTATTAAATCTGTTCAAAAAATCGTAGAATATGCTACAAAGATTGAAATAAAAAATTTAACATTGTACGCTTTTTCAACTGAAAACTGGAATCGGCCAAAGAAAGAGATAGAAACTCTAATGAATATTTTAATTGATACTTTAAGAAAAGAAATCGATAAAATGGTTGAAAATAACGTGCAATTTAAGTGTATTGGAGATATATCTCAATTACCTGATAATGTTGTTAAAGAGTTAGAAGAAACCATAAAAAAAACAAGAAAAAATAATGGTTTAGTTTTAACTTTAGCTTTAAATTATGGGTTTAAAAAAGAATTGATTTATGCTATAAAAAATTTAGCCTTAAAAGTCAAAAAAAATCTAATCAGCATAGACGATATTGATGAAAAAATTATAAACAATCACCTTTATAGTGGAGAATTGCCTTCCGTTGATTTGCTAATTAGAACAAGTGGTGAACAAAGGATTAGTAATTTTCTTCTGTGGCAAGTATCTTATGCAGAATTATTTTTTTCAGAGGTTTTTTGGCCGGACTTTGATGAAATTAACTTTGAAAAAGCCATTAAAAACTATAAAAAAAGGGAAAGAAGATTTGGAAAAACGAGTGATCAAATTAAAAATTAAGATTTAAAATGCGGTTTTTAACATTAACTTTTTTTTTATTATTTATTTTTGTTTCAAAAGTTGTCTCGCAAAGTTTACCTCTCCAAAAAAGACAAAAATATTTAATAGATTCTATTGAAGTTACTGGCCTTAAAAGTTTCAATCCACAAACTGTTATCTCTTATAGTGGACTAAGAAAAGGACAAACAATACAGTTTCCTGGGGATCAAGTTAGTTCAGTGATTAATAAACTTTGGAATCTGGATTTATTTAGTGATATTAATTTTTATGCTAAAAACATAACGGAAAAAAGTATTACACTTCAAATTGAAATTGAAGAGCTCCCTACCCTTAACAAGGTAAAAATTACGGGAATAAAAAAGAATAAGATTCAAAGTATTTTGAAGGAAACTGAACTTGATAAAGGGAAAAAACTATCTGAAAGCTTTTTGACAAATACTAAAAATTACATTGTTAACAAATTCAAAAAGGAAGGGTATTTAAACACAAAAATAAATGTCAGAAATATTGAAGATTCAACCCAAGTAAATACTCTAAATTTGTTAATTAATATTGATAAAGGTGAGAGAGTGAAAATTAGTAATATTAATTTTGTAGGAAACAAAAAATTTAAAGAAAAAAATCTTATATCTAAATTGAAAAATGTTAAAGAAAAGAGATTTTATAGATTTTGGAAAAAATCAAAATATATACCCGACGAGTTTGTTGAAGATAAGGAAAACTTAGTTGATTTTTTTAAAGAAAAAGGATACAGAGATGCTCGAATACTAAATGATACTATAATAATTAATAAAGACAATACATTGACTATTAATTTTGAAGTTGAAGAAGGGAATAGATATTATTTTGGAAATATTGATTTCATTGGTAATGCTGCTTATACTGATAGACAACTTGCAACGGTTTTGGGCATCAAAAAAGGGGATACCTATAACGGAATTCTTCTTAAAGAAAGGATAGCTGATGACACTAAACCTGACGGAGAAGACCTAACGAATTTGTATCAAAATAGTGGATATCTTTTTTCAAACATAAATGCAGTAGAAGTTAGTGCAGAAAACGACACAATCAACTTTGAAATACGAGTAACTGAGGGTAAGTTAGCTTCATTTAACAAAATTTCTGTTGTTGGAAATGATAAAACAAATGATCACGTGATTTTTAGGGAATTAAGAACCAAACCCGGAGAGCTATATAGTAAAGATAAAGTAGTTAGAACTGTTAGAGAACTCGGGCAACTTGGCTTTTTTGACGCAGAACAAATTACACCTGATTTCAAAAATGTGGATCCAAATGCAGGAACTGTTGATATTGAATTTGGTCTAGTTGAGGCAGGCGCTAGTCAAATAGAATTACAGGGCGGTTATGGTGGTGGGGGTTTCATTGGTACTCTAGGGTTTTCTTTTAATAATTTTTCAATGAGGAATATTTTTAATAAGGAGTCTTACAAGCCAGTTCCCTCAGGAGATGGACAAAGACTTAGTCTTAGATTACAATCTAGTCAATTTTATAATACTTATAGTTTTACTTTTGTTGAACCTTGGCTAGGAGGAAGACAACCTGTACAATTTTCGACATCATTATCAAAAACCAACCAATATAGATATGACTTTTTTACAGGTAGAGCAGATAAATCTCAATCTTTTGAAATAAGTAGTATATCAATTGGACTTGCAAAAAGATTAAGTGTACCAGATGATTATTTTTTATTATCACAAGCAATTACATACCAATATTTCAATCTAAATAATTATTTTACAGGTTTGTTTACTTTTGGGAATGGTATCTCTAATAACATTAATTACACAGTTACCTTGTCTAGAAACAACACATATACTAACCCTATATTCCCTTTAGGTGGATCAAATTTTAGCATTAGTGGTAAATTTTCTCCACCTTATTCATTATTCAATAAAGTCGATTATTCTGCACTTGGAAATGAAGCTGAGTTCCAAACAATTGATGCTCAAGGTCAAAATGTTCCTGACCAAAGTAAAATAGATCAAGAAAAATTCAAGTTTTTGGAATTTTATAAAATAAAATTTAGTGGAAGCTGGTTTACAAGAATAGTCGATAAATTGGTTCTTAGAACTCAAGTGGATTTTGGTTTTTTAGGAACATACAATAATGAAAAGGGAGATATTCCTTTTGAAAGATTTTATGTGGGTGGGGACGGAATGAACAATACTTACGCTCTTGATGGAAGAGAGGTCATAGCACTCAGAGGTTATCCAAATTTCTCGTTGTCGAGCAGAGATGGATCTACTGTTTATAATAAGTTCACTGTTGAATTGAGGTATCCTATAACACTAAAGCCAAGTGCTTCAATCTACGGAACTAGTTATATGGAATCAGGTAGAGGATACCAAGGTTTTAGAAACTTTAACCCATTCAATGCTCAAAGGTCTGCTGGTTTTGGAGTTAGAATTTTTATGCCTGCGTTTGGGCTTTTAGGGATTGATTTTGCTTATGGATTTGACAATGCTGATCCTTCAAATAGAACTCCTAATGGTTGGGAAACTCATTTTACAATTGGTCAGCAATTCTAAAGGTTAAATATGAATTTCAAGTTAATATTCACTTTATTTTATTTTATTTCTTCATCACTTTCATTTGCACAAAAAGGTGTTAGAATTGCGTACATAGATTTTAATAAAATTATTGAAGAAATTGGAGATTATAAAGAGGCAACTAAAAATTTAGAAACAAAGGCTGAAAGTTGGAATAAAGAGATTGAAATTAAAAAAATGGAACTGAAAAGTAAGGAAGACCAGCTAAATTCAGAAAAGTTTCTTCTTACCTCTGAATTAATAAAAGACAGAAACGAAGAATTAGATATTTATAGGGATGAAATATTTACTCTTCAAAATAAGTATTTTGGAATTAACGGAAACTATATAAATCAAAAAAAAAGGTTGATTAAACCAATACAAGACAGGGTGTTGTCTGTTGTTAGAGAAATTGCCATTGAAAAAAAGTTTGACTTTGTATTTGATAGATCATCGACACTAATTATGTTATATTCGCAAAAAAATTACGATATTAGCGAATTGGTTTTAAAAAAAATTAATAATCAAGAAAAAATTAAAAACAGAAAAGAGGAAATTGAGCGTAGAAGACTTAAAAATAAAAAATCTTAATACAATCCTCAGAATAAATTTTAATATATGAAAAAGACAAAATATTTTATAAGCATAATTTTCTTTATAATAACTCAGATTTCAATTAATGCTCAAAGTAAAGTTGCTCACATTGATACTCAAAAGCTAATTAGTGAGATGCCAGAAGTTATTGCCGCACAAAAACAACTTGAACAACTAGAAAAAACATATTCAACTGAAATAGAAAATACATATAAAGAATTTCAGACTAAAGCCCAAACTTATTCGGCTGACGCAGCTAATCAGACAGATGTTACAAATCAAGCTCGCCAAAAGGAGTTGGAAACCATGCAACAAAATATAAACCAGTATAGGGAAACTGCTGCTCAAGATTTACAAAAAAAACAAATGGAAATGATGAAACCACTCTACGATAAGGCAAGAGAAGCAATTGAAAAGGTAGCTGCTGGTCAAGGTTTTGATTATGTATTAGATTCATCAACTGGTGGCAGTGTAATAATGGCTAAAGGCAAAGATTTAATGGTAGACGTTAAATCAGCGCTAGGATTTTAAATTATTTATACCAGTTAGAGTAGATAAGGTAGTTTTTTGCAATTCTTTTTATTTCCTTTTTTGATTTAGATTGATCAATATTTTTTATTTTTTTAGCTGGAATCCCCCCATATATTGAATTGGGCTCAACAAAAGTATTCTCTATAATTACACTCCCAGCTGCAACTATCGTATTTGAACTTATTTTAGAGTTATCCATCACTATGCTTCCCATTCCAACTAAAACAAAATCATCTATCGTGCAACCGTGAATAATTGCATTGTGTCCTATTGAAACATGATTACCAATAAATGTTGAGGTCTTTTTATAAGTGGCGTGTACAACTGAACCATCTTGAATATTTACATTATTCCCTATTCTTATTTTATTTACGTCTCCCCTAATTACCGTATTAAACCAAATGGAACAAAAGTCACCTATGATGACGTCACCAACAACTGTAGCTGTATCAGCAAAAAAGCAGTCATTACCCCACAATGGTTTTTTACCTAAAACAGATTTTATAATCATAAATTAAATAAATGTAAATTAAACTTTTTAATTTTGCACTATGAACAAACTCCTTATTCAATCCAAGATTATTAGTGATGATTTAGCATCATTTCAATGGAATTTTGATTTAAATACTAAAAATGAAAAATTTAATACTGTAGAAGAAGCCAAAGACTTGCCTTTGGCTAAAGAAATGTTTTATCTTCCATTTATAAAATCTGTATCTATTTCAAAAAATGAAATGGTACTTGAAAGATTTGATATAGTATCTTGGGAGGATGTTTTAAGCGAAGTTGAAAAAATCATCGAAAAAAAATTACAGTTCATTTTTTCAGATAAATTTGAAATGGATGAAAAAATACAAAATATTGTTTCACTCTATGCCGAAAGTACACCAAATCCAAAAGTTATGAAATTTGTTTCTAATAAACTTTTAACTAAAGAAATATATGAAGTCAAAAGAGGTAACCTTAATAATGGATCAAAATTCATAAACTCAATTTTTTCATTTGATTTTGTCGAGCAAATTTTTTTAAATAATAATTATATATCTGTTACTTTAAGTGAGAATTACAATTGGGATTCTCATGTAAATAATTTCAGAGATTTTTTAAAAGAGAAATTAGAAAAAGAATTTGATTTTAGTATTGTAGACAAAAATGATGTTGATAAAAATAATTCTAATACCGAACCTTTAGATAAAGTTTCCCGGCAAATCATAAAAATAATTGACGAATACATCAAACCCTCCGTAGCCATGGATGGTGGAAACATCTTGTTTAAAAAATATCACCCAAAAGAAAAATTAGTAGAAGTAGTTTTACAAGGAGCTTGTAGTGGTTGTCCTTCCTCAACATTTACCTTAAAAAATGGTATTGAAAATATGCTAAAAGAGATGGTCCCAGGGAAAGTTAAGGCCGTATCTGCAATTAACGGATAGAGAATAAAATTCAATTTTTTAAGTAATTGTTTTTGAGATAAAGAGGTTCACAATAAGCTAGATCAGCAAAATCTTTTTTTAAAAATTTGGTGTAAGAAATTTCACCCATTTCTTTTGAAGAAGGGTTGGAAATCTCAATTATATATTTGAACTCCTTTGAATTGATAATACTTTTACATTTTTCAGCTCCATTTCCAAAAATGATCTTCTTTTTATTTGGGAAATCGTTAAAAAAATCTTCTGAAAGAATTCTTGAGGTCGGGGATTTTAATAGTTTATGATTTTTGTCAAAAATCGAAAAGTAGACTTCCATTCTTCTAGCATCAAACATTGGAACTAAAATTTCTTCATTTATTGTTTTATACTTGTGTGCAAGAATTTCAAGACTATTAATTGTAATTAATGGTATATCTTTAGAATAGCATATCCCTTTTGCTGAGGACAGACCTATCCTCAATCCGGTAAAGGAACCTGGTCCAATACCAACTGAAACAGCCATTAGTTCATGATATTCAATCTTAGAATTAACCATTGACTCTTCAATAAATGAATGTAGAAATTCACTATGCTTGTACCCCTCACCGTCTGACTCTTTTGTGTATATTATTTTATTTTTTTTGGAAATGGATACTGAGCAGTTTGTTGATGAAGTTTCCAAACAAAGAATATGATTTTTCATGAAATAAAAATTACATACTAATGGGCATTCCAAAATAAAACTCCAATACTTTTAATTTAAAAATATAATCGTATTTAGAACGTATTTCGTCAGAAACTGATGAATCATAAGACTGTTTAATTTGGAGGTAGTTAAAACTGTCTATTATTCCTTCATCAAATCTATCTTTAGAATTATTAAATGAAGTGAGCCTTGCATCTTTTGTTTTTTTTGCTGCTTCAAATAGAGTATACGCTCCCTTTGTGTCATTAAAAGCTTGATTAATTGTAGTTTCTAAGTCTAATTTTTGTTGCTCCATTAAATTTTTTGATCTTTCAAAATTAATTTTAGATTGCCTAAAATTATTTCTATTTCTTAGACCATTAAATATTGGTATATTCAGCTGAATTCCAAAATTATGTCCATCGTTAATTCCCAGCTGATCAAAAACTGGTAAAGGCCCAATAATTTCTGGGATTTCTCTATTAGTGTCAACAACTTCTCCACTGCTCCTAACAAATCCTATCGGGATTTCTTGAAATTCTCCAGAACCTGTAATTCTATCTGCATACGAAAGTCTTGTGCTAAAGCTATAAAACCCTACAAGTGAGGGTAAAAGATTACCTTTTGCCAATTTAATATCTGCTTCTGCTATTTCAACATTTGTAATCGCAAGTTTTATATCATTTCTAAACGATAAGGCTTTTTCAAAAATTTTCTTTGGTCCTTCTTCCATTATTTGTGAAAAAGGTACGTCCAAATCTTCTGCTGATATGTCAAAATTTTCATAGTCCGTAATAAGTAACAATTGAGCCAAGTTTATTTTAGAGAGTCTTAAATTATTATTCGATAAAACTAGATTTTGCTCCTGGGATGCAACTTCCGCGATTAGATCTATTCGGTCATTTTCAATCAAAATTCCTGCATCAACTAAATTGTTTGTTCTCTCCAATTGCGTTTTAATTAAATCTAGTTGGGTTTTTTGTACATTAACAATCTCTTTATTGAACATAATCTGCAAATATGCGTTTGCAACAAGCAGTTTTGTGTCATCCATTATGTCTTCGATTTGGTATTGTCTTGCCAGCAAAGCTAAATTTGCTCTGTAGAGTTGAATAAAATTTTGTTTGCCTCTGTATATGTCCACTCCTAAATTTAAATTTCCTGATGAAAATTGAGTTGTCATATTTTCAAATAAACCCGTAGTAATATTTTGGTTCAAACCTATATTCCATGAATGATTTGCATTAAAGTTTACTGTTGGCAAAAAATTTGCTTTAGCAGTATTTTTGTCAATTAGTGCATCCTCATAATTTAATTGACCCTGTTTAATTGAAATATTTTTCTCAATCGCCAAATCAATACATTCTTCAAGAGACCATAGTTTTGATTGGCCAATCAATTTCTGGCACATTAGAACAATCATTGAAATAATAAATATTTTATTAGTTCTCATCTTTGTCATCAATATCTATTTCACTTTCCAGAATGTCGGATTGTGTTCTGTTCCAAATTTTTACTCTATCATTTAAATTGATTCCTGATATGACTTCAACATTTATTCCATCAGAAATTCCGATTTCAATATTTTTCCTTTTGAATTTTTGTTCAGAAGTTTCAATCTCAACATAAGGCTTGTCCGAGTCTTTGTCAAACTGAAGTAAAGCCTCAGAAATACTTAAAACACTATCTTTGCGTTCAAGAATGAAAGAAGCATTGGCACTATAACCCGCTCTAATTGTAAATTCATTCTCTAACTTCAAATCCCCCTCTATCTTAAATTGAACGATGCCTTCTTCCTCATTGCCTTTGGGAGCAATAAATTTTAATTTTGCATCAAAAAACTTGTCATCTATTGCACCTAAACTTACTTTTAATGGCATTCCTAAAAACATTTTATTTACATCTGTTTCATCTACTTTTCCTTCGAAAATCATTTTATTTAAATCTGCAATAATAGCAATTGTAGTTCCATTATTAAAAGAATTACTTTCAATCACTTGATCTCCCTCCTTAACAGGAATCTCTAGAACAGTTCCAGGTACAGTTGCTCGAACATCTGTGTTTGCAGTAGCCATTCCGCCAGCAGATCCAGATTTTATAATTTTAAAATCATTTTCAGCATTAAGTAAATCTTGTTTTGACCTGTTGAAGTTCAATTTTATGTCCTGGAATTCCTTAACAGATATAATACCTTTTTTTAATAAATTTTGATTTCTTTTAAAATCAATTTCAGAGTTTTTAAAAACCAGTCTTGAATTTGCTAATCGACCTTTTGCACTGTTAAGTTGTCCTTCATCGGGAACAATTTTTATTTTTGCGATAATATCTCCTTGCTTAACAAAGTCGCCTTCTTCAACAAAAATTTGACTTAAAATTCCTTGTACTTGAGGTTTAATTTCAACTTCATCTTCAGGAATGACTTTACCAGTTGCAACTGTTTTTCTCTCAATATTTGTTATAAAAGGAGTATTTGTTTCATAGGTTATGTTCCCCTTGCTATTAGATTTTATAAAATAGGCAATAGAAAATAAACCTGAAAAAATGACAATAAATAATAATAAATAGCGGATAATTTTTTTCATAATTTTAATTTACTCTTCTCTTAATGCATCAATTGGTTTTATACTTACTGCTCTTTGTGCTGGAATTAAACCAATCAGTGTTCCAAGTGAAATAATGATTAATAATGCGGCCAAAATAAATGAGATCGGAACAGTTGGATTAGTGTATGGAAAACTATCTATATCCTCTGTAGCAATGTCAATAAGATATAGCACTAAGCCTCCTAATATAATTCCAAAAATCCCTGAAACAAGAGATAAAAATACTGACTCTAGAATAATTTGAATTTTTACCTCAGATGGAGTAGCTCCTATTGCTCTTCTAACTCCCAATTCTTTAGTTCTTTCTTTGACTGATATCAACAAGATATTTCCAATTCCAATAACCCCTGCAAGTATTGTGGCTATTCCAACAATAATCGAGAGAAGAGTCATTCCTTTAGAAAACCCTTTAATTTTATTGAATATTTCTCCCAAGTTAAAACCGCTAATAGCTCTTTCATCCTTAGGATTTACATTATGAATTCTTTTTAAAGTATTTTTTATCTGTTCTTCAACATCTACCACATTTGAATCATCGTAAGCGGCAATTGTAAACCAACCAACTCTTTCTCCTGTATTATAAATATTTTTAAATGTTGTAAATGGAATAAACACATCACCATCTGTCTCAAAACCACCACCTTGAATATATTTGTGAACACCTATTACCTGAAAAAAAACATCATCTAATTTTACATATTCTCCAATTACTTTTTCTCCTTCAACAAACAATTCTTTTTTTGTTCTTTCTCCAATTACGCAGACTTTTCTAGACAAATCAATATCTATTTGATTTATAAACCTACCCCCTTTAAAAATTTTTTTTGTTGCAATTTTTGTGTATTCAGGAAAGTCACCATAAATATTGTAATTACCAGATTTCGATTTTCTGACAATGGTGGCAGGCGGTGAACCACCAAAAACCCCCCTTGCATTTCTCGGGGCTATATATTGTATATCTGGCACATTATTTAACAATACTTTTGCGTCACTAATTTTGAGTCTAGGTCTCCTGCCTGTTTTAAATCCTTTGTAAGGCATACTTGTCTGCTGTGTCCATATAAACATAGAGTTCATCGCAATATTTTCAAACTCCTTATCAAATCCGTTATCCAAACCATTTGATGAACCAGACAATGTTATATATATAAAAATACCCCAAAGTACTCCTATGACAGTAATAATAGTCCGAACTTTGTTTTTCCTAACGGAACTAAATATTTCCTGCCAAGTATCATAATCAAAAATAACTTTTAAACTATTCATCTCTTAATGCTACTATTGGTTTTATACTTGCCGCTCTTTTAGCTGGAACATATCCAGCAATAGCTCCAAATAGAATAAGTACTATTGTTGCGAAAAATGCTGTGCTTAAGTTTATATAGGGATTTTTAATAAAATAATCTTCTAATCTGTTGCCTGTGTTTTTTAGAATTAATACCGCAAAAAACATCCCAATATAACCTGAAATAGTTGTAATAAAAATAGACTCTTGCAAAACCATATTTATAACAGAATTTGGTGATGCTCCAAGAGCTTTTCTGATTCCAAGTTCCTTAGTTCTCTCTTTGACAACAAAAACCATAATATTTGAAATGCCGATTATTCCCGCAATAAGAGTTCCTATACCAACAAAGGTTACAATTATTTGTAGTGCAGATGCAAATTGCTGATTACGTTTAAGATCATCAGATACATTTCTAATGAAAATGCCTTTTGAGTCTGAAGGAGCAATAAATTTTTTTTGCTTTAAATATTCACGAAGTTGTTTCTCGAAAGCTAGCGCGCCAGAATTTCCAATTTCAGATTTAAAAGCTACGATAATTGAACCAATTTTTTTTGTTGCCTTTTCCATTTTTTGTCTTGTAGTATAGGGAATGTAAACAAAACGTTCCTCATTATCACCACCTGAATCTTTAAAAACTCCTACTATTTTAAAAACAGTTTTACCAATATCAACAAATTTTCCAATTGGGTCTTCGTCACCGAATAAATCCTTTGAAACTAAACGACCAACCACAGCAACCTTTTTCTTTTGTTTAATGTCTATATCATTTAAGTATCTTCCATTGGTAACAATTGTTTTTTCTGCAAATTGGTGAGAGGGGGCAACTCCTCTTGTTGTATAATTTCCATATTCGTTTTTGAATTTTATTTTAGCTCCTCTAGTTATCCTCGGGGTTATATACTCTAAATAAAAACTGAAGAACTTTTGGATTTCATATAAATCTTCATTTTCAAATTCTATTCTTCTGCTTGCTTTATATCCTTTGAATGGTTTTGATGTTTTACCCGATTCAATATAAAGTATGTTCGTAGCATCATCCAAAAAAAATTCTTTAAATGAGTTTTTAAGCCCATTACCAAGTCCAAATAATATTATGAAAATAAAAATACCAAGTGCGACTGTAAAACCAGATAAAAAGGTCCTCAACTTGTTCTTTTTTATTGTTTCAAATATTTCCTGCCAACGATCTTTATTAAACATTTGATTTTATTAAATTTTGTTTAACTTTTTTATCTTCTACTATGATTCCATCTTTAAGTCTAACAATCCTTTTACACATTTTTGCGATATCTTCCTCATGGGTAACCACAAGAATTGTTTTACCGGAATTATTTATTTCTTGGATCAAATTCATCACTTCGTGTGAAGTTTTACTATCAAGAGCTCCTGTGGGTTCGTCAGCGAGCAACACCTTGGGCTCTGTCACCATTGCCCTTGCAATCGCTACTCTTTGCTTTTGACCCCCAGAGAGTTCACTTGGTAGATGTTTTGACCAATCCCCTAATCCAAACTTTTGTAAATATTTCATTGCTTTCAGTTGTCTCTCTTGCCTTCCAATTCCTTGATAATATAGAGGTAATGAAACATTTTCAACTGCATTTTTGTAATTTATTAAATTGAAAGACTGAAATACAAATCCTAAAAATTTATTTCTATACTTAGCTGCTTTAGTCTCATTTAGATTTTTAATTTCTACACTATCAAGTCTATAGGTGCCGCTATCTAATAAATCTAACATGCCAATGATATTTAGTAAAGTGGATTTCCCAGAACCCGAGGAGCCCATAATAGCAATTAATTCCCCCTCTTCAATATTTAAATTTATTCCCTTCAAAACATGAAGTGAGGAATTTCCAATTTTATATGATTTATGTAAATCTTCTAATTGTATCATTAAAACTTAATTATATATTGAACTAATTAGGAAATAAAAAAAATGAAATGAAACTGACATCAAACCTAAAAATAGTGTAAATGACTTATTAAATATGGCAAAGTCTTGTCCTGAAAGTAGAAAAAAATTAGTGCCTTCAAAACAAACGGTTACATACTTATTTAAAACAATAAAGCCTAAACAAATTAAACCTTTATTTTTTATACTTGTTAAATTATCGAAGAAAACTTTGAATGCCTTTTTTCCTTTATCCGTAATTTTACATAAGGTTAGAGGGTAATTATTGAAATAAGTTTTATTGATTTTGATTAGCCCTTGATTTTCAAGTTTTTTTATTTGTATGCTAACATTACCCTTTGAAGAATCTGTTACCTCCATTAGTTTCTTAAAATTTGCCTTCTCAACAGAAATCAAAAAAGAAATAATTTTTAATCGTATGGGGTTAAAAAGAAGTTTTTCTAAAGTTTTATCCACTATTTTTCATTCTATATAAAAAAACTCCAGGGATAAGCATACCCAAAGTCACCCCAATCATATTAACAATTAAATAATTTATTCTTGGATTTGTATCGTTTAAGAAAACAAAAATGATCAAAATAATTCCTCCAATGGTTAGAGGTTTGAATTTAATTATCTGTCCGTTCATAACAAGAACTAAACCAAGAAGAAAAAGAATTTGTGGAACAGGAGATTTTCCAATTAACAAAGAAGATATTAAAATAATTGTCCACCCTAATCCAAAAACGGCCCATATAATTTTGATAGTCCTATCCAAAACTGTTTCATATCCCCTTTTGATTCCTTTTTTAATATTCCATCTTATCATATATAGCATTCCAAGAATTGGAATAATTGTCCAATATAAAATGACAGAATATTTAGAATGTTCAATTATAGGCTCAAAAAAATAATGAAAAGCACTCATCAAATTTATCATTACCCCCCAAAAAATCAAGTTAAAACTCAAGGGTTTTAAGTTTTCTCTAGCTTTTTTTATTGTTGAATTAATTATGTTTATTTGATCTTCTTTTGTCATTTTAGTTATTTTTTTGAATATTTACAATGGTGTCATTATCCATTATTATAAGAACTCTTTCTTTACTATTTGTTTTTTTGTTAGAATCTGAGTTGATGTGAATCGAATCTTGATTATCAATGATATCGACTTTAACTTTAGATAAATCAATAACTTTAATTTTATCTTCTATTTTGTCAACAGCTTTAAATATAAATCCACCAATGGCAAATGATATTACAAGACCTAAAAAAAGTTGGATTACAAACAAAGATAAAGCTACAATCCCTAATACATGAAGTATTTTTTTTAAGTCCATTTACAAATTAGGATTTTAAATTTTTAACAAATATAAACTAGTTTACAATATAAACTATATTTTTCAAAAAAAATTTATTTTCTATATGTTCTATAAAGCATATATCCTACAATAAAAACTAGTATATAAGGTACACTCATTAGATATAGAATACCGTCATTAATGCCTTTTGCAGTTGACATTCCTTTTTCTGACTCTAGGACTGCACGGCACATCGAACATTGAGCATTTAAAATCTCTGAGCCGTAAATAACGAAAAAGGATAATAAATATTTTTTCATTATTTGTAATATGGAGAAATCATTAAATATACAATCACGCCAGTTGTGGTTATGTATAGCCAAATTGGTAATGTGATTCGAGCAATTTTTTTGTGATTTGAAAAATGTTTTGATATTGCCCTAACGTAAGATATTAAAACAAGAGGAATTATTCCAATTGAAAATGTAATATGAGTAATCAAAATGAAAAAATAAAGTGGTCTTAATAGACCTTCTCCCCCGTATGGCGTTGGGTCTGAGGTCATATGATAAACAACATACATTACAAGAAAAACTAAAGAGAGAAAAATTGACGATTTCATTAGTTTCCTATGTAAGTTTATTTTTTTTGATCTAATGGCAAAATAGGCAAGTATAAGAAAAATAGTAGTTATACCATTAATTGTAGCATAAACTCTGGGAAGAAAGTCAAAACTATAAGGGACATCAATCTTAACTCTAAAAAGTGTAGCAACCACAATTGGAATCAATAGTGACACAGCAATAATTATTTTTTTATATCTAAGTTTTTCACCTGTAATATTAATCGTATTATTTTTCATTTCTATTCATTTAAAAGTTTTTCTATGTCATAAACTAAGTTTTCTGTCCCATCATATGAATTACTTTTTTCAATCCCATTGTAATAAACAATAGGGTTTCCAAAATTGTCTCGTCTTGATCTTATGTATCCATTTTTATCAATCAAAGCAAAATAACCTTGATGCTCAAAACCCCCAGCAACTTTAGGATTTACTGATGCAAATATATTAAATCCTTCATTCGCTAACTTATAAGTGGCCTCTTTATTGAGGGTTAAAAAATTCCACGAAGAAGGATTGCTGACAAACATTTCTGAATATTTTTTTAAGATATAGGGGCGATCATGGTCGGGATCTATCGTAAAAGACGCAATACCAAAATCTTTTCTATCAATAAATTTGTCATAAATAATCTTCATATTTTGATTCATAATTGGACAAATAGTAGGACATCTCGTAAAGAAAAATTCTGCAACATAAACTTTACCTAAAAAATCTTCATTTGTTATATAAATACTGTCTTGATTTAAAAAAGCAAAGTCAGGCACCTTTCTTTTTACTCCCTCTAATTTAATATAATCTAAACTTTCGTAACCGGGTTTAACCGTCCTGCTACTTGTGATAATTGTTTTTTCAGATATTTTCTTAATTATTTTGGGAATGAATAAAACCCCGAAAATCAGAATAACAGCGATTAGGCCAAATGAAATATTTTTCATAATGCAAAATTAAAAATTTTAAAAAATTAAATTTCTCTATCTAATTTATATTTATTATTCTTCTTTAAGGCTAGCCTATATTCGGCAAGAATTATTTTTATGTCGTCTGTCATTTTTTTAGTTAATTCGGCAACTGATGAAGAATTATATGCATATAGAGTCCCCAAGTCGTCATCGTCGTCCCTGCCTCTTAAATTTCTATCCTTATCAACTATAAAAACAAATGGGGTGCTTAACTTAGTATTTAATTTTATGTCACTTCCAAAACTTGAAAAAAGTTTTTTAATTTTTGTTTCATCTCCTAGAATAAATTTCCACTTTGACATATCTTCTGAAGAGCCTTTTTTTAGTTCATCTATTATCTTCAATAATTTATCTTGGTTACTATTCAAAACAACCATCAAAAATTGCAAATCTTTAAACTTATAAAATCTTTTATATATTTTTTGATTCAAATTGAAAGCATCAAGTTTTCTAAAATCCAAATCATTACCCCAAAATCCAATAATTGAAATGCTATTTTCAAGCTGGACGTTTTTCCCACTAAGAGTCTCCCATTCTGAAATTTCTTCTATATTTTTTTGTAAAATAGGGAGCTTTGCAAAATTATTAATACCAGAAGCGAAGAAAAGATAGACGACAATAGGAAATATAAAGAGTATTCCTAAAACTAAGTATTTTTTAATTTGCTTATTCAAATTAGATTTTCTAGAAATTCCAACTTACAAAGCCGTCAACCATTATGTTGAAAATATAATCCGCTTCGAGTAATAAAATGAAAGCTAGATAAGGAATTAAAATTATTAATGGCAAAACAACGGAACCTTTTAGAGAATCCCTTTCATCCCTAACATGCATGAAATCCCATGTTATATAATATGCCTTTAATATTGTAAGTATAATAAAAATCCAGTTTAGAATTTTCATTCCGAATAGCATCGTTAGAAGTGGTTGAGGTTTCAAAATACCCAACACAACTTCAACTGTAGTTATTACTGAAAGTACAAATAAAACACCCCAAATCTTTTGAACATTTGATTTGAACTTGATTAAACCTCTAAATATTTCTAGTTTATGTTCTCCTTTTTCCATATTCTAAACTTATACCAAATAAAAAAATGTAAAAACAAAAACCCATACGAGATCAACGAAATGCCAGTATAAGCCAACTTTTTCAACCATTTCATAGTGTCCTCTTCTTTCATAGGTTCCAACTATGACATTGAAAAATATAATAATATTAATTACTACACCTGAGAATACGTGAAATCCATGAAATCCGGTTATAAAGAAGAAAAAGTTAGCAAATAATCTATTTCCATATTCATTATGTATTAAATTTGCTCCCTCAACAACATTGATAGCATCTTCAATCTTTAATGTGGATTCTTCTCTTGACAAAACTATTTTTTCACCTTTAAGATTAATTTTTTCACCTCTAATTAAAAGATTAGGGTTTTTTAAAAACCCTTTTTTAACTTCTCTTAGGGAAAAAGTAGGGAGTGAAGATTCATTTTGAAACCAAATTCCAGTATTTTTTTGATGTGTTGTTCTTTCTGAACTATTGCTTAGGGCAAAGGAAGCTAAAGCGACTCTTTTCCCTGAAGATCCATCTACAAACTGTAATATTTGTCCTCCCTTTGTTTCCAAAGCTCCATATTCCCCTTTAATAAAGTTTTTCCACTCCCAAGCTTGAGATCCTACGAACACAGCTCCTCCAATTATGGTTAAAAACATATAAAATGCAACCTTATTTTTTTTCATGTGGTGCCCAGCATCAACAGCTAAAACCATTGTTACTGAAGAAAAAATAAGTATAAATGTCATTAAAGCAACATAATACATTGGAGCATCTATTCCATGTAGAAAAGGAAAGTGAGTAAAAACCTCATCGGCAATGGGCCAAGAATCAATATTTTTGAATCTTGAAAAACCATAGGAAACTATAAAACCAGAAAAAGTTAAGGCATCTGAAACGAGGAAAAACCACATCATTAGTTTACCATAGCTCGCATTTAAGGGCTTATTTCCTCCTTCCCAAAGTTCAGAATTAAGTTCGGAATCAGAACTCGTTATATCCATCTTCAATAATAAATAACTCTATTACAAATTTAATTTATTTTAATAATTAAATATTAAAAAAAAGAATAAAAATAACCACAAAAATCCCAAAAAATGCCAAAACATTTCAGCAAGTTCAAATCCGAGAGTTTTGTTAGTAGAGTATTTTCCGTTTAATGAATTAACTAACACAACAACTAAAACAATTATACCTGAAAGAAGGTGAGCAAGGTGAAGAAGTACAAGTATGTAAATAAAAGATGTTGATATTGAACTTTCAGGACCAGTGAAATAATATCCCTGTTTTATAATTTGTTTAAATCCATTTAGCTGTAGGACTATAAAAATTACTGCTAAAATTAATGTTGACAATAACATTAAATTAACTTTTTGTAGCTCTCCTTTCCTTAGCATTTCTTTTGAAACCCAAAATGTAAGGCTGCTTAAAATAATAGTTATGGTACTCCAATAAAATAAAGAGGGAAAATTAAATTCAATATTCCAATCCGGTCTTTGACTACTAACAATGTATGCGCTTGTTAAACCAGCAAATGTCATAGTCATGCTTATCATCCCTGCCCATAACATCATTTTTTTGGATTTACTATTTATAGTATCATTTTCCTTCATGCTAAAAAATATTTATCAAATATGAATATTAATTGAATTAAACTTAAATAAAATATACTAACAATGATAAGTTTACTTGCAGCTTTATTTGATTTTTTTATCATTAAATCAATTGAAAAATATAACATTATAATTCCTAAAGTAAGGATTAATAAAGCAGAGTTTTGAGTTAAACTTAGACTTCCTGAGTAGTGAGTGTATGGAATCAACGAAATTAGTATCATCCAAAGAGTGTAAAATGTAATTTGAAAGGCAGTTTTGCGATCTTTCCTACCCGTAGGTAACATTTTAAATCCAGCTTTTTGATAATCATCATGCATTACCCAACTAATTGCCCAAAAGTGTGGAAATTGCCAAAAAAATTGAAGCATAAAAAGTATTCCTGGTTCTATCCCAAATTTATTTGTCGCTGAAACCCAACCAAGCATAAATGGAATAGCTCCCGGAAATGCTCCTATAAAAACCGATAATGGTGTAATAGTTTTCAAAGGAGTGTAAACCAAAACATATATTAAGATTGAAAAAAAACTAAAAATTGCCGTTTTCAAATTTAGTTTATTCAATAGAAAAAAGCCTATTATTATCATTAAGAGAGAAATAATCAATGCAGTTGGAATACTTATTCGACCCTTAGGAATAGGCCGATTTTGAGTTCTTTTCATAATTGCATCGTAATCTCTTTCAATAACTTGATTAAGAGTATTTGATGCTCCTACCATACAAAAACCACCTAGAAATAAATAAAGAATGTGCAGACTTTCAACAGTTTCTGTAGCTAAAAGATAACCTGTTATGGACGAAAAAACTACACTTATTGATAAACGACTTTTGGTAATTTCAAAAAAATCTTTGAAAATCTTTATATTTAAATGCTCTACTTTACCAACTAGCATATCAAGACTGGTAATTTTAAAATTTATTATTTAAAACTATTTTATTTTATTGTAATCGGAATGTGATAGGTATACTAAAGGGAACTCTTACTGCGCGACCCCTTTGCTTCCCAGGAGTCATACGAGGAAGTTTAGCTATTATCCTTTGTGCCTCTTTCTCTAAATTTTTGTCAGGACCTCTCATTCTAATCGAAGTAATACTTCCGTCCTTATCAATGACAAAATTGATATACACTCTCCCTTGAATTCCCATTTCCTGAGCAATTTCTGGATAACGGAAATTTTTTCTAATGTGTTTATTTATTTGTTCTTGAAAACAATCTCTTCTTTTTGACTTTGCTACTCTTTCGCATCCAGGAAAAATTGGAACATCTTCAATAACCGCGAAAGGGACATCAACATCTTCAAATTCTTCTTCAACTTCAATTATCTCAACAATTTCCTCTTGATCTGTTTCAGTCGATTCAATAATTGTTTCTTCAATTTCTTCCTCGTCCTCAACTACTTCTATAATTTCCGGAGCAGGTGGCGGAGGTGGTGGCGGAGGTGGGGTCTTAATCTGTTCAGTGATAGGAACTTCTTCATCATCGTCATCATCTATATTTAGGGCTTCATAGCCATATCCAGACCTGTCATATGTCTTCCATTCGATGGCCCTCCATGATATAAAAAGTATAATAGCAAGACCTATGGCAAAGTATAAGTTACTATTCTTTGTAAGGTCCGCTTTAGGGTTCTTTTTAATCTGCATATTTTAATTTGATGCTAATTTAAAAAAATACGTGATTAAGCTATAACTTTTTTAATAGTTTTTGACACAAAGGCAAATGTTAAAATTCCAGTACAATTTGAAAATATATCTAATATTTCAAATGATCTATGCGTTAAAAAATAACCTTGGATTAATTCCAATATAAAACCAAATAGAAAAGAAATGAGCATTGATCTTAATTTTGGGTTCTTAAAAGACAGCTCCCTAAACAATGATACATAAATCGAAATAGTGTATATAAAATAGGTTATAAAATGTAAAACTTTATCAAGACTAAAAAAACTATAATTCTCAGCTATTCTAATTTGTATTGGTATAACTGAAAAAAAAATGATTAAAAATGAAAATAAAAAAGTAAAATAGGTAAACTTAAATTTAAGCACCAATTAATTTTTTGTATTCCTCAGCATTTAAAAGATCTGAAGTATCAGTGCTATTTAATTTAATTTTAATCATCCAACCTTGACCATATGGATCTTCATTTACTTGCTCAGGTTTTTCATTTAGAGAATCATTTATGTCAATAATTTCCCCTGTTATTGGCATAAACAAATCCGAAACAGTTTTTACAGCCTCAACAGTTCCAAACACTTCCTCTTTTGAAAAATTTTCCCCAATTTTTTCAATTTCAACATAAACAATGTCCCCTAGTTCTTGTTGAGCAAAATCAGTTATGCCAACGGTAGCTACGTCAACATCAATCGATATCCATTCATGGTCCTTAGTGTACTTTAAATTTGCAGGTATATTCATGGGTTTAAATTAATGAACAAATATAAATTTAACTTAAAATAAAAAAAATTTAATTCCCAAAATTGTATTGTATTGAAATACCAGAACGTATACTAGTTTGGGGAAAAGCTGTAGAAATCGCAAATTTTGAAAAATTATGATCATAGAAAAATAGTGCGGTGAGATTACTTGATAACATATAATCAGCAGTAACTTTTATTGACCAAAGTGTTTGTCCTGCAGTAACTTGATTATTATCAACATTAAGACTTCTTAAAACTGTGATATTGTCTCTATAGGACAGGTCAGCTTTAATATTTAAATCTCCCTTCATGGTTTTTCTTCTACCTCCAATGTTGGTTGTAAATGGTATGTCTTTCAATCTATACCCTAGACCAAATATGTATTCGTCACCTCTTGTTTCTGTCAGTATATTATTATCTAAACTTAATGACAAAGCCCTATCTGTCTTCAATTCGGTTAAAATTTTTAAAGAGTTTTTTAATTCAATATCTAATCTGATGAGAGGGTTGAATTGCTCAACCAAATTAATATTTCCAAAAAGTATCTCAGACAGATAATCTCCATATTGATTTTTTTGTTCTGGCTGGCTTTGAATGTAATCTAAATTTGATTGAAATTGATTTATAGTATAACTTGACCTATATCCGTGAGAGATAGAAAATCTATTAAATAATTTTCTAATTGACTTATTATTCATTAGGCCTGTATATCTTATATTCCAATTTGGGATTGGTACATTTTTGATTGAATTTAGAGACACTTTACTAGGATCACTCCCGGTGTAAGCAGAATAAAACGCAGCAATAATTACATCTTGTTGATTTTTAGAATATCCGGAAGGGAAACTATTTATATTGTCTGAAATAGGGATGCCTCTAGATTTAGCTAATCTGTTTGCTATGACAATTCTATTTTGTCTAAATCTACTAAAATCGGAGCCGCCACGCCTAGATCTTCGAAATGCGGTTCTTATCATAATTGTAGAAGTTCCATAATTACCATAAATATTACTATTAAGGGGTATATATTTGTTGTTGTTTACATTAAAATTTTCAGTTATACTTTCGGAATAATCTCGTTCTGCGTTCAAGTCTACTAAAAAACTTTTTCCAAACCTCAATTGTCCACTTATAGTCAGTTGACTATTTCTAACTTGCGAGAAAGGTTGGTTAAACCCATCAAAGTCAGTTAACATTCCTCTCTTAGCGATTTCATATCTTATATCTGACTGACTTCCAAAAGTGAAGGCCATACTTGGATCAAGAGATCCTAAAAACCCTACTGAAGGCAAATATCCAGGAATAACTTTCCCATTATTTTCTGAATAAGAAAAACGTAATCTTTTAAAAGAATTTAATAAATCAATGGTGGTTTTGAGTACTTTATTCTTCCTAATCTTCTTTGCTATAGAATCATTGGATTTAGATAAATTAAAATTTAATGCCCTTTTGTTTTTATTTTTTAATCTAAATATTTCGTAGAGCTTATTTGTTTGAATCGAACCATTTATGGTTTTCGTATTAGCATTTTGAATAGTGTTTACTATTCCTAATCTTTGTCCCATTTCGTTTTCCACTTGAGATAAGATATCAGAGCCGCGTATCCAACTAAAATCTCCAGAATAATTTAAATCAGAATCAATGAAGCTTAATAATTTAAAATATTTAAATGGTAATTTGTAAGTTAAATTTAAATTTTGAAAATGTCTATTAGGGTCCCCCTGATCAAAAATATTATACCATATATTCTGAGTTTTCTTATAATCTTCATTTTCCTCCTTTAAATAATTTCTAATTATTCTACTAGTTGTGGAAGTGAAATTGATTCTGGCAGATCTTGTCAAATTATATTGTAGATTATAAGTGTTATCAAACAAAAAGTTTCTTTGTGAAAGAACTGGTAGAGCTAACAATGATATTTCAGTTTTAGAATCTGCATAAACATCCCTAAACTGTTGCAAGTTTAAAGTTCTATTTATATTTGCAGAAAAGGACATACTGGATGGTATAGGATTAAAGTTCAAATTTTTTAACCATTCTAAATATCTTTTATTTTTTAAAAATTTCAGCTTATAAAAGGGAAGTATTTCCAAACTTTGAAAGTTATATCCATAATTTCCTTGTAATCTAATATTTTTATTTTTTTGATTTTCAATCTCATAATCATGATGATATATTTCATTATATGAATACGAAAAATCAAAATTTTCAATATTATAAAATTTTTTCTTCTCAGGTGTACCAATCTTTCTTACCCCAACAATACTAATATTTTTTCTTTTTGTGTAATCAATTGCTTGCTCCCTAATTCTATTTTTTTCTTCATTTGAGTCCGAAGCTGCCATTCTATCCTTTAGCTTTATGTCCTGATAAAAAGGATCAAATTCAGGTGAAATTATCACCTCGCCAACACTATAATTAAGTGGTATTTGAATTCCAAAACTAATTGGTAAAAGTTTAGCAGCATCCGCAGCAGTTGTGAAATCATATTGAAATAGTTCTTCTCTTGTTCTCTGATTTGGCGACTGATCAATACTTCCAAAACCAATCGATGAGTAACGAGTATTCCCAGAAAAATTTAAAAAATCTGCCATATTACCATCAATTGATCCTATGGAAGCCCAACCTCCTTTATTGTCAATACCGGCTATTCTAAGTTCGTTAAACCAAACTTCTCCGCACAAATTGTCGCCAATTATTGTTGATGGATTTTTTACTCCAATCATCATCGTCCTAATTGATCCTAGCGATGGGTTTCCTTTGACTGAAATCCTGTAATATTTACTGCCAGACAAATTTGAAATTGGACTAAATTCATCTACTTCGTTCATTTCCTCATCAAAAAATAAAGCCTCTGTTAAAGAATTTCTAGTTAGATATTTGGACTTGATTTTGGATAATAATTCGACAGGGAAATCAATTGAATTAGAATCTGGATTCCAAACTTCTTCTGCACTAATTCTATTTGATAAGTTTTCACCAAATTTAGTTGGTTTTAATGGGACTTCAATTTGATAATAGTTGTCTTGATAATCACTTCCTAGTCTCAAAAAAGCCACTAATCTCCTATCATACTCATCAAAATTTCCTTCTCCAGGTAGAGGATTGTTCCCCTTAATTGATTCAGCATGTATGTACATCTTCAATTTTTTATACTGTCTTAAATCAACATCAACATTTTTGAAAACTCCTCTGTAATCCATGGGTTTAAGATTACAAATTCTAAATGAAAGAGATTGTTCATTTTGTCTAACTATTGTGTTGTTATTATTTATTTGCTCTCTTTGAATTTCGGGAGGCAAAACATAGTTAATTGGTATTCTGTTCTCGTTCTCTAAAACATTTACAGTACTTATGTCGACAGTTGTGTTATTAGAATAGATTAAATTTTCGTTAAGAGATTTATTATATCTTCTCCAGTCACCTCTTACTAAATCCAGTGTGCCAAATCTAAATACAATAGGAACTTCAAAATCTTTAAGAATCATCCTCATAAATCGAATTGATCTCAAATCCTCTATCCCATTAATATTTTGGTAATAGTCTTTAAAATTGGTCTCAAGGTAATAACTTTTGTCAATGGGTACCTTGAACTGAATCCATCTTGTAGTTATCGATCTTCCATTAGGTAGTGTCACAATTATATTTTCTCTAACATCGGTTACAAATGGGTGATTCCCAACGTTCATATCTTTTCTAATTGGGACTCTATATTCAAAGTAACTGTCTATTGTGTTCATAGTCTGATCCCTATTTATATCTTCTGTATCTGGCTCAGTTGTACTTCCTCTATTTTGATCACTGAAAGAAATTGGTGAATTTCCATCTGTACCGTTATAATTTTTATATCTATCAATTATACCTCCTTGAGCTTGAAGAAAAAATTGATAATTATCTCCTGCTGGATCTTCATTTGGCCCATTTGGAAAAAAAATCTTTTCCTCTTCATCATTTAGACCATCCAACCCAACATCTTGAAGGATTCTATCATTTTCAATTGAATTAAAAGCATACAATAGAGATTGAGAAGAAGGTGTTCTACCCCAATTGGTTGTTTTTATTGATGTTCCCTCAGAGCCTGGCAATCCATTTTCAAATTGCTTCCTTCCATCAGGTAGAATATCTTCAGAAATATTTCCAAGATGGAAAATTAAATTACCCAAATCTTTATTTTCCGCATCAATTTCATTAAATGTGTCCAATAGCCAAAATTCAATAAATTCTACATTTGCTTGTTCAAAATTTGTTGAGTTAATCGCTCTCATAATTCCGCCCCAATTTGACTCTATATTTTCCTCAAATAAAGATTTTTCTTGATTGTTGTATGGTCCCTTCTCACTGGGAAAAAATGACAAATCCAAAGTGTTTTGAACAGTAGATTGACCCTGAACTAAATCCTGCTCAGGAAAAATTTCATTTATGAAAATTCTTCTGGTTGTGTTTAGAGATATATCTGTATTGGAAATATTATCTGGTCTAAACTGTCCCGAATAAAATACGGGATCAATAGTATACCAAGCTAATTTTGCTCTTTTATAACCTGACTTGATGTTATCTTTACCATGATCATTGTCATATTTTTTTTGTCTTGGTATACTTGCCAATCTCCATGCAAAAGACCCTTTAACATCAATATTTGTTTGAGCTCCTTCAAAATCATCCAAATAAACATTTGCTTCTCCCTGCAATTGAGTGTTTCTAGGATTTCTCGCTAATAAACTTGCAATTTCAGCTCTTACTGATATTTTTGATTTTTCACTTGTCTTTATTGTTGGGATGTAATTAACCAACTTCGTTAAAAAAGGAACTTCTGTAGAAAAATTGGTATTTAAACCAATCATTGTATTGTTTACAGGTTCTGTCCCATAATTTGCTTTTTGGGTAAGAGGATTTTCACTCAAGTTAATTAAAGTTCCCCCGATTGTGGTATTTTCATTAAGTTGATGAATTAAATCAAATCCTGAAAATCTCTTGTTTTGCTGTCCAAAAAATGTATTATTCTCAACAGATATTTTAATCGGAATATTTGAAGCTTTTATGCCAGGATCAAGAATCTTAACCCTCCCGATTTGATAATTAACAGTATAATCTACACCTTCTCTTAAGACCCTTCCTCCAGCAGTAACTTGAACCGACCCCCTAGGAATATTAAATGCTCCTATAGAAATCCCGTCAGAATTAGCAGTTTTATATCTTCCTTTTATTTGAAATTTATTTTTTTCTGTTGACTGAAGAGCTGCAGCTTGAGTAAGCTCATACATTTCCCAAAAAACATATTTTTTTTGATTTAGGTTATATGTTTCTCTGTTTTCATATTTTTCGGATATATTTTTATCTGCTAATAGTAAATCAAATAAGGTTTGGCCAAACGGTTCTATAGTAGGGAAAATTATCCTTCCATATTTCTGATCAACTGTTATCCCAGGTACAAAGTCGAAAAAACCGTCCCCTTCAGGTTCGGGATCGTTATATATATTTAATTTATCTAATCCAAGTGTTTTCAACAAAACACTTTTGCTCAAATCTTGAGGCCATATTTCGTCATCTACTGATAACAAATAATTAATTGGTGAAGGGTCTGAATAAAGAATATTTAGTCTAAAATCTTCCTTTTCAAGTTGAAAAGCACTCGTGTTATATATGTTTTTCATCATTAAGTCCCAAACAGGCTGATTTACATTTGTTAAACTACTTTTTAATAATTTTATGACTAGATTATCTGTATCATCTTTTTCAGTAGTAACTGTTACGGTATTAGTCCCAACTTGTCCGCTATTAGCAAATTCTCCCACTTGAAAGACTTCACCTCTAAAGGTGTATTGAAATGAAACACCAAGAATCTCGTCATTGCCTAATCTCTGATTTAAAGATATATAACCTAATTGTGAATGATAGGTATATTCCGAAGGATCAAGTTTTCTTGCACTTTCTAGAATAGCATAGTCAATGCCTTCTTGAACTATTGTATTTAACTGACCAAATGACTGAGAAATGGTCCCTTTATCTCTTATGTTTGAGTCAATGTATGCACCTGAACCTATATTTTCTGGATCAAATTTATTTGATCCATTCGACGGTAAAAAATCCAAACTATTTGAATTGATAAAGTTATCATCTAATTCAGCTAATCTTGTATTTTCGGGATTACTCTCACCTATATCTTGAAGAGCAACTAAATTTCTTATGTTGTTGGTTTGAGCTTGACGGTTAGTTATCCAAACCTCAATCCTTGTAATTTGAATTGGCGAGTTTATAAAAGGATATGTCTTTAAGAATTTATTATAATTATCTCTAAAATAGTGGGATAAAAAAAAATGTCTATCTGCTTCATAGTCTAAAGCAAAAATTGAAAATTCTTGGAGTGTACCACCTCCCTGTGAAACTACAGATTGAGATTGTGACCTTTGTTCGGCGAAAACACCAGTAATACTTGTTCGCCCAAATTTAAGTTGAGCCTTAACTCCCATCAAGCTCTGAGCACCACTAATTAGTGTGCTATTTATGGGCATATTTATATTTCCAATATCAATATTCTGTAGAATCGCATCTTCAGTGACATTTTTATTCAAAAAATTATTTAGCCTGTTTTGGTAAGCGCCTGTAAAACTCTCCAAACTGTTCGTATTACTTCTTAGATTGTTTAGTTCACCTCTTACTTTATCAACAGTGTTTTTTGAATCGGTAATTAGATTGTCAACGTTGTCCATTTTATCTTGAAAATCTTTTGGAATGTAACTAGACATTTCTCTTGCTTTCGGAGGATTGAACTCAAGCTTAACTAAATTTTGAAAATCAAAGGTTGACTCAGTGTCATAATTTGCAGTTATTTGTAATCTTTCTCCAATATTTCCAATCAAACTTAAATTTATTCTTTGATCAAAATCGAATCCAAAATTTCTTCTATTCCTTGGAGAAAAACTAGGATTGTCTGTTTTTTGATATCTGAAACCTAAATCAACTCCAATAGAACCTTGTGGCTTAACATCTAGTTTGTTACTTCCAAAAATTGATGAAAAGAAATTAGAATTAACATATAAGTCTGGTAAAAGATCTTTTTGAACTTCTTGTAACTCTTTCTTATTTGATCCTATTGCACGAACCTTATTTTTAAAATATGAGCCAATTTCTTGTCTTAAAACTAGTTGGGAGTATTCTTTGGGTGAAAGAACCAAAGGTAAATCTAATCTTATAGGCTGTTTTTTTAAATCAAGAATGAAAATGTTTTTTATGGGGTTATAAACATAAATTTCTGATAATTTTAGTTTTTCTGGATAAACAACAGAATAATCAGAAGCACCCGATCTTAAATTTTGAGCATAAATTTGTATATCAGAAAAAAAAGAAATTATGACTACACAAAATAAAAAGCCATAATCAGCAATAAAATACCTTAATTTTTCAATCAAAGATGTACTATAATTTATTCAAAGCCTGTTTTATAAGTTCCTCTACTGAACTTTCTGGATAACTTTGAATTATGTTATCAACTAATTTTTCAACCTGACGTCTTGGATAACCAAGAACCTCTAATGCTGATAACGTTTCATCTTTAATTGTATTGTTTTTTATTGGCTCAATTTGATCTTCTGTTTCAATTATTTTTAAAATTTTATCTTTTAACTCAATTAATAGCCTTTGAGCCGTTTTTAAACCAATTCCTTTGACGCTTTTGATTGCATCAAGATTTTGATTAAAAATAGCATCCTTGATTTGAATAGGAGTCATAGATGACAACATCGTCCTTGCTGTATTTGGACCTATTCCTGAAACAGAAATTAGGAGTCTAAAGATTGATCTTTCAACTGGTTTGAAAAAACCATAAAGAATATGAGCATCCTCCCTAATTTGCAGGTGGGTGTAAAGCATTATCGATTCTTCATCATCTATTTGAGAGAAGGTGTTAAGGGAAATGTTAACTTCATATCCTACTCCGTTACAATCAATAACAACAGAGGTGGGGGTTTTTTCAATCAATCTACCTTTTAATTGAGTAATCATTTATTTTTCTTTTTTCTTAACTTTTCCTTGTGCTGGGCATCAACAACAGCTACAGCTGACATATTTACAATTTCATCAACTGTAGCACCTAATTGCAAAATATGAACGGATTGTTCAAGTCCTAGCAAAATAGGTCCAATGGACTGGGCGCCATTTAACTCCTTCAAAATTTTATACGTAATGTTAGCTGATTCGAGATTGGGAAAAATTAAAGTATTGACTTTCTTTTTAATTAATTCAGAAAAAGGAAACTTTTCCTTTAGCATTTTTCTATTTAAAGCAAAGTCGGATTGCAATGGTCCGTCTACATCAATTTCAGGGTGTTTTTTGTGCAAATATGAAACTGCTTTACTGACCTTCTTCGCATTTGGATGTTCGGAAGTGCCAAAATTACTAAACGAAAGAAGTGCCATAACACTTTTGAAGCCTAACAGTTTGACTAACTCAGCATTTAAAATGGATATTTTTGCTAATTCCTTGTCTGAGGGATCTATATTTAAAGTAGTATCAGATAGAAAAAGTGGTCCTGAATCAGTAAGCATCATATTTGTTGCTGCAATTCGTGATCCTCTATTGCTCTTGCTTATTATTTTCAAAACTGGTTTGATTACAGCTGCATAATTTCTAGAATATCCAGATATCATAGCATCAGCATCTTTATTTTTTACCATCATACAAGCAAAATAATTTCTCTCTCTTAAGAGTGATGATGCTTCGTACTGGTTAACACCTTTTCTCTTTTGAAGTTTCCAATATAATTTTGCATACTTGTTTTTTACTTCCAAATGCTGCTTACTCTTTGGATCAATTATTTCAACAGGCTCGTCAAAATCAATAGATTTCATTAAATCTATAATTACATCCTTTCTTCCTAACAGAATCGGCTCAGCAATTTTTTCCTCTTTAACGATTTGAGCTGCTTTCAAAACCGATAATTGGTCTGCTTCGGCAAAAACAATCCTTTTTGGATTTTGTTTTGCCCTGTGGTGAAGTGCTCTTAAGACTTTTCTACCGCTACCAGTTCTATCCATTAAATTATCAGAATACTTCTTCCAATTAGAAATTGGTTCTCTTGCTACACCAGAATCCATAGCAGCCTTTGCTACTGCTACAGGTACCTCTACTATCAATCTTGGATCAAATGGTTTTGGAATTATGTAATCTTTTCCAAACATTAGTTTTCTTTCGTTGTATGCTAAATTAACTTGTTCAGGTACAGGTTCTTTGGCAAGATTGGCTAGAGCGACAACTGCTGCTTTTTTCATTTCTTCATTTATTTTTGATGCTCTAACGTCCAGGGCGCCTCTGAAAATAAATGGAAAGCCAAGAACATTATTAACTTGATTAGGATGATCTGATCTGCCGGTAGCCATTATAACATCATCTCGAGTTTCAATAGCATCTGCATAAGGGATTTCAGGATCAGGATTAGCCATTGCAAAAACGATTGGATTCTTGTTCATTTGTTTTAACATGGATTTGGAAACAATATTCCCTTTAGATAGCCCGATAAAAACATCTGAACCTGAAATTTCTTTTTCTAAAGTTGAGTCCGATTCGTGGATCGCAAAATATTTTTTTTCATTAGAAAGATTTTTTCTTGTCTTACAAAGAAGGCCCTTACTATCGAACATTTTAATATTTTTAAGTTTTGCTCCGAATGAAATATACAGTTTACTACAAGAAATTGCTGAAGCTCCAGCTCCGGATATAACTATTTTTACGTTTTCAATCTTTTTTTCTGCCAATTCAAGAGCATTTAATAGCGCAGCACAGGAAATAATTGCAGTGCCGTGCTGGTCGTCATGCATAACTGGAATATCTAACTCATTTACCAATCTGTTTTCAATTTCAAAGGCTTCAGGTGCTTTTATATCTTCAAGGTTGATTCCTCCAAAAGTTGGAGATATTGACTTGACCGATGAAACAAAATCATCTACATTTTTAGCATTTATTTCTATATCAAATACATCAATCCCAGCAAAAATTTTAAATAAAAGGCCTTTTCCTTCCATAACTGGTTTAGATGCTTCTGGGCCAATGTCACCTAACCCTAATACTGCTGTACCATTAGAAATTACCGCTACTAAGTTTCCTTTATTTGTGTATTTATAAGCGTTGTTGATATCATTGTAGATCTCGAGACAGGGAGAAGCAACACCAGGAGAGTAAGCTAGAGCCAAATGTCTTTGTGTGCTATATTTTTTAGTAGGAATAACTTCTATTTTCCCAGGTTTAGGTTTAGCATGATAAACTAATGATTCTCTTCTGGTTTTTTTATCACTCATTCTCTTAGTAATTTATGATTAAATGTAGTCCAAGTATTTCGATTCACTATTTAATTATTGAAAAAAATGCTATTATTTTTTTGATTTGTCGCTAGTTTTTATGAATAAAGAAAAAATACCTCCAATAATTAAAAAAATTCCTGCTAATTGAATAACATTGATTGGGTTTTTACTTAGTAAGTCATAAACAAAAAACTGCATTGAAAAAATTTGAATAATCATTGGAACAACTATGAACATATTAAAAATACCCATGTAAATTCCCGTTTTATTACTTGGTATCGAATTTGCAAGTATTTGATATGGCATTGACATCATAGAAGCCCATGTTATCCCCAATGAAAACGATATTAAATATATATTGGATATCATTATTCCATCATTGATAGGTATTGAAAATAAAATATGGTTGTCTCTCAGAAGAGGTAAGCAGACAAGTCCTAATCCACCTATAGAAAGTGAAAAAAAATGAAGTTTTTTGGGTCCAAATTTCTTTGCAAAAGGAAGTAATAAGAATGCAATCGAAAAGCAAATGATGTTATATGTCCCATTGATGTTTCCAGTTAAAAGTTGAGCTTTATTAAAAAAAATACTAGACTGATCCAATGTGTCATAGAGCGATAAAGATAAAGCTGAAGTAAGATATTGCCAATAACAAAACATTGCATACCATGGAAAAAACATTACGGGGAAAAGTTGTTTCATTGTGGATGGCATTTCTTTGAAGGCAACAACAATTTCTTTAACAGTATTTAACAAAATCCCAACTTTTTTCGATTTTTTAATTTTTATTATTTCCTCATCAGTTGGTGGATATTCAGATGTTGTAAAAACAGTTATCAAAATTGTAAAAGTAGATGCTATAGAACCAATCAAGAAGGCCCATAGAGTGGTTAGGGGAATTCCATTTTCCATTTTATCACTTAATGACAAAACCCCAAAAGATACTAAAATTACTGGGGTAAAATTTGCCATAGTTGTTCCTAGACCAGTGAAAAAACTTTGCATCAAAAAACCTAACGAATATTGTTTTTCAGGTAATTTATCTGAGATAAAAGCTCTATATGGTTCCAAGGCAATATTATTTGCTGCATCTAAGATCCAGAGTAAACTTGCCGCCATCCACAATGAATTTGAATAAGGCATTAAAATCAATGCAATACTTGCTATAACAGCTCCAATTAAAAAAAAGGGTTTTCTTCTACCAAATGTTAAAGACCAAGTATTATCACTAATTGCTCCAATAATTGGCTGAACTACAAGTCCTGTTACTGGCCCAGCGAGCCATAACATTGGTAACTCAGACTCATTTGCACCTAAATACTTATATATGGCACTAAGATTACTTTGCTGCAATCCAAAACTAAATTGAACACCAAAAAAGCCAAAATTCATGGTCATTATTTGAAAAAAATTGAGGGATTTTTTAGCTATCATACTTACTTTTCCTCAGAAAATGCAAAATTGATATTCCTCTTTATACCACTATATCCAGTTCTTTTAATAGGGCTATCTTTGAAAACCTCGTAGAATACCTCTTCTGTCAAATCTTCCCATTGTTTTTTTGACATATTTGAAATATTTTTTTTGTCCTCAAAAGAGGGCTCGTTGTGATTTTTTGAGAATTTATTCCATGGACAAACATCCTGGCAAATATCACATCCAAAAATCCATCCTCTCATATTATCCTTAAATGAATCTGGGATATTGTTTTTTAGTTCAATTGTAGCATAGGAAATGCATTTAGTAGCATCCATCTTGTAAGGTGTAGCTAAAGCATTTGTTGGACAAGAATCTATACAAGCTGTGCAAGATCCACAATGATCAGTAGTTGGGTGATCGTATTCTAATTCTAGATCCAAAATAAGTTCAGCAATAAAAAAAAATGAACCTGTTTTTTTGTTTATTAAATTGGTGTTTTTACCAATCCATCCAAGACCGGATTTTTTTGCCCATGCCCTATCCATAACAGGAGCTGAATCAACAAAAACTCGTCCGTTTACGTCACCCACCAAATTTTTTATTCTTGAAAGTAATTCTCTCAATTTTTCTTTCACTACAAAATGATAATCTTTACCATAAGCATATGAGGATATTTTGGGCTCATTATCTTTCTTAGGTTTTTTTTCAGTATGGTAATTAAACAATAAACTAATTACGCTTTTGCATCCAGGTACCAGCAATCTTGGATCAAGTCTTTTATCAAAGTTTCTCTCCATATAACTCATCTCCCCATTAAAACCTGATTTTAGCCAACTCTCAAGCTTTGGCGCTTCCTCTGATAAAAATTCTGCTTTAGAAATCCCACATGACAAAAAATTTAATGACAAAGCTTCTGATTTAATTATTTCTGAGAGTTTATTTTTATTTATCATTTTTAAAAAAGGTTTTCTTGATTACCTCTAATTTTACCTAAATGTTTATATGCTAACTCAGTTACTTCTCTTCCTCTTGGTGTTCTAACAATAAACCCTTGTTGAATTAGAAACGGTTCATAAACCTCCTCAATAGTTTCACCGTTTTCTGAAACAGCAGTTGCTAAAGTTGTAATTCCAACTGGTCCTCCTTTAAATTTATCAATCAAAGCATTTAAAATTTTGTTATCCATTTCATCTAGTCCATAGTTGTCAACCTTTAAGGCTTTTAATCCGTATTTAGTTATTTTCAAATCAATTATTCCATCTCCCTTAATTTGGGCAAAGTCTCTAATTCTTCTAAGCAAACCATTTGCAATTCTTGGTGTTCCTCTACTTCTACTTGCAATTTCAATTGCAGCATCTTTTGAAATTTCAATTTCTAAAATAGATGCACTCCTCTTCAGAATTGACGATAATAAATCCTTTGAATAATAATTTAGTCTATTGCTAATTCCAAATCTAGCTCTCATTGGAGCGGTTAAAAGGCCAGATCTTGTTGTAGCACCGACTAAAGTGAAAGGATTAAGTGATATATTGACGGTTCTTGCATTAGGACCACTCTCAATCATTATATCTATTTTGTAATCCTCCATTGCCGAGTATAGGTACTCTTCAACTATTGGACTAAGTCTATGTATTTCGTCAATAAAAAGAATATCTCTGGTTTCCAGATTAGTCAAAAGTCCAGCCAAATCTCCAGGTTTATCCAATACTGGTCCCGAGGTTATTTTAATTCCTACCTCTAATTCATTAGCAAGGACATTTGCTAGGGTTGTTTTACCCAATCCAGGGGGGCCATGAAATAAAGTATGGTCAAGAGCTTCCTCTCTTCTATTTGCTGCCTCAACAAAAACTTTTAAATTTTCTAAAATAGATTCTTGCCCAACAAAATCAGAAAAATTCAATGGTCTCAAAGATCGATCAAATTCCTTCTCTTCATTTGATAAATTATTTATTTGAGGGTCAAGTGCATCGTTCATACTCACAAATATATAAGAAAAAAGAGGCACTAATGCCCCTTTTCGATTCATATTTAAATTTAGATATATTTAATGTTGAAGTTCCTCTTCTCCCTTTTCTAGCGGGACATTTTGAGGAACATAGTCGTCCTTTTTACCGGGTTTTGAATAATCATAAGCCCATCTATATACATGTGGAATCTCTCCATCCCAATTTCCATGCATATGTTCAATTGGTGCTGTCCATTCTAATGTAGTAGACCTCCATGGATTTTGAACTGTCGCTTTTCCATAATAAATACTGTGGATAAAGTTGTAAAGAAAAATTATTTGTGCAGCACCGGTGATAAATGCAAAAATTGAAATAACAATATTAATATCTGCTATGTCGTCAAAATATGGGAATGCAGTATTTGTATAATATCTTCTTGGTAGCCCAGCCATTCCGATAAAATGCATTGGAAAGAAAACCCCATAGGCACCCACTGCAGTTACCCAGAAATGGATATATCCTAAGTTTTTATTCATCATTCTTTTAAACATTTTAGGAAACCAATGGTATACTCCAGCAAAAAGACCGTATAGAGCCGATATTCCCATAACTAGATGAAAATGAGCTACTACAAAATACGTATCGTGAACATTAATATCTAAGGTGCTGTCACCTAAAATAATTCCGGTTAATCCTCCTGAAATAAACGTGGAAACTAAAGCTATTGAAAATAGCATGGCCGGGTTTAGTTGTAAATTTCCCTTCCACAAAGTTGTAATATAATTAAATGCTTTTACAGCAGAAGGAATTGCGATTAAAAGAGTGGTAAAAGTAAATACTGAACCTAGAAAAGGATTCATACCACTAATAAACATGTGATGTCCCCATACAATTGTAGAAAGAAAAGCTATGGCAAGTATAGAAGCGACCATAGCTCTATAACCAAAAATTGGCTTTCTTGCATTTGTTGCTATAACCTCGGAGGTAATTCCTAAAGCTGGAAGAAGAACAATATATACTTCTGGATGACCTAAAAACCAAAATAAATGTTCATATAATACAGGCGAGCCTCCTTGATAATGCAACACCTCTCCTTGAATAAAAATATCTGAAAGAAAAAAGGATGTGCCAAAACTCCTGTCCATTATTAATAATAATGCCGCTGAAAGCAACACAGGAAAAGAAACTACACCAATAATTGCGGTTATGAAAAATGCCCAAATTGTAAGTGGTAATCTAGAAAAACTCATACCTTTCGTTCTCATGTTTATAACTGTAACTATGTAATTCAATGAACCGAGAAGTGAAGAGGCAACAAAAATTGCCATAGAAACGAGCCATAGGGTCATGCCAAGGCCTGAACCCGGTTGAGCTTGGGGTAAGGCCGACAGAGGAGGATAGATAGTCCATCCGGCGGCAGCTGGTCCTGCTTCAACAAATAGTGAAGCTATCATCAAAACCGATGAAAGAAAAAATAGCCAATAAGCAATCATATTTAGAAGCCCAGATGCCATGTCACGCGCACCAATTTGAAGAGGAATAAGTAAATTACTAAAAGTACCACTTAAACCAGCTGTTAGAACAAAAAATACCATTATTGTTCCATGAATTGTAACCAATGCAAGGTATACATTTGGATCCATGACACCTTCAGGAGCCCATTTTCCTAAAAATACTTCAAAAATTTTAAACGATTGCTCCGGCCAAGCCAACTGAACTCTAAAAAGTAAAGACATAGCTATCCCTATAATTCCCATAAAAAGACCTGTTATGAGATATTGTTTTGCAATCATTTTATGATCTTGACTAAAAACATATTTGGTAATAAATGTTTCTTTGTGATGATGTTCGTGAACTTCTTCCTGTGTAGTAACTGCTGTTGACATTTCTTAATACTATTAGTTATTGTATAAATTGAGCAAACGTCTTTTGATTGCTCATCCATTTTTTAAATTTTCCTTCTGTTTCAACTATAATCTTCATCTGCATATTGTAGTGAGAAGCCCCACAAATTTTATTGCATAGGAGAATGTAATCAAATATATAAGGTTCTAAAGGTTCTTCTCCCTTTAAAACCAGTTCTTCGCTATTTTTTGTCCGAATTTTGTTTATTTTTTTAACCTTGGCTATCATCTCAGGAGTTTGTCTCATTTGTTCTGTTGTCATTACTGGTGTAAATGCAAACTCAGTTATCATTCCTGGGACGCAATTCATCTGTGCTCTAAAATGCGGCATATAGGCTGAATGTAAGACATCTTGGGATCTCATTTTAAATATAATTTCTTTCCCAACTGGCAAATGCAATTCTTGAACAACTACGTCATCCAAACCGTTGGGATCTGTAGCGTCAATACCAACAAGATTTTTACCATCAAAGTCATTTAAAAATCTCACGTTTGCATCCCCTAAAACTCCATCGTTACCGGCATATCTTGCTTTCCAATTGTATTGCTGAGCATAAAGCTCTACAATCATAGCGTCCTCGTTTTCTTCAACGGTCATAATATCGGTCCAAGTATACAATCCAAACAAAATTAATCCTGCTAAAACAATCATAGGGATGATTGTCCAAATTGCTTCCAATCGGTCATTATCGGCTAGAAAAAAGGCTTTTTTATTTTTTTCGCCTCTGTATTTATAGGCAAAATAGTGTAATAACGCCTGGGTTATAGTTTGAACGAAGAAAATTACAGCAAATGTTGACCACATGAGTGAGTCATACAAATCTCCATGATCCGAAGCCGCTTTGGGTAGTAAAACATCCCCCCATTGATAAAACGAAAAAAGTGTCAGTAAATATATAAATACTAAGAAAGCAAACATTAACTTTCCTTGGTAATCGTTGTCTTTGTCGTCGGCTATTTCAGTGGTATTCACATTAGTTTGAGATAATTCAAACATTTTCGATATTTGCCATATCGATATGGAAATCAAAATTAAAATCGTAAATATTAATAATACTGTCATTTGCTTTCTAAATTATTTAGTAATGAAAACGTTCGCTTTCTCCATAAAATGGATCCCCCTTTGCTATTAATGGGGCTTTAGTTAGTTCATTGAAAACTATATATATAAATAGTCCCATAAAAAACATAAATGCTCCTATTTCGGTTATACCTATAAACCACTGATCACCAACTGCAGAAGGCATAATCATATTAAAAACGTCAATATAATGACCTAAAATAATAATAATCCCTGTAGTCACAATAAACGCATTCATTCTCTTATAATCACTATTCATTAACATAAGGAAAGGGAAAATAAAATTCATAACCACCATTCCAAAAAATGGTAATTTATAGTCTTCCATTCGAGTTATAAAATAAGTGACTTCTTCTGGTATATTAGAATACCATATAAGCATAAACTGAGAGAACCATAGATAGGTCCAAAAGACACTAACTCCAAACATAAATTTTCCTAAATCGTGAATATGACTATCATTAACCTCTTTCAAATATCCTTTTGATTTTAAATATATTGTTACCAAAGCTATTGTTGAAATACCGCTTACAAACATGCTTGCAAAGACATACCAACCAAATAAAGTACTAAACCAATGTGGATCAATTGACATTATCCAGTCCCACGACATAATGGATTCTGTAACTATATAAAAAACCAAAAACCCAGCAGAAATCCTAAAGTTTTTCTTGTGATATCTGTTGTCTTTTGCTATGTCTTGAGCCAATGAGAATTTTCTAGAAAAATATCTGTATAAACTCCAACCCGCTAGAAAAAACAATCCTCTTGCTAGAACAAAAGGTACGTTCAAATACCCTTTTTTGGCAGCAATTATTTTATCATGTGCTACTACCTCTGGATCCATCCAAATAAAAAGATGATTTAGATGGAGCCCTGATAAAAATAAAATGAAAATCACAATCAATCCTCCAGGTAACATGTAGGCAGTTATGCCTTCCATAACTCTAAACAGAATAGGAGACCAACCTACTTGGGCTGCTCGATTAATCGCATAAAAAGCCAACGTTCCAAGTGAGATCATAAAAAAGAAAAAAGCTGCTACGTAAAGGGCAGCCCATGGTTTATTACTTAATTGATGAAAAACATGCTCATCATGAGAAATACTGTGCTCACCTTCTTGTTTATTGGAATCGTATTTTATACTTAATGAATTGATGTCAATTTTATCTTCAATATTTATAGAATTATCTGAGTGATCGTCACCATGATCATCGTGAGATATAATTTCTTTAGCTTCTTGAATGTTTTTTGGAGCGGTGATAAATCCAAAAGATAAACCTATTAGGCCTAACAACATTAGTAAAAATGACACTAACTTTAATCTACGGTTAAATGAATATCTTTCCTCAGCCATCACTTTAATTTACTTCTAAGTTCCATTACATATTGAGTTATTTGCCATCTTTCCATTTCATTAACTTGACTTGCATGCGATCCCATTGCGTTTTTCCCGAAAAAAATTACATGATAAATACTTCCCTCTGTAATTTCTCTATCAGCATAACTTGGAACACCCAAATATTTTTCTCTAGTCATTAAAATCCCTTGACCATTACCTTTATTTCCGTGACAAACAGCACAATAAACACCATATAAGTCTTTACCTTTTTTAAGATTTTCCTCGTTGAAATCAATAGGCGATTTAAGATTGGATTTTGCATTATCGTATCCTTCATTTGAATTTGGATAATCGTAAGGGGTCCACCCTCTTGATATTGTTCCATCAACTGGAATTTGAGCTTCTATTCCATTACGAAAAGCATTAGACTCTGCATAAGCTTCATACCCAATTGGTTCATACATATTTGGAAAATATTGGTAATTGGGTTGAGATGAATCATAGCAACCTACAAATGATATACATAAGAACAAACCACTAAATAATTTTTTTATTATTGTCATTTATTATTCTTTTTCATACATATTAATTTCCATAGCTCCAGTTTTTTTTAAAAGGGCCTTTATTTTTTTATCCTCTCCATTGGATTGTATCTCAATTAAAAACCTGTCGTCGGTAGTTGAAGGTAGAGGATTTTCAGCTTTTTTAAATGGCCACAATTTACTTCTTAAATAGAAGGTGATGACCATAAGGTGTGCGGCAAAATAAACCGTCATTTCAAACAAAACAGGGACAAAAGAAGGCATATTCTCAAAAAAGGTGAAACTTGGTTTTCCACCTATGTTTTGCGGCCAATCCTCAATCATAATAAAATTAATCATTAGTACTGCTACTGAAAGCCCAATACATCCGTATATAAATGACATTATTGCTATTCTTGTCTCATCAATCCCCATTACCTTATCAAGTCCATGCACAGGAAATGGAGTATACACCTCGTCTATACCACATTTATTTTGTTTGAGAACCTTAACTGCATTCAACAGCGTATCGTCATCATCATAAACTGCGTGAATATATTTATTACTTTCCACCATCTCTTGATTTTTTATAATTATCCCCTGAAGTCTTTAAAATAGTTTTCACCTCAGCTTGAGCTATCACTGGAAAAGTTCTTGCGTAAAGCAAAAATAAAACAAAGAAAAAACCTATAGTCCCAATAAATATACCTATATCAACAAAGGTTGGAGAAAACATTGTCCATGAGGATGGTAGATAGTCTCTATGAAGTGAAGTGACAATAATAACAAAACGTTCAAACCACATTCCAATATTCACAACTATTGAGATTAGAAACGAGAATATAATACTTGTTCTTAACTTTTTAAACCACATGAATTGGGGTGAAAAAACATTACAAGACATCATTGACCAATAGGCCCACCAATAGGGACCAGTTGCTCTGTTTAAAAATGCATATTGTTCATATTCAACACCCGAATACCAAGCTATAAATAACTCCGTTATGTATGCAACGCCAACAATTGACCCCGTAATCATTATAACTATATTCATAAGTTCTATATGTTGTACTGTAATATAGTTCTCCAAATTACAAACCTTTCTTGTTATAATTAGTAGCGTTTGAACCATCGCAAATCCTGAAAATACAGCTCCAGCTACAAAATAAGGAGGAAAAATTGTGGTATGCCAACCAGGTATCACGGAAGTAGCAAAGTCGAAAGAGACAATTGTGTGTACAGATAGTACTAACGGAGTTGCTAGTCCAGCTAAAACAAGTGAAACCTCTTCAAACCTTTGCCAGTCTTTTGCTCTTCCAGACCAGCCAAAGCTTAAAATAGAGTATATTTTCTTCTGAAATGGTTTAACTGCTCTATCCCTTATCATAGCAAAATCAGGAAGCAGCCCTGTCCACCAAAAAACTAGAGAAACGGACAAATATGTAGATATTGCAAATACATCCCAAAGTAGTGGAGAATTAAAATTGACCCATAAAGAACCATAGGTATTTGGAATTGGTAGTACCCAATATCCTAGCCAAGGACGACCCATGTGTATAATTGGAAAGAGTCCTGCTTGAATAACAGAAAAAATTGTCATAGCCTCTGCAGATCTGTTAATAGCCATTCTCCATTTTTGACGAAAAAGTAAAAGTACAGCGGAAATCAATGTTCCTGCGTGACCTATACCTACCCACCAAACAAAATTGGTGATGTCCCACGCCCATCCTACAGTTTTATTTAAACCCCAAACTCCAATTCCAGTAGAAATTGTGTATATGATACATCCAACTCCCCATAGAAACCCAACTAGAGCTATTGAAAAAACAATCCACCATTGCACATTAGCTTTACCCTCAACTTGGGCTGCAATATCTACTGTAACGTCATGATATGACTTCCCTCCAGTTACCAGGGGTTTTCTAATTGCTGCTTCGTAGTGTGATCCCATAACTATAGATTAAGTATTTCTAATTTTAGTTTGGTACATAACATTAGGTTTTGTTCCTACACTTTCTAAAAGATGATACATTCTATCATTTGCCTTTAATTCGGAAACTTTACTCTCCTTGTCATTTATATCACCAAATACCATTGCTTGAGTTGTGCAAGCAGATGAGCATGCAACTTTAAAATCACCATCTTGGATTTGCCTTCCCTCCAATTTAGCATCAAGTATTGTTTTTTGTGTCATTTGTATACACATTGAGCACTTTTCCATTACTCCTCGTGATCTCACAACAACATCCGGGTTTAAAACCATTCTTCCTAGATCATTGTTCATATGATAATCAAACTCATCATTTTTGTTGTAAAGGAACCAATTAAATCTCCTAACCTTGTAAGGACAATTATTGGCACAGTATCTTGTTCCAACACATCTATTGTAAGCCATATGGTTTTGACCTTGCCGTCCATGAGAGGACGCAGCAACAGGGCAAACAGTTTCGCAGGGAGCATGATTACAATGCTGACACATAACTGGTTGAAAGGCCACCTGAGGATTTTCAGAAGCTTCCTCCATTTTACCAAAAGTTGTTAAAGAATCTCCGATTCCAGAAATTGCATCTTTCGTGTCAACATCCTCTTCAAATGAATCTTCTGAAGAATAATATCTGTCAATCCTCAACCAATGCATGTCTCTGGATTTCCGAATTTCTCTTTTTCCAACAACGGGTACATTATTTTCTGCGTGACAAGCAATAACACACGCTCCACATCCCGTGCAAGCATTTAAATCAATCGACAAATTAAAATGGTGTCCAATTGACCTATCAAAATTCTCCCAAATATCGACCTTTTTAGATGTTACTGCAGTTTCAATATGGTTTTTTGAAACCTTCGGAACAGGATTCCAATATTCTTTACCTTTAGTATTAAAAATTTCTAAAGTAGATTCTTTTATTATATCTCCCCTACCCATCAGAGTATTTTGGAGTTGAGTACACGCAAACTCATGGAAGCCGTCAGTATTTTCAACTTGAACCTTTTGATTTTTCCTAAAAGACTTGAAAAAAACAAATGCGTTTTCACCTGTTTGCATCTCTTCTTGAATTCCTAATTTTCTCCCGTATCCAAAAGCTAATCCAACCGAACCTTTTGCCTGGCCTGGTTGTATTACAACTGGAATTTTCATAAAACTTTCTCCATTACTTATTTTTGCATAGCTTCCGTTTAATGCTCCGTTGGCAACGTTTAAGTTTTTTAAACCAATTCTATTTGCATCAAAAGAAGAGATGGTCATATAATTATCCCAAGTGACTCTGGTTATTGGATCCGGAAACTCTTGAAGCCAGGGGTTATTTGCCTGCTGCCCATCACCCATACCAGTTTTAGTATAGAGCACAAGCTCCATGTCGGAATCGCTGTTAATATTAAAATCTGTATCGAGAACTATATTTTTTTTAGGATTGAACTTTAGTTTATGTTTTTTATTTTTTTTGTAAAAGCCATCATGTAAAACTTTATTCCAGAATCTTCCATTCAAAATATTTTGTTCCCAAAATAACTTGATAGTTGAGTAATAGTCTTTACTTGAACCTATAATAGATAAAACAAAATCTTGAAATTGCATTGTGTTAAAAAGAGGTCTAATCGTTGGTTGCGCAAGGAAGTAGTGACCTTCTTTAAACTCGTAGTCGCCCCAGGATTCTAAATAATGTGGTGTTGCTGCAATATATTTACAAACCGACGACGTTTCATCTTCTTTCATTGAAAACGACAAAGAAAAGTCTAAATCATTTATTGCCATCTTTATCTTTTCCCCTTCTGATAAACTATAAACTGGGTTTACACCTACAGTTATTAATCCACTTACTTTTCCATCCAATAGCTCTTCTAAAAAAACATCTACCTCATTACCACTTTGTGTCCTTGTTAGTCTTGCAGAGTGGTCAATTGCTAGACTTTTAATATGGTTATTAAGATCTAATATTAAGTCTTGAACATTCTTATCATCTAAACCCGAAACAATAACAGCTTTGGGACCAAATTTTTTGATTCCATCTGCAGCAAATTTTGCATTTTTTTTGTGCTCCGGTGATAATTTAATTTTGCTGTTAAATCCTTTTACAAGAGAATGTATGTAAGATAAAATCTTTTTTTGCTCAGATGGTGTCGCCGGTACTCTTATATCAGCATTGGCTCCGCTGAGGGTCATATTAGCTTCAAACTGGACATGCTTTGACATTTTTCCTTTCCCAGTTTTCCTGTCTGGAACTCTATTGCTTACATATTTTGTATCATATCCTCCCCCTTGCCAATCTCCAAGGAAGTCTGCACCAACTGAAACAATGAAATCAGATTTTGTAAAATCGTAATCTACAAGTCCTTTAAAACCATATACGTCTTGAAATGATTCAACAGCATAATTGGAAGGTACTGTGTCTAAAATTATGTGTTCGATATTAGGGAATTTATTTATCAGATCAGAAATTATTTTGTGCGTAGTGGGACTTGCAAATGTTTGGGTTAACAAGACGACCTTACCTTGCTTTTCGGAAACCGATTTTAAATCTGACAAAACCTTCGATTTTAACTCATTCCACGAAGAATCCATTCCTTTAATTTTAGGTAATTGAATCCTTTTTGTGTCATACAAAGACAAAACCGATGCATGTACTCTTGCATTTGCACTGCTAAAAACAGAGGCCTCATTATTGCTTTCAATTTTTATTGGCCTTCCCTCTCGAGTTTTAACTAAAATACTGGCAAAGTCAAATCCATCTGCTATGGCAGTTGCATAATAATTAGCAATACCTGGTCTAATTTGTTCAGGTTGAAATACATAAGGGACAGACTTAATAACTGGCCCTTCACAAGCAGCCAATGCAGCAGCTGTTGTACTAAATCCCACATATTTTAGAAAATCTCTTCTGTTTGTGTTTTCTGCCTCTAGACCTTCTTGATTTAATAAAATACTATCCACAGGTAGTTGATTGGCAAACTCCTTGCTTTCAATGTCCTTTACTAAATTTGAATTTTTATCAATCTGCTCGACGTTTTTCCAATATGTCTTTTTCTTCTTCACTACAATTTATTTAATAATGACATTTTCCACATTCTAGTCCTCCCATTTGAGCAACAGTTAGCTTCTCAACTCCATATTTTTTAGATAAAGATTCATGTATTTTTTGATAATACTCATTATCCTCAAGCTTCAAATTTGATTTTCTGTGACAATCGATGCACCAACCCATTGTGAGAGGTGAATACTGGTACATAATTTCCATTTCTTCAACAGGACCATGACAATTTTGACAATCAACCTTACCTACACTGACATGTTGAGAATGATTAAAATAAGCAAAATCAGGAAGGTTGTGAATTCTAACCCACTTTACTGGTTCGGTTTGCCCTGTATATCTTTGATTGTCATCATCCCAACCAACAGCAGCATAAAGTTTTTTAATTTCGTTTGTGTAAAAATCCTTAGTGTATCCATTTTCTAAATCTTCTTCACCGTTATATTCAGCAATATTTACGTGACAATTCATACATACATTCAAAGAGGGAATCCCTGAATGTTTAGAAACTCTAGCTGAAGAATGACAATAATTGCAATCTATCTGATTTGCACCTGAATGAATCTTATGAGAATAGTGGATGGGTTGGACTGGCATATATCCTTGGTCAACCCCAATTTGCATTAGGTAACCATAACCAAAATATGCACTGGACAAAAGAAGAAAAATAACGCTGACAAATACTAAAAATTGATTTTTAACAAATGCCTGCCATATAGGCGTTATATTTTTTTTCTTTTTTTCCTCGACAAGAACAATACCGTTGGCAAAGGCAATTTTTTTAAGCGTTCTATTAACCAGAACCAACATTGTAAGTAGAATGGTGAATATCAAGATCAAGGCAACCAATATTAACTGGTTGGATAAAGAATTATCTTGAATAGTTTGAATAGGTGCGTTAGAAACTGCAGCAACAGTTGGAGGTGGAACATAATCTGTATAGGCTAAAATATTATCAATATCTTGGTTAGACAGTTGTGGGAAATTGTTCATTACAGATTTATTGTACTCCTCCCATATGGCTAAAGCTTGAGCATCCCCTGATTTAATCATGGCAGAGCTATTTTTTATCCAACTATAAAGCCACTCTTTTTCATATTTGGCAGTAACTCCCTTTAAGGCCGGTCCAACGGCTTTTTTGTTAAGTTTATGACATGCAGCACAATTAGCATTAAATAACTTTTTACCTGCTAAGGGATCTGATGGGGAATTTGATTCTTGTCCAGAAGTAATTCCACAAAAAGTAATAAAAAATATTAGTAAATTATATCTCAGCAACCGTAGTAAATTAAGCTCAATCTTCACCCTCAAAAAAGTTATCACAAATTTAATAAAAAATATTATTAAATAAGTACTAAAAATCACCATAAAATTAATACATAAACAGCACTTGATAAAGGCAAATATTGCCAATTAATTTAATTTATAATCAATCTAAATAAAAGACTATTTTGTTTAATTTTAAAATATTTATTTTTATATAAATTATTTTATAAATATGTTTTTTTTCAGGGGCTTAGACAAGCTTTTTTTTTCAATACTAATTTTTAATTGTTCAACAGTTTTTAGCCAATCTAAAAATTCAGATATTGAAATGGATGAAGAAATAGAAAAACTCCTTTCATTAAAGATTTTGATTAATAAAGATAAATTTGAAAAAAACTACTATGCTATACAATTGTATAATGGGAATTATAAAAGAGCAAAAGAAATTCAATCGGATTTTATAAAAAAATTTCCCGAATGGGAATCAAAGCTGTCTTTTGAAACACCAAATTACAAGGTTAGAGTGGGTAATTTTAAAGAGTTTTTGGAAGCAAGCAAGAAATTAGATTTTATTCGAAAGTTGTATCCGTCTGCCTTCTTATTGAGACCCAATAATTTATAGTTTTTTTCTAACTTCTACTTCTTGAAATGCTTCTATTAAATCATTAACTTTCAAGTCGTTAAAACTTTTAATCTGAATTCCACAATCGTAACCTTTAGCAACCTCTTTTACGTCGTCCTTAAACCTTTTGAGTGAAAGTAAAGTTCCAGTGAAAATCACGACCCCCTCCCTTATCAATCTAACCCCAGAATTTTTGAAAATTTTGCCTGTTGTAACCATACAACCAGCAATCTTGCCAACTTTTGAAATCTTATAAGTTTCTCTAATTTCTGCATTGCCAGTAACTTCCTCTTTGAGCTCCGGTGATAACATCCCTTCCATAGCATCTTTAACATCGTTTATTGCATCATAAATTATGGAATAAGTCCTAATGTCAATTTGTTCTTTATCAGACAATGTCCTGGCATTCCCCATCGGTCTGACATTAAACCCAATCACAATTGCATCTGAAGCTGAAGCAAGGATAATATCCGATTCAGTTATTGCTCCAACTCCTTTATGAATTATTTTAACTTCAATTTCTTGGGTTGAGAGATTTTCTAAAGAATTAGAAAGTGCCTCAACAGAACCATCGACGTCACCTTTTAAAATAATATTCAACTCTTGAAATTCTCCGAGAGCAATTCTCCTTCCAATTTCATCCAAAGTTACATGACGCTGTGTTCTTACATTTTGTTCCCGTTGAAGTTGAGTTCTTTTAGCTGCAATTTGTTTTGCCTCTTTTTCATCTTTTAAAACAAGAAAGTTGTCTCCGGCTTGAGGTGCTCCATCCAATCCTAGAATAGAAATGGGTGTTGAAGGAGGAGCAGTTTTCAAATTCTTACCTCTTTCGTCAAAAAGAGCTTTTACTTTTCCGCTATTTTTACCAGCTAAAATAAAATCTCCAATTTTTAATGTCCCACTTTGAACTAAGAGGGTAGACACAAAACCTCTTCCTTTATCTAGATATGCTTCAACAATAGTTCCTTTCGCTGGTTTTTCAAAATTTGCGGTTAATTCTAATAATTCGGCTTCTAATAAAACTTTTTCTAAAAGTTCTTTAACACCTTTTCCCTTTATTGCAGATATATCTTGAGATTGTATTTTACCTCCCCAATCTTCTACCATAAGATTCATGTTTGCTAAACCTTCTTTAATTTTATCTGGATTTGAATTTTCTTTATCAATTTTATTAATTGCAAAAACAATTGGAACACTAGCTGCCTGTGCATGGCTTATTGCTTCTTTTGTTTGTGGCATAATGTCGTCGTCAGCAGCAATTACAATAACTGCTATGTCAGTTAATTGAGCTCCTCTTGCTCTCATAGAAGTGAATGCCTCATGCCCAGGAGTGTCAAGAAATGTAATTTTTTCTTGGTTTTCAAGAGTAACTGAATAAGCACCTATGTGTTGAGTAATACCTCCTGATTCACCAGCTATTACATTTTCCTCTCTAATGTAATCCAATAGAGAAGTTTTGCCATGATCAACGTGTCCCATAACAGTAACAATTGGTGGACGCGGTGAAAGCTCGAATTCTTTATCTTCTATTTCTGATTCAAAATTATCATCTATGGCAGCCTTGGCAAATTCGACCTTAAAACCAAATTCTTCTGCAACTATTGTGAGAGTTTCAGCGTCTAACCTTTGATTCATTGTCACCATTATACCTAAAGACATACAAGCAGAAATAATTTCGTTGCCTGCAACCTCCATCATGGTTGCAACTTCTCCCACAGTAATAAATTCTGTAACCCTTAAAGTCTTACTTTGCGCCTCTTGAATTGCTTGCTCCTCTTCAGTTTTTTGTTTATGTTGAACTCTCTTATCCCTCCTGTATTTTGCCCCTTTAGATTTTGAAGATTTACCTTGTAGTTTCTCCAAAGTCTCTCTGATTTGCTTCTGTACTTCTTCCTCTGAGGGTTCAACCTTTAAATTTTGAATTTTGCTCGATCCATTCTTTTTTGACTGACTTTTTTTTGATGGATTATTATTGTCAGGTAATTTTTTCTGGTTGGTTTCTTTAGATATAATTCTTTTCCTTTTTTTCTTTCTAGAAGCTTCAACACTCTTTTCTTGCGCTTTTATCTTCTCCAAATCAACTGTCTCTCCAGTCTGAACGGGAGCAATAATTTTTTTATAATTAGTAATTAGTTTTTCATTTTCTGATGCAATTTTACTTTTATTTATTTCTACACCGTCAGCTGGACCACTATCAAAAACTTTTTTTAAAACCTCTTTCTCTACAATTCCCTTTGGTTCAATATTTTTTTTAATATTTTTTTTAGAATCTAAGTCTATTTTCCCTATCGGTTTAAATTTTCTTACAGAACTACTAGCAGTGATTATGTCATTATTAATTTTAGAGGTATCAATTTTTTCTTGTTCTATTTTTTCTTGTTGAATTCTTAAACTTTCCTTTTCTTTTCTCTTTTCCTCACTAATTTCAGCAGATTCGTCTTTTTTCGATTTATCAACTTTAAATCCCTCTAGTAACAATTTATACGTTTCTTGAGAAATTTTTGTTGTAGGCCTAGCCTCTATCTCACAACCAACATTGGATAAAAACTCTACTGCTCTATCTAATGATATATTTAGCTCCCTTAAAACTTTATTTAATCGTAATGTAAGTGCTTTATCTGCCATATGCTAAACTAGTATTGATACTTTTTAATTAAACTATTCTTCAAATTCTTCCTTTAAAATTTTAATTACTTCATTTATAGTCTCTTCCTCCAGATCAGTTCTTTTGATAAGTTCTGATTTGTCTAATTCTAATATGCTTTTTGCAGTATCAAGTCCTACCTTTTTAAACTCTTCAATTACCCACCCATCAATTTCGTCTGAGAATTCACTTAATTCGACATCTTCCTCCATTCCCTCTCTGTACACATCAATTTCATAGCCAGTAAGTTGTCCAGCAAGTCGAATATTATTACCTCCTCTGCCAATTGCTTTTGAAACCTCTTCTGGATTCAAAAAAACTTGAACTCTTTTGTTTTCTTCATCAATCTTCAAAGAATTAACTTTTGCAGGTGAGAGAGAACGAGTAATATAAAGTTGCAAATTATTGGTATAATTTATTACATCAATATTTTCATTTCCCAACTCTCGAACTATTCCATGAATTCTTGAACCCTTCATTCCCACACATGCGCCTACAGGGTCTATTCTATCATCGTAAGAGTCTACAGAAACTTTTGCTTTATCACCAGGGATTCTTACTGCTTTTTTAATGTTAATTAGACCATCAAAAACCTCTGGGATTTCCTGTTCAAACAGTTTTTCCAGAAATTTAGGTGAAGTTCTTGTGAAAATTATTCTGGGTTTGTTTCCTCTGAGTTCAACGCTCTCAATTATTCCCCTTACGCTGTCACCTTTTCTGTAAAAATCAGAGCCAATCTGTCTATCTTTAGGCAAAATTAACTCATTACCATCATCATCTAATAAAATAACTTCTCTGTTCCTAACATGATGAACTTCAGCGGTGTAAATTTCTCCTTCAAGTTCTTTGAATTGTTTAAAAACATTTGTAGAATCATGTTCATGTATTTTAGAGACTAAATTTTGCCTAAGAGAAAGAATCACCCTCCTTCCTAAGTCAATTAATTTCACTTCTTCGGAAACATCTTCTCCAACTTCAAAATCAGGTTCAATTTTTCTTGCTTGAGACAATTCTATTTCTTGATTAGGGTCTTCTACCTCACCATCATCAACAACAATTCTATTTCTCCAAATTTCTAAGTCTCCTTTGTCTGGATTTATAATAATATCAAAATTTTCATCTGATCCATATTTTCGTTTTAAAGTATTTCTAAAAACTTCTTCTAGAATTACCATGAGGGTAACTCTATCAATGAGTTTTTCGTCTTTAAATTCTGAAAATGATTCTATTAGGGCTAAATTTTCCATAATTTTTAATTTAAAATTATATGTGCTTTTTTATATTCACCGTAATTGAAATTTTTTGTTAAAGCTACAGTTGTCTTTCCTTTTCCAATTTTTTTAGGTTGTCTTTCTTTCCAATTTATTTCAAAACTAGTATTTGAAACTTTCGCGAGAGTGCCAATATGTTTGTGGCCTTCTAAATCTATTATTTCAATTTTTCTAAATATATTTTTTTTAAATTGTCTTACCTGCTTTAATGGGAAATCGATACCACAAGATCCAATCTCAACTGAATAATTAATTTCATCTTGGTTTATTTTTTTTTTAATATCAGAACTAATTGAAGCGCAATCTTTAAGAGTAACACCGTTGTCTCCATCAAGAAAAACTTTTACATCTTTATTTGAGCCAAAAGTTAATTCTATTAGAAAAAGTGACTTATAGTTTTCAAGAATTTCACTCAAAATATTTCTAAATTTTTCTTCAAATTTCATATAAAAAAAAAGAAGACCTTCTGTCTTCTATTTATCCAAAAACACTATAAAATTAATTTAATTTTTTTACTATAGCAAATATTATTTTATTATGAAAAGTAATTGAATGAAATTTGATTGAAAATATGATTAATTTTGCAACAAATATAAAAAATGATTAAAACCGATATTCTAATCATTGGTGCAGGACCTGTAGGCCTATTTGCTGTTTTCGAAGCTGGTCTTATGAAACTTAGATGTCATATAATTGATATCGTTTCAAGTCCGGGTGGCCAACTGACTGAGCTGTATCCAAAAAAACCAATATATGATATTCCTGGATATCCAAAGATACTTGCAGGAAAACTCATTGAAAATTTATTAGAACAGGCAAAACCATTCAAACCTGGTTTCACATTAGGAGAAAGAGCAGATTCATTTAAAAAAGTTGGTGAATTTTTCGAGGTTACAACTAATATGGGAACAAAACTCCAAGCTAAAGTTATTTTTATTGCTGGGGGACTTGGGAGTATGGAACCACGAAAACCTAAAATTAATTTAATTGATAAATTTGAAAGGAAAGGTATTGAGTTTTATGTGAAGAACCCTGATGCTTTTTTAGACAAAAAAATATCAATATCTGGAGGAGGAGATTCTGCTCTTGATTGGGCAATTTATTTTTCAAAAAAATGTAAACACCCAATTAATTTAATACATAGAAGTAAAAGTTTTAGAGCCAATAAAGATTCAGTCGATAAGGTATTTGAACTAAACAAAGATGGAAAACTTAACTTATATCTCGATTCCGAAGTTGTTTCAATAGATGGTAAAAATGATCATTTAAATTCATTGTCAGTTAAAGATAGAAATGAGACAAGGTATAATCTTGAGACAGATTATTGGTTTCCACTTTTTGGATTAGTCCCAAAGCTAGGGCCACTGGGGAATTGGGGGTTGGATATAGTAAAAAATGCAATTAGTGTTGACAATGCAAATGATTACAGTACAAATATAAAAGGGATATTCGCAATTGGAGATATTAATACATACGAGGGAAAATTAAAGTTAATTCTTTGTGGATTTCATGAAGCAACCCTAGCCGTTCATGGTGCCTATAAAATAATTTACCCGGATAAAAAGAAATCTTTGAAATATACCACCATCCAAGGGGTAACGGGGTTCGATTAATTAAATTTTAACTATTTATTAGGAAAATATTATAAATATTTTAACAAAAAAACAAGATTCAAAATGTATTTTTATTGATGATATTTTTTCATATAATTGACGATAATATTGTTAATAATACCCCCAAAATTTCTTTTGGGGGTTTTTAATTTTAAAAGTTGGCCCACTAGGGCTCGAACCTAGACTCTTCTGAACCAAAATCAGACGTGTTGCCAGTTACACCATGGGCCATTTGAAGAGATCAAATTTATGATAATATTATCATTTGACAAAAACTGTATTTCGATAATAGGTATAAAATTTATTTAATATTAATCTCTGAACATTTAATTTATTCTTGAGAATAATTACTAAACCATTCAATATATAATGTTTATTTTCGTGTTCTAAATATGAATAAATTCGGCTTCCCTATTTTAAATAAAATTGTTGCTGTTGTAGTATTTACCACTGCTCTATCCACATTTTCATTGACAGTTGAACCAACAGCAAGTTTTTGGGACGCAGGGGAATATATTTCAACTTCTGCGAAACTTCAAATTGGACATCCCCCTGGAGCTCCTTTTTATCAAATGATGGGTGCTTTTTTTTCACTATTTGCGGATGGGAATGAAAATATAGCTTTGATGGTAAATTTTATGTCGGTTTTATCTAGTTCATTTGCAATACTTTTCTTGTATCTATCTCTCGTAATCATAATAAAAAAATTTACAAGATTAGTGGATTTAGACCCAGAAAATGAAAAGGTTTCAATTTTGGGTTCAGCGGCAATCGGTTCTTTTTCTTTATGTTTTTCAGATAGCTTTTGGTTTAATGCCGTGGAGGCGGAGGTTTATGCTATGGCAACTCTCATTTTATCAGTTTTGTTTTGGTTAGCACTAAAGTGGGAAGAAGAAATGAATACAGAATATGGAGATAAATGGTTATTAATTATATCTTTTGTAATAGGGCTTTCATTTGGAGTTCACTTTATGGGTCTTCTGACAATACCTGCCATTGGTATGATCTATTTTTTTAAAAACACAAAAAAAATTACGTTTAATAATTTTATATTATCAAATTTGATTTCTGTTGCTATTCTGCTCTTTATATTTAAACTTTTACTTCCCTCAACTCTGGCAATTTTTGGAGAAGTTGAGGTTTATTTTGTAAATAATCTAGATCTTCCATTTAACACTGGTACAATTTTTACTGGTATTATTATTTTATTATTCTTTTATTATGGTTTAAAATTTACATCTAAAAAAAATTGGGTCAATATTAATACAGGTATTCTGTGCTTATTTTTCGTTTTACTTGGATTTTCATCTTGGATAATGCTTCCTATAAGGGCAAATGCTAACACAGTAATAAATGAAAACTCACCCACAGATGCGAGACAACTTTTAGCCTACTATAATTTGGAACAGTACCCAGAAACTAAACTTTTTTACGGGCCCATGTTCTCAGACATGTATGCTGGACAAGATGATATTGAACCTTATATAGATGACAAACCTAAGTATGAAAGAGATTATACTTTAAAAAAATATGTGGTTGTCAACAATTGGGAAGGAGCAAAAGTAAACTCAAATCGAAACCACAGAGGAATTCTTCCAAGGCTTTGGAGTCCAGAACACGCAGAAAACTATATAAACTTTACAGGACCCCTGAACTTTAGATTGTCTTCCGAATATAAAAACAGTGATGAATTAAAATCAGTTGTTAGTGAGTTTTATCAGCAACAATTAGATGGAGAACTAACAGGTGAGGACTATCACAATTTTTATAAAAATATGGCAAGGTATATAGTTATTGAAAAACCAACTTTTTTATCAAACTTGTACTTTTTTATTACTTACCAAGTAAATTATATGTATGTTAGATATTTCATGTGGAATTTTGTTGGAAGGCAAGATGATATACAAGGAAACTACGACATACTACATGGAAACTGGCTTAGTGGAATAAATTTTGTTGACGAAATTCGATTAGGAAATCAAGCCAAAATAACTGAGGATGCGAAAAATAATAAAGCAAGAAATACATATTTTTTTCTCCCCTTAATTATCGGTCTTGTTGGTTTTTTCTTTACATACAAATATGACAAAAGTATTTTCTGGATTTTACTAATTTTTTTCCTATTTACCGGTCTAGCTTTAAAAGTCTATTTGAACGAACGTCCTTTTGAACCCAGAGAGCGGGATTACGCACTAGTTGGATCTTTTTATGTTTTTGCAATTTGGATTGGACTAGGCGCATATAATTTATGTTTAGAAGTTAAAAAATATTGGAAGTATAAGTCCGCTGACATTTTCACAATTTTTACAATATTCTTATTTGTTCCTTTCTTAATGGGATTTCAAAATTGGGATGACCATGACCGTTCAAATAGATATACTGCTCAAGCTGTCGCCAAGTCATATTTAACCTCAATACAAAAAGAATCCGATGCGATGATATTCACAATTGGCGATAATGATACATTTGCTCTGTGGTATGCTCAAGATATTGAGGGGTATCGAACCGATGTAAGGCCTATAAATACAAGTTTATTGGCGACTGATTGGTATATCGATCAGATGAAAAGAAAAACATATGAGAGTACTCCTATCCCCTCTCAGCTAACACATAACTTATATGCATACGGAATTAGAGACTATATAAAGTATGAACCTGTGATTTCAGATTCGATAAGATGGGATATAAAAGATTTTGTTAGATGGATAGCAAGTGACCGAATGGAAACTAAATATAGACATCTAATAGAACAATCAGGGGGTAATCCAAATCAATTCCCTACTGGTACGCAAGAAATGGTTTATTACCCTACCAATAAAATTAGAGTTCCAGTTAATATTAAAAATGTAATTGAAAATGGTATAGTCAAAAAAGAAGATAAGGATTTGATTGTTCCTTACATAGACATAGATCTTCCAACCTCTGGAATATACAAGAATCAAATGATGATGTTAGATATTTTAGCAAATAATGATTGGGAAAGACCCATTTATTTTACAGGAGGCAGTTTTTCTGATTCAGAATATATATGGATGAAAGATTATCTTCAACTTGAAGGTTTAGTATACAAATTAGTACCCATAAAAACACCTCCCAATAGAAACAATCCCTATGTTATGGGAAGAGTAGATTCTGATTTGATGTACAACATTGTTAAAGAGTGGGAATGGGGTAATTCAAATTCTAAATATATTTATCATGACCCAGAGACCAGGAAAAATAGTATTTCCTACAGAAGTAATATGGCTCGTTTAGCTGAAGAACTCATAAATAAAAATCAATTTGAAAAAGCTGAAGAAGTTTTGGATTTGGCAATGGAAAAAATGCCAATAGATTTCTTTGGTTATTATAGTCTATTATATCCAATAATTGATGGTTATTATAGAATTAAAAAGATTGATAAGGCAAGAGAAATTTTGGAAAAAGTGATGCTAAAACATAAATTAAAATTAGATTATTTTAACAGCCTTTCAGATTTTTTAAAGATTGATCTTGCAGAAGAAATTCTGACAGAAGTAGAAAGGTTTAGGTCATTAATTGAAACCTCCTTGAAAAACAAGGATAAAGAAAAAATGGCTGATTATATAAATGCATTTCAAAAATCAAGTACCGACTTCTCATTTCTTTACGGTAAATATGACTTTTATACATCCCAAGAAGAATTCATTGAAGGTTTTTACCTATCAGGAGATACATTAAGCGCCAGAAAGTTAGTTGATGAGATATCATTAGTTTATGATGAAAGACTAAAACTAATTTCAAATTTTGATTCAACTAGGCAAATAGAATTAGAGGAAAGAATTATGGATGAGGTCAACGGATACAGAAGAATTTTATTTTATACTAATTTATATGATAATGAAGGGAGAGAGGAATTATTAGAAGAGAGAATTTATAATTCTATTAAAGATCTAGAAGTATTTCAAAACTTAATAAAAATTTAATCTAGATATTCGCTTAACAATCCAATGAGCATATTTGCATCTTGTTCACCGGTCTCTCTCCATACCATCTCTGATGATTTGTAAATTGTAAACGTTGGGGGCAGCCTTAATTCGAAGTGCTTCAACTAGCTTTGGGTTCTTTGATATATCTAATTTAATTACTTTACCTGCAACTGCTACAGCTACATCTTTTAAAATGGAATTTACGTCATCATCTTCATTATTGACATCTTAATAAAAACAGTAAAAGAATAGGTTTTTCTACTTCGATTAAATCTCCAAACTTTGACATCTTTGATGTTCTTTATCTTCTAATTTAGTTTTTTTCAAGCTTTTTTATGCTTTTTTAAGAGTTATAACAGATATTTCAGGAAAAATACCAACTCTACCTGGGTATCCTAAAAAACCTAATCCTCTATTGACATTTATAACTTGTCCTTTTTCTTTATATATCCCCGCCCACTGTTTGTATCTCCATTTTGCAGGACTCCACTTTAAAAGTCCTGGAATTTCAATACCAAATTGAAAACCATGTGTATGGCCACTGAGTGTTAAATTAAAATTATATGGATGTGGTAAAACTTGAGACTCCCAATGAGATGGATCATGTGAAAGTAAAATTTTAAAATCATTACTATTAATACTTGTGACTGCTTTTTTTAAATTTCCGGCTTTTTTAAAAGATCCCGAACCCCAATTTTCAACACCAATAAGAGCAATACGGTCGTCACCCCTTTCTATAAAATAATTTTCATTTAATAATAAATTAAAACCCATTTCTTTTTGAGTTTTTAATAGGTTATTAAAATTTTTCGTTTTTTCGTCACTTGAATTCCATTTTACATAATCACCATAGTCATGGTTGCCTAAAATTGAAAATTTTCCATCTTTGGCTTTTAAAGTTGAAATTATGTCTTTCCACCGATCAAGTTCATTAGTCCTGTTATTCACCATATCACCTGTAAAAACAATGATATCTGATTTTTGACGATTTATGAGTTTCATGCAATAGGAAATTTCTTTTTCATTATCCAGACTTCCACAATGCAGGTCAGATATTTGGGTGATTTTATATCCATCAAAAGATTCAGGTAAATCTTCAAACTCTAAAGTATAATTTAGAACTTTAAAATTGTACTTCCCCTTATACATCCCAATAATCAGAGAAGCAAAAGGGATGGTGGCAATTCCAATTGCTAGTGTAGATAAAAATTTTCTTCTCTCAGCTATTTTAGTTGTTTGTTCACCACCAAAAATAGTTGACGCTAAATAATTTATACCTCTAAATATGTCTTCTGCGAAGAGAAAAATAATAACAATTAAATCAAAAAGTAAAAGAGCTAAAAAGCACCCTAATGAAACACTAAAATTGTAATTGAATCCAACTGCGCGATCTAAACTTAATGTTTGATAAACAAAATTAAGTATAATCAAACTTGATAAAAACCAATAAATAAATGAGTAAACCTTAAGGTTAGAAATTGTTCGAAACGCCTGAAATGCATACCACTGAAATGATCCTATAAAAATTATGAAAACGAGCCATCTTGTGATCTGCATTATTTTTTTAATTTAATTTTAAAGTCTAAAATTAAATTAATTTTTGATTACGGGAAAGGAGGATATCCTTAGTCGTGATGTGCCCATAGGAACCAGTTCTATAATTTCCTCTTTTTCATTTGATTCAACCGGACTATCCATTAACTCCCCAACTAATTTGGTTTCACCAATTTTCCATGATTCTATTTTTTTAGCTCTTGCCTTTATATAAATAGGAGATGATTCATTGGTAAATGGGAAATTATCTTTGGGCCACTGTTTTTCTACAACTTCAAAAGCTTCATTTAAATCATCCTTTAAAATTAAGCCATAATTCCAAGGAGATCCAGGGTATATTTCGTAAGTAGGCCAGTTGTCCGTATCGACATCTTTTTGCCATTTAGAATCCGAAATAGCACTTTTATCACTACGCTTGTTTACATAATTTTCTTTAATCTTTAGAGAAAAAGTTAAAGGACCATAATTCAAACTAACACTGCTGTGATTTTTCTCCCAAGTTTTTATAGATAGGGTTTTTGGTAGATTTAAATTTACCAAATCACCATTTGACCACTTACGGTTGATTCTTAAGTATTTTCCTTTCTGAGCTGTTACTTTAATTTTTTTTCCGTTTATGAGAATTTCTGAATTTTCTGCCCAAGATGGAATTCTAAAGTATATAGGAAAAATATCCGATTTATCCATTTTGAATTCAAATAACAGATTGTCCTCGAATGGGTATTTTGTTTTATTATTTATTGAAATTTCTGTATCATCCCCAACTTTTGCATTTACAATTGATGGAGCATATACAACTGCGGCCAATCCATTGTCGGGAGTGGCCATCCAAAGGTTTTCAGTAAAATAGGGCCATCCTTGCGTATGATTGTGCTGACAGCATCTTGAACTAAAAGGGTTAAAGTTTAAAAAGGGTCCCCAGTTTGCAATACCTGGGCCATGACTTTCTGAGTCGCTTAAAACCATGTTCGGACTTGTGATATATCTAACGGCTTTAAAGTCTGGAGAGACGGTAGCTGGATACGAATTAAAAGCTATCTCTTCTAAATGGTCTGCCCAAAAAATATCTCCAGTTATTCTTAGTAAATGTTCATCGGAATTCATTTGTTCGACAACGCCACAAAGCTCAATTCCCTGTCTCGGGTCATCATAACCAGGTCTAGAATTTTCATCACCTCCAAACATCCCACCCGGGACTTGACCAAAATTGTCTCTTACAATATTGAAATTCTCATAGGTTGCATTCAGGTATTTTTCATCTCCATTTAAAAGATAATATTGAGCCGGAGTTCTAAATCCTTGGGCAATATTTACATTATGCCAATCAATAAGGTCTGTAAACCAATCTGGAAATTCAACTCCTTCTCTTTTATCTTTGGGATTTTTTATATCATTTAAGTCGTGTCCTCTACTTGTCCATGGCGCGGTTCTTCTGTATACCTTTTCAGCAAGTTCCAACAACCATTTTTCTCCAGTCCTATTATACAACCATATAACACTATGTAAATTATCACCTCCACGAATTCTATCCCAATAATGCTTGCCTGAAAGAAGTTCTTCTTCTTCAATATCAAGTTGAAATTTAAAATAGTTTGTCATAAGATCAATTACCCTTTGATCATTGGAATATTCATAATAAGATTGAAGGCAGTAGAGCATAATCATATTGGGCCAAAAGTCAATTGCTTTTCTTTTTTTCTGATCTAGTTCCCTAGTCCTCACATCCAAGGTGCCTGATACATAAGGCTCAGGTCCAAAATAACCATCTTCCCGCTGACTATTTAGAACCGATTCAATCCATATTTTAGCCTCATCAATCATCTCTTTGTCCTCTGTGATGTATCCAATATTTGCATAACCTTTTAACCAGTATGGTACTTCTTCCCATCCCCATTTACCTTCACCGCTTTTAGAGAGCCAAGCGTTATCTTTTTTATCTAGCCAGGCGCTTATTTTTCCTAAATTTCCTGTGAGACCATTTTTTTGTCTATTAAAATATTCTAAAAGCCAACCTTCAGGCTTTACCGATCCCACTGGTAATTTTATCAGTTTACTTGGTTGAAGAGGTGCTCTGTTACTTACGTAATGACTATTTCTAGATTTTGTATCCGGAGAATCAACTATAGAAATTTCATCATCGCATCCAATAAAAAATAAAATTGAGACTAATAGAAGTAATTTGTATTTCATCTAATAAATTTAGAGATAGATTTTTAAAATATAAAAAATAATTGTGTTTTATACATTTATTTAACTTAATCTTTAAAGAGTAAAAAAAGACTTTTCCAATTGCATTGCTCTACTGTCTGACAAACTAGCAACAAAACATGCACTATTAAGAAACGTTTTGTAAATACTTTTTTTATCAATAATTGGATGATTTTTTGGAATAAGCCTCAAAATGAGTTTATCATAAGAAGTCTCTTTGTTTTGAAATTTATTTAATGCAGCTGTAGTAATATTTTTTAAAAGAGAGTTGATTATTTTGTACCCAATTATCTCTTTTTTTAGAACATTTTCAGAGCGATAAACTTTTTCTTTACTAATTGAAATAATGTCTTCCATCTGAGCTTTGTATTTGCTCTTATCAAGAAGGGCATGCGGATATTGCCCCGTCATAATATTTTGATAATTTTTTAAAAATTGGTTTACCGAATCTACAATTAGGTTATTTATTGCAAGTGACCTTAAATAAGCTATTCTCTGAGAGGTGTGGATTAAAGAGTTGTACTTTTTAGTATCTATGTTGTCCTTAACTAGTTTTATAAAATATTCTAGAGCATAGTCTTCGGATATCCATCCCAAATTAATTCCATCCTCAAAATCAATTATCGTGTAGCAAATATCATCTGCGGCTTCAACCAAATAAGCAAGAGGGTGGCGTACAATTTCTCCACTAATTTTTAGTCCTAGGTCATCTATTATATCTTCAAAAATTCCTTCTTCGGATTTGAAAACACCAAATTTTTTGCTCGCAACATGATTCGAATTTGCATTTGGATATGAAAACCTGGGATATTTTATATATGATCCTAAAGATGCGTAGGTTAGCCGAAGTCCACCTTCATTTCCGTTTATAGATTCGGTTAAAATTTTTAACCCGTTTGCATTCCCCTCAAAAAGACAAAGATCTTGGTACTGAACCTTAGTTAACATGGATTCAAATTCTTTTCCTTTTCCAGTTTTGAAAAATTGTCCAATCGCCTTTTCTCCACTATGCCCGAAGGGAGGGTTTCCAATATCGTGAGCGAGTGAAGCAGCTGCAATAATTGCTCCAAAATCGTTAGCTTGATAACCATGTTCTTTTTGTAAATCAGGATTTACTTTTAAAATTTCAACCCCTGCCATCCTTCCAAGACTTCTTCCTACTACCGATACTTCCAGACTATGGGTAAGACGAGTATGAACGAAATCTGTTTTAGAAAATGGTATAACTTGCGTTTTATCTTGCAAAGACCTAAATGGAGAAGAAAAAACGATTCTATCGTAATCAACTTCAAATCCTAATCGTATTTCATTTTGTTGGTTTCTAATTCTTTTTTGCGTATCGCCAAATCTTTTTAACGAAAGTAATCTCTCCCATTCCATGTAGCAAAAATAATAGGTTTTATAAGCAAAATATAATTATCTAAATATAATATTAAAATCATGGTAACATTCTGCTAACATTAGATAACAATTATTTAAAAAACACATCTTGATTTTTAACAGTGAGTTAAAAAAAATGGGTATTGATATAAATAGATTTGGGTCATAATTTTAATCAAAATAAATCATGAAAAAATTCTTAACTTTTATATTTTCAATTACAATCTTAATCACATCTTGTACAAAAGACGCTACTGTTTCAGATGCAGATATACAAAGAATTGTAAACGCAGCTGTAGCTGCTGCACTGGCTGCATATCCATCTAGTGATCAAATTGCACAAGCTGCTGCAGACGCTGCAAGAGCTGCTGCAACAGAAGCTGTTACTGCTGGATTTGGAGACGCAGAAGCATTTGAAGCTGCTGTAAGTGCGGCGCTTGCTGCTCAACAAACAATAGTAGAACTTGGTTCTGCTGGTGGTATTACTAAATTGACCGGTGTCACATCTTGGACAAAAGACAAAACTTATATAATAGGTGGAAAAATTGTTGTACAAGATGGTGCTACATTAAGTATTGAGGCTGGTACTTTAATTAAAGCCTTACCTGGAACAGGTAATGATGCTACTGCTATTGTTGTTGCAAGAGGCGGAACTATTAATGCGGTTGGCACAGCATCTGCGCCAATTGTTATGACCGATTCAAATGATCAAATTACAGCTAAGCAAATTGCAGATGGTAATTTTGTGAGTCCAAATAGAACTGCTTTAGATAGAAGTAAGTGGGGAGGATTAGTACTTCTTGGAAAAGCTACGATTTCAGACAGTAAAACAGAAGAGGCCATAGAAGGAGTAGTGGCAATTGGTTCTGATACATGGAATATGTATGGTGGTTCTGATGATGCTGATTCTTCTGGTGAAATTGCATACATTTCTATAAGACATACTGGAACAGAGGTTGCTCCAGATTCAGAACTTCAAGGGCTAACTCTTGGAGGTGTTGGTAGTGGTACAAAAGTTTCACATATTGAAAGTTATGCTTCTGGTGATGACGGTCTAGAAATTTTTGGTGGATCGGTTAATCTTTCTAATATGATAATTTATTCCCATCAAGATGACGGACTTGATACCGATTACGGCTGGAATGGAACAATTGATAATGCAGTTATCGAACTAGCTCATGATTCTGATACTGCCTTTGAATACGATGGACCTAGAAATCCTGCTGATGACACTGGTAATCAAAATACAACGAAGAATATTACCATTTATGGAAGATATACTCAAGCTGCAACAGATTCAGATAAGGGAGGACAGTTCAAGGAGAACAGTTACTCTATCGTTCAAGACGTTCACTTAACTGGAACGGCAGCAAATTTGTCTACAATGTCGGCTATGGAAGGTTTTCAAAATAACAATGGAAACTATAAAAGTTTTACAACGCCAAGAACATTTGGAACAGATCCAGCTGGATCGGCAAATTTAATTTTTAGCGATTGGTATTATAATGGCGCTTTTGTTCAAGCAACAATTGTAGATAGCAACACAGTTTTAGACAATAGCAACCTAGATATTAATTCGACTTTTTCAAGTTGGGCTACAATTGGAACATCTCCAGATGCTGATCAAGGTGCAGATTTATCTGAATTTACGGGTTGGTCAGTTTGGGATGCCCAAGCAAATAAATAAACTATGATTTGATTAATTTAATACCAATTTTTTTCAGAAATTTGGGTCTATGTTTTACATAGGCCCTTTTTAATATATAAATATGAGAACCAATAATTTACTTTACTTTTTTGTTTTAACCCTTCTTCCATTTCTTGTTTTAGCTCAATCCACTATTGATGGAAAAGTAATTGATGGTGAGTTCAATGATGTTCTACCATTTGCAAATGTCATCCTTTATTCTCAATCAGAGGATGGAAGTTTAGTCAACCTAGATGGCTCAACTACCGATTTTGACGGAAATTTCTCCTTCTCTGATCTACCGGCTGGTGTCTACACAATAGATATCAGTTTTGTAGGTTATTCAACAGTAAAAATATCTGACGTAGAACTTAAGGTTGGAGATGTTGCTCCTATAAGTGTAACTCTTCAACCAGCCTCTTCTGAATTAGAGGAAGTCGTTGTAACCACAACTCAGAAGAGAAATAACGAAGCATCCGTTTTAAGTATTCAAAAAAATGCTGCTGTTGTTTTGGATGGATTGTCATTACAAGCAATTCGAAGAGCTGGGGACGGAGATATCGCCCAAGCAGTTAGAAGGGTGCCAGGGGTTTCAATTCAAGAAGGCAAGTACGTTTATGTGCGGGGGCTTGGAGATAGATATTCAAAAACTCTTCTTAATGGTATGGAAATTCCAGGTCTTGATCCAGATCGTAATACCCTACAACTCGATGTATTCCCAACAAATTTGATTGATAATATCCAGGTTTTAAAATCAGGAAATGCTTCTTATGACGCTGATTTTAGTGGTGGTATAGTAGACTTATCTCTACGGGACTTTTCATCCACTCCTTTAAATACATTTACTGTTGGAATTGGATATAATCCAGATATGCATTTTAATTCAGATTATGTTTATGACGAAGGTAGCAAAACGGATATTTTTGGTTTCGACAATGGGTACAGAGAATTTCCCTTACCGAGAGGAATTGACATACCTTTACCAGAAAGAGGGGATGCTAATTCTTTAGTTGTTACCAATTACACTGAAAGTGTAGATAAAAATTTAAATGTATCTAATAAAAACAGTTCACCAAATTTAACCCTCGGTTTTACCTCAAGCAATTCTTATGATTTAAAAAATGAAAGAAAAGTAGGATACATGGCCTCTTTAAACTACCGATCAAATATTAGTTATTTTGATGACTATCTTGAATCAAGGTATGAAAAAAGCTTACCTGCATTTGCAAATACTGTTTATAATACTGGAAGGTTAGGCAAGGATGAGAGATTTATAAGTTTCCTTGGCGGGATTGCCTATGGTTCAAAAAAGGGAAAGCAAAAAGTTAATTTTTTATTTATTCAAAATGGAGAATCTACTGCAATTCAAGGAGATTTTCTAAACAATGGTGAAAACAATTATGATGGGGTTGGTCAAATTAAATCCTACGTGCAAAGACAAATTATTAGTATTCCATTTAGTTCAAAGAACTATTTTTTAGACGGTAAACTAGAGGCGAATCTTTCTTTTACTCCTACTTTTTCTAGAGTCTATGATAAAGATTTTAAAACATCTATTTTCAACAGAAGTGGTAACGGAGATTTGTACTTTTCAAGAAATGGTGCTGGTTTACCTGTTCGAATATGGAGAGACCTTGAGGAAAGTTCATATAATGGTAGGTTTAATTTAATATACAAACACAATCTTGGAGGAATTAGCGCGGAAACCTCTGTAGGGGGATTTTATTTAAGAAAACAAAGAGAATTTGCAACAGAGTTTTTTACAATAGATTATGTTGGGAGTACTCTTGACTTAAATGGTAATGCGAATAATCTTCTAAATAATATTTGGGACTTAAATGATCCAACAGGCGCTTTTTTGTTTGGAACTTTTCAAGAAGAAAATCAATTCGATTCTACAATTGAAAAAAGTGGTGCTTACATTTCTGAAGAGTTAAATTTCTCTGAAAAATTTAAGACTTATCTAGGTGTTAGATTAGAAAACTATACAATATTTTATACCGGTGAAAGTCTCGACAATATAATTTACTCAGATGAACAATTTATCAATACCTCCGATCTATTTCCATCTGTAAATATGATTTACTCATTGGATGAAAACAGAAAAATAAGAGCTTCATATTACAAGACCACAGCTCGTCCTTCATTTAAAGAAAACTCCGCAGCTGTAATTTTCGATCCCGTTACTTTTAATAGATTTTTTGGAAACGTGAACTTAAATCCAACTTACATAAATAATTTTGATTTAAGATTTGAGAAGTATGGTGAAAGTGGAAACTTTTTTGCGGTAAGTGGATTTTACAAAAATTTTGAAGATCCAATAGAAATCGTTATGTATCAAAGAAGTCCTAGGCAGTTTCGCCCACAAAATAGCGAGGAAGCAAACGTATTTGGATTAGAAGTAGAATTAAGACAAAAAATATTAAACAACGATATTTATAATTTAGGGCTAAATGTGAATGCATCTGTAATTGAATCAAGACAAAAATTGGTTGGTGATGAACTTGATGTTCGTCAATTCGATGCCGATGCCTTAGGTGTTGAACTAGACGAATATAGAAGACTACAAGGACAATCACCTTACCTTGTCAACACTTCATTGGTGTATAAAAGAAATTCATCTGAGCTTAGTTTATTTTACAATGTCCAAGGAAAAACCTTAATGTTTGTAGGAAATGACGATGTTTCTGATGTTTTTACTGTACCGTTTCATTCTCTTAATTTAATAGCGAGAAAATCCTTTGGTAATGGAGATAAACAACAAATTCAATTAGAGGTTCAAAATATATTAGGAGATGTAAGGGAGGTACAGTATGAATTTTTTAATGCTGATCCTGTTTTGTTCTCTCAAAGAAGACTTGGTAGAACTTTCGCTGTAACCTACAGAATTCAATTATAATTGTATATTGTCTGGGCAAATTTTTACTTATTTGGAGAATCCGTATCTCTATATCGTAATCTTGTTGGCAATTCTCGCAATTGGAGACTTAATTGTAGGAGTAAGTAACGACGCTGTCAACTTTCTAAATTCTGCAATCGGTTCGAAAGCTATCTCGTTTAAAAACATAATGATTCTTGCCAGTTTAGGTATTGCCATAGGTGCAATTTCCTCAAGTGGAATGATGGAAGTTGCAAGAAAAGGAATATTTAACCCAGCCGCTTTTAATTTTGAAGAAATCATCTACATCTTCACGGCAGTTATGATTACCGATATTTTACTTTTAGATGTTTTCAATACCCTTGGTATGCCCACATCAACCACAGTTTCAATTGTTTTTGAATTGTTAGGGGCTGCAGTAATAATGTCAATAATTAAAATTAATTTGATAGATGGAAGTTTCTCGGATTTAGGTGATTACATCAATACATCTAAAGCTTCACAAATTATTTTAGGAATTATTTTATCGGTAATAATTGCATTTACAATAGGATCAATTATACAATGGCTATCAAGAGTTTTATTGACGTTTCATATTGAAGAAAACACAACGCTTTTAAAATCAATATTTGGTGGTTTTTCTCTTTCAGCACTTTCCTATTTTATAATAATTAAAGGGGTTAAAGGTTCTGCTTTTGCGAATCAAAGCCTATTAATGTTAGATGGAAAAACAATTTCAGAATTCATTAGTTATCAAGCATTTTTTACATTCGCTGTAAACTTTTTATTTTGGCTCCTTGTTTCAACTATTTTAATCAAACTATTTAGATTAAATATTTTCAAGATTATTATTGGTGTTGGAACCTTTGCTTTAGCCCTTGCATTTGCTGGAAACGATCTGGTTAATTTTATTGGAGTTCCAATTGCCGCTTTTCAGTCTTATGAGGCCTGGTCTTTATCCAATATAGATCCTAATTTGTACAATATGGAAATTTTGAATTCAAAGGTTGCAACCCCAACTTTATTTCTACTTGGATCTGGAATTATTATGATTTTAACTTTATGGTTTTCCTCCAAAGCCAAAAAAGTTGTTCAAACATCTATCGACCTAGCCAATCAACATAGCACAAAAGAAAAATTTAATCCAAATTTTTTATCTAGAATGTTAGTGAAGTTTTTTATAAAAATTTCCTATGTGTTTGAAAAGATTATTCCCACCAAAACTAAAAATTATATTCAAAGTAGATTTGAACTAAAAAAAGAAAATGATCCCGCTAATTGGGATGATAACCTACCCTCTTTCGATCAAATGCGGGCGAGTATAAATCTTGTTGTTGCAGCAATTTTGATTTCTATAGCCACTTCTCTAAAATTACCTTTATCAACAACCTACGTTACTTTCATGGTCGCTATGGGAACATCTTTATCTGACAAAGCTTGGGGTCGAGATAGTGCGGTGTATAGGGTGTCTGGTGTGATAAGTGTAATTGGTGGATGGTTTCTAACAGCCTTCTGTGCATTTACGGTTTCTGGTTTAATAGTTTATTTGTTTCACTTAGGAGGAATAACTGCAATAGTTATAATTTTTACCTCTGTATCATTTATTATCATTCGTAATTATTTGTTTCACAAAAAGGAAATAAAATCAAAAACGAAATTTTTGAAATCAGAGAGCAAATCAAGGGAAGGTGTAATCTCTGAGGCAGACAAAAACATAACTGAAACCATCCAAGGTGCACACATTTGCTATTTATCTGTAATTGATGGTTTATCAGAGAATGATGAAATACAATTAAAAAATGCTTCTAGAAAGGTAAAAGAGCTTGAAAGTGAAATTTTTGATTTAAGAGATAATTTATTTTACTATTTGAAAACAATTCAATCAATTGAAAAGGAGTTGTCTCTTTTTTATGTTAACTCCCTTAGATTAATCCAAGATATAATCGAAGACATATCTTATATAGTTCGAATAGCTCAAAATCACATAAATAACCAACATAATAAAATCCAGGAGCCACAAATAAATGATTTAAAGGATATCGAAAAAGAAATATTAAAGATACTTAAGAGTACTATCGATGCCTTTGAAAAAAATTCATTAAAAGAACTCTCTTCTATTTTAGAAAATAAAAATTCTTTAATACTTTTTTTAGAAGAAAAAATCAGCAATCAAATTTTGATTACAAGGTCAACTGAAACAAGCGCTAAAAACGTAACACTTTACTTTAATATTCTTTTAAAATCAAAGGACTTAATTGAACATAAATTAGAACTTATCGAAGATTTCTACAAAAATACAATTAAGTTTAGATCAGGATCCTGATTTATCCCAAATCACCTTGTTTATGACTTTGTTGTTTTCGTAAACAACTTCTTTTAAAGTTTCATTTTCCCAGAACAACCAAACTCCGTGCTTCTTGCCATAATCATAGTTAGCAATACAAATTCTTTCTCCGGTTTCAGAATAGGATATCCACTTACCATGAAGTTTATTTTTTTT
>JBJKWZ010000003.1:0-82655 GCA_045561795.1 Flavobacteriaceae bacterium
TACGTGTACCCACCATACTACCATCTATCCGAAAAATAAACGATTGTCCAGCAGTAGCAGTAAAAGTGACCGTTTCACTCTCACATATTGCAATTGTGGAAGGGGCAGCAACTCCTCCAACTTGTAGACCAGAAATTGGTGAGTCATTGACTGTTACTTGTATAATGTTACTAAATTCCTCACAAATCTTGTTTTGAACAGAAGTACTAATGGCGACCCTTCTAAAAAAAGTTGTAGTTGTAAGTCCAGATGTTGGAGTATACACTGCTGTAGTTATTGGAGGAACTAAATCTGCAAAAGGGTCCCCGAATCTTCTTGCCTGCCATTTGTACGTGATTGTGCTAGCACCAGATGCTGATTCAACATTTGTGAAGGGCGGGAGTGTCTCATTTTCACATATAGTTAACGATGACTGTCCTATAGTCCCCTTAGTTGTAACATCATTATAAAACATATAAAGAGTATTACTAGTTGGGCAACTATCAGCTGTCAATCCCCGAACCGATACAGACACTGAAGATGACAAAACTGGAGATGGTGTAAAAATATTTGTTGGAGAAGATTGAACCGCAACACCACCAACATAGAAGGTATATGTAGCTATATCTGATGTTGATGTTGCAGTGAAAGTTATTTCCTCCCCTTCACAAAAATCGGTATTACTCAATGCTGTTGAACTTAAATTAACTTGAGATGGCTTCTCTAAATTCACAATTTGAAAAGTTATACTATTATTTGTTGTGGATGTGTCTGTAACGCCGGCTGCTTGAGCAAATATTACAATTGTAGTTGTCCCAGCATTAGAAAATGTTAGGTCAGAAGGCCATATAAATTCTGCGTAACCGCCATTTGACTGTATGGTGTTATCACTTGCGGGAATTCCTGGTGAAGAAAAATGAGAACTATTAAATGAAGTTGTAGCTGTGCCAGTGTTTGCACCTGTAAAAGTTAGAGTTACGTTTAAATTATTCGTAGTTAAATCTAATGTGTTTGTCGTACTTAAGTTGTGAACTTGAAATTCTAGATTAAATTTCTCATTAAAGCAATATCTAACATCAGACCCTTCAGCAGGGACAGTTACATAGGATCTATTATTTAGATTAAGATCTAAAGTTGTTTGAGAAAAAATATTTTGAACAAAAAATAAAAAAGCAAGAAAAAATAAATTTTTCAAAATATATCGATATGTAGGTTTTGAATTAAACAAACTAGGACAATAGATATCTTTTCTTAAACGATAAATTTAAGCATTTATTATCAAATAATCATTGAATTTCCTTAATCCTTGAGCTCTAAAAATTAGATGAAATTCTTGGACTTCATCCATTCATCATTGTAAATCTTGGCAAGGTATCTTGAACCTGAATCATGTAACAAAACAACGATCACATCTTTTGAATTAAAATTATTTTTTAACTGAATCAACCCCTTTATCGCTGCTCCACATGAGTTTCCAGCGAATATTCCCTCATCCATAGCTAATTTACGAGTATAAATAGCTGCATCTTTATCATTAACTTTCTCAAAAAAATCAATTAATGAAAAATCAACATTTTTTGGAATAATATCTTCACCAATACCCTCAGTTGAATACGGATATATCTCATTTTTATCAAAAATACCTGTTTCATGAAATTTTTTAAAAACTGATCCGTACGTATCTATACCCCAAATTTTAATTTTCTTATTTTTTTCTTTTAAAAATTTTGCTACACCTGATATAGTACCACCAGTACCTACTCCAACTACAAAATGTGTTATTTTTCCATCTGTTTGTTTCCAAATTTCTGGCCCGGTTTTTTCGTAATGTGCAAATGCATTTGACAGGTTGTTATACTGATCTGCATACCATGCATTTGAAATTTCTTTTGAAATCCTTTTAGCTGTTGAATAATATGAATTTGGGTCTTCTGGATCAACATCTGTTGGACATATTACAACTTTAGATCCTAATGCTTTAAGAACATCTATTTTCTCCTTAGATTGCTTATCCGTTGTAACACAAATTAGCTGGTACCCTTTTACTCTAGCTGCTAAAGCTAAACCCATTCCCGTATTTCCTGAAGTCCCCTCCACTATTGTACCTCCTTTCTTTAGCTTTCCGTTTACTTCTGCGTCTTCAATCATTTTAAGAGCCATGCGGTCCTTGATGGAATTTCCTGGATTAAAACTCTCTATTTTTGCGAGTATAAGTCCTGGAACTTCTTTAGTTATTTTATTTAGTTTTACTAATGGCGTATTTCCAATAGTTCCCAAAATATTGTCATAATATTCCATAGTTTTGAAATTAATTTTAATTACAATCTAAAACTTATTTTATTTTTAACACTTTAATTATTTCCATTCTGGAAATTATAAGCATCGGAATCCAAAATGCCATAATGGAAGATATTAATAATAAAAAGTTTACAAATAAAATATTAGATAGTGAAATTTCTACAGGTAATACTTTCACAAAATAATTATTGGGGTCTAATTCAATTAGGTTGAATTGATCTTGTAAAGATATCATAATCATACCTATAATATTACCAATTATTAAGCCTCTAGTTATTAAGTTTAAAGTAATTAATAAAAAAGTTTTCTGTATTTTTTTGTAAGATGCACCAAAGATTTTCATAAGCCCTATCAATTTTGATTTTTCAATAACCAAGATTATTATAGCTATTGTTACATTAAGTATAGCAACAAAAATCACTACTGTTAAAATGACTAATATATTAAAATCAAACATTGAAATCCAATTAAAGATTCCGCTATACAGATCATCTACTGCCTGCACATCCACATTAGATGGCAAATTATCATATATTATTGTTTTGTAATTAGAGGCTTTGAATTGATTTTTTAAAATCAGTTCAATTCCTCCTACCTCATCATTATTCCATCCATTAATTTTCTTCAGTACAGCTAAGTTTGTAAAGGAAAAATTTTGATCAAAATCCACGAAACCACTATTGAATATTCCAACAACTTTAAAAGTTCTTTTCTTCGGATATTTAGATTTTAACAAATCATAAAAAAAAGAATTTATGAAATCACCCACTTTTAAATTCAATTTATCTGATGTTTGTGATGAAATTATAATTTCTAAACTTTCTGGTTTTGTAATATCTAAAAATCTCCCATCAATCAAATAAGTTTCCAAATTATTAGGTGGAAAATTTGAATCAAGACCTTTAATGATTCCTCCATCAAAGTTTTCAAAAGTTTTAAATAGTACTGCTTTATTAGCATAGGTATAGAAATGTTTAATTTTTTTGGAATCAAACCATTTTTCTTTATTGATTTGTGATAAGTTAATTGGTTTTACAGAGATGTATGAATTATTACTGTCGTAGTAGGATATTTTTAAGTCTCCATTTAAAGTTGTTAATTTTTTTTTAATTTCTTTTTGAAGTCCAAACCCAGTTGATATAGAAATCAGAATAATTACAATTGCAATTGCAATCGCTGCAATTCCAATTTTTATAATTCGTGATGAAACGTTATTTTCGTTAAAAAGCGACTTACTAATTCTTTTAGAAATAAAAAATTCAAAATTCAAATGGGGAAATTTTTTACAATAGTTAAATTCATATTTTTCTTACAAGTTCATATTTTATTTTCAAATTTTCAAGAAGAAACAGAAACTATCATTCTTGGTGCAGAATCAATAGAAGAATTTCTTCCCTATGTAAAGAATAAAAAAATTGGACTTGTTTCGAATTCGTCAAGTATTATTAGAGCAAATCATAAACTTATACACCTTCTAGACACATTGTTGAAATTAAACCAAAAAATTAAAGCTGTTTTTGCACCCGAACACGGATTTTTGAGTGATAAAGAAAATGGTGCTTTGATAAAAAATGATTTTGATTTTAAACGTAACGTAAATATTTATTCACTGTATGGGAAAAATAAAAAACCAAATCCCAATCAATTAAAAGATATTGATGTTATGGTATTTGACCTCCAAGATGTGGGAGCTAGATTTTACACTTATCTATCAACACTTTATTATACAATGGAGGCATGTGCTGAAAATAAAATACCACTATTAATTCTTGATAGACCAAATCCAAATGGACATTATGTAGATGGTCCAATTTTAGAAAAGGAATTTAAAAGTTTTGTAGGTATACTTGAAATACCAATTGTCCATGGCATGACAATAGGTGAATTAGCAAAAATGATAAATGGTGAAGGTCTTATCCATCCAAAATGTGAAATAAAAGTAATAAAATTAAAAAACTATACACATAAATTACAATACGACTTACCTTTACCACCATCTCCAAATTTACCAAATAAAATATCTGTAAACTTATATCCCAGTTTATGTTTATTTGAACAGACACCAGTGAGCATAGGAAGGGGTACAAGTTTACAATTTCAAATATTTGGTAATCCAAGATTTGAATCTGATTTTTATTTTATACCCAAACCGAATTTAGGTTCTCAGAATCCAAAACATCAGGGTGTTGTTTGTTACGGCAAAGATTTAAGAATGACAAGAAGAGTGTCAAAAATTGAAATTAAATGGATAATAGATGCTTACAATCAGTATCCCGAAAAAAATAAGTTTTTCAAATCAGGATTTTCATTGCTAGCTGGAACAAAAAGTCTTGAACAACAAATAAAAAAGAATTGTTCTGAAAAAGAAATCAGAAAAAGTTGGGAAATTGGCTTGGAAAAGTTTAAAAAATTACGAAAAAAATATCTACTATATCCATAGAATTCTATTTGACACCAAGGTATTTGTGTGTTTGAAGAGAAAGTCTCCAGTTTGGATTCTCTAGCATAAATTTACTTATCAATGGCATAACTTTTTCCTTTTTACTCCATTCTGGCTGTAAAAATAAGTTGCAATCTTTTTTTACATATTTAGCATTTTTTTTTGCAAATATTAAATCATGCTTATTGTAAATTATTATTTTCAATTCATTAGCCCTTTTATACAATTCTGGGACTGGTAGTTTATTTTTTTTTGGCGATAAACAAATCCAATCCCAATAACCAGACAATTCATATGCACCGGAAGTTTCAAGATGAACTTTTTTATTCCTTTTTTTAAGCGCATTTGTTAAAAGCGACATGTTCCAAGTTAATGGTTCTCCACCTGAGATTACGATTAATTTTATTAATGGGTCAATTCTTTCTATGATTTTTTCCACCTTAGTGAGAGGGTATAAGTCAGAATTCCAACTTTCCTTTATGTCACACCAATGACATCCTATATCGCATCCACCAATGCGCAAAAAATGCGCTAACTTTCCAGAATGAAATCCTTCACCTTGAATAGTTGTAAAAGTCTCCATGAGTGGTAAAAATTTTCCATTATTAACCTTAATTTTTTTAAGATTTTGATTCATACATCAAATATAACTTCTTCAATAAAAAAACGTAAATTTGAACAATAAATAAAATCAAATTATGAATTTAAGACCTTTCCACTTAGCAATTCCTGTCAAGGACTTACAAGAATCTATATACTTTTATGAAAAAGTTCTTGGTTGCAAAAGCGGAAGAAGAGACAAACAATGGGCTGATTATAGTTTATTTGGGCATCAATTAGTTTTGCATGAAGACAAAAATTTAATTAAAAGAGATCATTTTAATGAGGTAGATGGAAAATCTGTTCCAATTCCTCACTTTGGAGTTGTTTTAGAATGGAATGAATTCAAAAGCTTCAGTGAGGAACTGATTAAGCAAAAAATAGATTTTCAGATTGCTCCATATTTGCGCTTTAAAAATGAGCCCGGCGAACAAATTACAATGTTTTTTTATGACCCTTCAGGTAATGCTCTTGAGTTCAAGAGTTTTAAAAATTCTGAACAACTTTTCGCAGTCTAATAGAAATGAGAGACACAGCCAATTCTCTTTTTAATACTGTTTTTGCTGATAACGTTAGAAAAAAAGTTGAACATTTAATCTTAATTCTAGCAGGTTTTGGTTTTATAATTCATCTTTTATTGATTTTTTTAAAAGAATTAAGTTTAATTCCAGTAACAGATTTAAATCAAGGGCTTCTTAACGATCCCATTTCTGCTATATACACTCCCTTTTCATTGATTCTTGTATATGAAGTATATCTTCTTCTTTTTTATCTTCCAAGGTCTTTCACCTCCTGTATATCAAAACAATTTGAAATTATATCATTGATAGTAATTCGAGAAATTTTCAAAGATATTCCTTTGATGGATTTGAATGATAATTTGATATTTAGCGAACACAACATTGAACTTATTGTTGATTTATTGGGATTTTTACTTTTATTCTTTCTGATCTATCTATTTAACGAAGGGACACAAAAATTAAGCAAAAAAAACATAACTGACCCTTCATTAATTCGTTTTATATCTTCAAAGAAAATAGTTAGTTTATCATTGTTAGTTGTAATGGCCTTCATGGCTATAAATTCTATTTCTATATGGATTTCCAATATTTATTCTAATCAGACAATTACTCAAATTGACGATCTATTTTTTAATAAATTTTTCACCCTTTTAATCTTGGCTGATGTGATTATTTTATTAATTTCTTTTAGATATACAGAGGAATACAGTAAATTAATTAGGAATACTGGGTTTATTATCTCGACAATATTAATAAGATTATCATTTTCCTCTTCAGGATATCTGACCATGATTTTGATTCTAACAGGAATTAGCTTTGCCTATTTAATCCTTAAAATTTATAATGCAATAGAAAACTCTAAGACAAACTTAAAAGTCTAGCATCTAAGGTGTTTTGTAAAAGCATAGCAATAGTCATCGGACCAACTCCACCAGGTACAGGAGTTAAAAATTTAACTTTTTTAGATACACTGTAAAAGTCAACATCTCCTTTTATTATGTAACCTTTCTCTTTAGACTTATCCTCGACTCTGGTTATGCCAACATCAATGATCGTCGAATTGTTTTTTATCATGTCAGACTTTAAAAATTCTGGGATACCCAATGCCATTACAATAATATCGGCTTTTTGAGTAAGTTCAACTAAATTTTTAGTCTTACTATGTGCTAAAGTAACCGTTGAGTTCCCGTATTTCCCTCTCAGACTCATCAAAATACTCATAGGTCTCCCAACAATATTACTTCTTCCAACAACAAGACAATTTTTACCCTCAGTTTGAATATCGTACTTTTCAATTAATTTCATTATTCCATATGGTGTAGCAGGCACGTAACTCTTCAAACCAAGAGCCATTTTTCCGAAATTTGTAGGGTGAAAGCCGTCAACATCTTTTTTTGGGTCAATAGACATTAAGACATTTTGTTCGTTTATATGTTTTGGAAGGGGAAGTTGAACTATAAATCCATCAATTTCATTATCTAAATTCAAATCTTTGATTTTTTTTATCAAATCAATTTCAGATATATCTGAACTATAACGAAAAAGGGATGATTTAAAGCCAACCTGTTCACATGAACGAATCTTACTACCTATGTAAGTTAAGCTTGCGCCATCATTACCTACTAAGATAGCAGCTAAATGAGGGGGTCTTTCCTTGTTAAGAATTAAGTTATCAACTGAAATCTTTATTTCAGATTTTATTTCATTTGATGTTTTTTTACCATCTAATAAAATCATACTATTTGCCAAAATTTTGCATCATATTCAACATGTTTTTCCCTTTGCCTCCTTGCATCATTTTCATCATTTTACTCATTTGAGAAAATTGTTTCATCATTTTATTAACTTCACTTATGTCCTGTCCTGAACCAAGGGCAATTCGCATTTTTCGACTTTGGTTCATTAAGTTTGGATTTCTTCTTTCCTCCAAGGTCATTGATTTAATTATAGCTTCAATATGTTTGAAAGAATCATTATCAATATCTATGTCTTTAATTTTATTACTCATACCAGGAATCATTCCCATTAAATCTTTAACATTACCCATTTTTTTAATTTGTTCTATCTGAGTTAAAAAATCATCAAATCCGAATTGGTTTTTAGCAATTTTTTTGCTGATTTTTCTTGCCTGGTCCTCATCGAACTGTTGTTGGGCCCTCTCCACCAAGGAAACTACATCACCCATACCCAAAATTCGATCAGCCATTCTCTCAGGATAGAAAATATCTAACGCGTCCATTTTTTCTCCTGTTCCAATAAATTTAATTGGTTTATCAACGACTGTTCTAATTGATAATGCAGCTCCTCCTCTTGTGTCACCATCTAGCTTTGTAAGAACGACTCCATCGAAGTTTAATATGTCATTAAATGCCTTTGCTGTATTTACCGCATCTTGACCGGTCATTGAATCAACCACAAAAAGGGTTTCATCAGGTTTGACTTTTGAATGAATACTAGATATTTCTTCCATCATTTCTTTATCAATTGCTAACCTTCCAGCAGTATCAATTAAAATAACATCACATTTTTCTTGTTTTGCGTGTTTAATTCCATCTAGAGCAATTTTAACAGGATTTTTTTCATCTCTATTACTATAAATCGGAACTTTTAAATCTTCAGATAAAACCTCAAGTTGGTCTATTGCAGCAGGTCTGTAGACGTCGCAGGCGATCAAATGTGGTTTTTTGTGCTTTTTGTTTTTTAAAAAATGTGCTAGTTTACCAGTTAGAGTAGTTTTTCCCGAACCCTGAAGACCAGACATCAAAATTATTGAGGGATTACTAGTTAAGTTAAGTCCCACAGCTTTTTCTCCCATGAGCTCAGTCAGTTCATCTTTGACAATCTTTGTCATCAACTGCCCTGGGTTTATACTACTTAAAACATCCCTTCCAAGGGCTTTATCTTTTACTTTGTTCGTAAAGTCTTTTGCAATTTTGAAATTAACATCAGCATCTAAAAGTGCTCTTCTAATTTCTTTTATTGTCTCTGCAACGTTTATTTCAGATATTTTACCTTGACCTTTTAAAACTTTAAAGGCTCGTTCCAGCTTTGAACTTAAATTATCAAACATTTTAAATTTTTAACTTTCTAAAATATAAATATACATTTAATTAAAATTTACTTTTTGTTTTCGGTTTGTAAATTTTGAGCCACCCCATAACGATCGTATGAGGAAATGTTATAGCTGCTAAAAATGAAAAAAATAAAGGTAAAAATGCTTCTGGTTTTGTATGAAAGTAAAAATAAAAACCCAAGAGGCCTATGATAGACATTACCCAATATGGCAAAGATGACAATAAGTATTTCATTTTTCTTGAGTTGTCTTCATAATATAAAAAGTTTAACTGGTCTAAAATCGAGGGAATGCTGTGCCAAAAAACAAAATAAACTGAAAAAGAAAGTAATAATGAAGCCTTAGAAAAGAAAAACCCTAATAAAATTATAAGACAGATTTCAATCCAAAGAAACTTTCTCAAACCTTTGTAAAAAAGGGAAATTATAAAAAAAGTTAAAAAACCTATGTAAAAGTAAAGTTCCATGATCTTCTTAGGTATAAATAGTTCGGATATTTCATACACAATAACATGCGTGTCTAACCATTGAAGTGAAAATAGAAGACCTAGTATTGTTGAACCGTATGAAATATATAAGATATTTTTAATAATTAAGTTTATTGAATCTTTATTATACGTACTTAAATGCTGTTCACCAAAATGAAAAGAACTAAAAAAAATGAAAAAAAGAAGACCAAACTTTGGAATATAAAAAAAGACTAATATTCCTAATAAAACAATGGCAGAATAAAGTAAAATTGAATAAATAAAGAATTTAACACTGTAATTCTGTGTTTTTTTTTGAATTAATTGAATATCGTTGGCGCCGTGTATTAATCCAAAAGAGAAAATTAGAAAAAAGGATATAAAAGATTGATATTCAAGCTTTAAAAATGTATTTATAATTAAAAATATAATAGTTGAAAAAAAATGAAGATTGTATTTTTTAAGAATTGCTAACAAGAATTTTATTTTATAATCAAAATTTTATTGATAAAAATTATGAGTAAGTTTTATTTTTTCTAAATTTACCTAAACAAAAACAAATAATTAATTCTAATATGGAAAAATTTTTAAGTTTATTAGCTACGGTTCCTGCAGTGGACAATAGCGATTACGTAGGGTTTACATTTTTTGTAGGTTGTATGGCGATGATGGCTGCATCAGCGTTTTTCTTCCTATCTATGAACTCTCACGATAACAAATGGAAAACATCAATTCTGGTATCTGGATTGATTACATTTATAGCAGCTGTACACTACTGGTACATGCGTGAATATTGGATTACTAACCAAACTTCACCTACTTTCTTTAGATATGTAGATTGGATTTTAACTGTCCCATTAATGTGTGTAGAATTTTATTTAATTCTAAAAGCTGCTGGGGCTACTACAAAATTAATGTGGAGAATGATTATGCTATCTGTCGTAATGTTAGTTTGTGGTTACCTAGGAGAAGCGGTTTATACTACTGGTGTAGGACCTGCTGCCTGGGGATTAGTTTCTGGTATTGCTTATTTTGTAATAGTATATGATATTTGGTTGGGTGAGGCTAAAAAATTAGCTACATCTGCTGGAGGTGCTACTTTATCAGCTCATAACATGTTATGTAAGTTTGTTTTAATTGGATGGGCAATATATCCAATTGGCTACATGGCTGGGACTGAAGGATGGTATAGCGGCATATTTGGTGGTCTTGAAATGGATGTTATTTATAATGTAGGTGACGCTATTAACAAGATTGGATTTGGATTAGTTGTTTATAATTTAGCTGTTCAATCTAAATAATCAAATAAAACATTTTTAAAAACCGCCTTTATGGCGGTTTTTTTTTTACATCCTTTGAGGCAATTTAATACCCAATAGACTACAAGAATTATTCAAGTTTGTGGCAACATTTTTTAATAATATTAGCCTAAAATTTTTTGTGGTAATACTCCCCGAGCCTAATATTGTAACATTTTGATAAAAAGAATTAAACCTTTTTACAAGTTCATAAATGTAGTTCGAAATAATAGCTGGGCTTAAGCTTTTTAGTGATTGCTCAACAATTTCAGGATAAAGAATAAGTTGTTTAATAATCAAGGTTTCTTTTGTGTCTAATTTTTCAGGCATTCGAGAGTCTGGATCGATATTATTACTTTTCAAAATTGATTGGATCCTAGCATATGTATACTGGATAAAGGGTCCGGTATTTCCATTAAAATCGATAGACTTTTCTGGATCAAAAAGAATTGTCTTTCTTGGATCAACCTTCAAAATATAATACTTAAGAGCTCCAAGACTAATTTTTTCATAAAGATAATTTTTTTCACTTATAGAATATCCATCAAGCTTTCCTAGTTTACTTGATATCTCCTTTGCTGTGGTTTTCATTTTTGACATTAAATCGTCTGCATCAACTACGTTTCCTTCCCTACTTTTCATTTTACCGTCTGGTAAATCAACCATACCATAACTTAAGTGATGTAACATATTAGCCCATTTAACTCCTAATTTTTTTAGGATTAAAAACAAGGTCTTAAAATGGTACTCTTGCTCATTACCAACAGTATAAATCATACCTTTTATTTCAGAAAAATCTTCAAACCTTTGCATCGCTGTGCCAATATCTTGAGTTATATAAACAGAAGTTCCATCTGACCTAATCAGTACTTTTTCATCAAGACCATTTTCAGTTAAATCAATACAAATTGAACGGTCTTCCTTTTTGTAAAATGTACCCTGAGATACACCTTTTTCAACAATTTGTTTCCCTTTCAAATATGTATTGCTCTCGTAATAATTTTTATCAAATTCAATTCCTAAAGATTTATATGTTTTATCAAACCCTTGATAAACCCATGAGTTCATTTTATTCCATAATTTAATTATCTTTTCATCTCCTGACTCCCATTTTTGAAGCATTTCTTTAGCCTCTAAAAAAATTGGTGCTTTTCTCTCCGCATCATCTTTTTTATATCCTTTTTCAATAAGAATTTTTATCTGCTTTTGATACTCTTTCTCAAATAAGACATAATAATTACCAACGAATTTATCTGGTTTAATACCTGTGGATTTCGGAGTTGAACCTTCAGCAAATTTTAACCATGAAATCATTGATTTACATATATGTATCCCCCTATCATTTATAATTTGAGTTTTTATAGTTTTATACCCGTTAGCTTTTAAAATTCTAGTTATTGAATCACCTAATAAATTATTTCTAATATGTCCCAAATGAAGAGGTTTGTTGGTATTTGGTGAAGAAAACTCAACAAGGGTAATACCTTTTTCTTCATCAACAGGTTTATGCCCGTATTTTGGATTAGGATCAATCTCTTTGAGAAAATTTACATAAAAAATGTCAAGAATATTTAAGTTTAAAAATCCTTTTATGATATTAAAATCTGAAATCCAAGAAACTTTAGCAACAAGAAAAGAGCCTATTTCTTGAGAAAGAGATTCTATACCAATGTCTACTTTATTTTGAAGAGGAAAAACCAACAAAGTAATATCGCCATCAAAACCTTCTCTCGTCTTAACAAAGTCAAAACTATCAATTTCAACACTATAATTATCTTTGAAAAACTCTTTTAAAAAAGGAGAAAGCTGTTCAGAATAAAATTTCATTTTATTATTTATTTAAATATAGTTATAAAGAATAAATTCAAATACAGAAATAAATACATTAAAATAATTATTTTCATAAATGAAAATGAACAAAGAAGCATTAAACATCTTAGTTACGGGCGCAAATGGTTATATAGGAATGCGTTTAATTCCAAAACTGGTTGAAAATGGACACAAAGTTTATTGTGCAGTAAGAAATCCTGAAAGATTGTCTTTAAATCCAGACCTGTTAAAAAAAGTAAAAATAATAACAATTGATTTCCTAAATAGTCCAAAAAAAAATCCTATTCCAAAAGAAATAGATGTAGTTTATTATCTAATCCATTCAATGTCGTCAAAAATAGATAGCTTCTCTAAAATGGAAATTGATTGTGCAAAAAAATTCAATTACTTAATAAAGGGAACCTATGCTAGACAGATAATTTTTTTAAGTGGGATTACTAATACTAAAAATCTTTCAAAACATTTAGAATCAAGAAAAAATGTAGAACAGATTCTAAGAAAAAATAAAATTAAATTAACAGTTCTTAGGGCAGGTATAATTGTTGGATCCGGGAGTGCATCATTTGAGATCATAAGAGATTTGTGTGAAAAACTACCAATTATGATAACTCCAAAATGGGTTAAAACAAAATCCCAACCAATAGCGATTAGAAATGTTATTGAATTTTTAAATGGTGTTTTATTACACCCAGATTGTATGGGAAAAGCTTTTGATATTGGAGGCTTAAGTATTTTAAGTTATAAAGAAATGCTTCACAAATATGCTAAAAACAGAGGGCTAAAAAAATTAATAATTACAGTCCCAATAATGACTCCAAGATTATCTTCATATTGGTTATATTTTGTGACATCAACTTCATATCCATTAGCTGTAAACTTAGTTAAAAGTATGAAATCAGAGGTGACGGTTAAAGGCGATGAACTTCATAAAATTCTCGGTGTAAAATTATATTCTTATGATGAAGCCATAAAAATGGCTTTTATAAAGATTGAACAAAATAGTGTAGTTAGCAGTTGGAAAGATAGTTTAGTTAGTGGACTAATAAATAACGAACTCAAAGAATATATTCAAGTTCCAAAATTTGGGATTTTACAGGATAAAAAGATTGAAAAGAACATAGATCCTCAAAAAACTCTAGAATCATTATGGAAAATTGGAGGTGATACAGGTTGGTATTATGCTAATTTTTTGTGGAAAATAAGAGGTTATCTTGATCAACTATCTGGAGGAGTAGGTTTGAGAAGAGGAAGAACTCATAAAAATAAAATCTTCACCGGAGATTCTTTAGATTTTTGGAGAGTATTATTGGCAGATAAAAAAAATATGAGATTATTACTATTTGCAGAAATGAAATTACCTGGTGAGGCTTGGTTAGAGTTTAGAATTGAGAAGGATATCGTCATTCAAACTGCCACCTTCAGGCCAAAAGGATTATGGGGAAGAGTTTATTGGTATGCATTAAGCCCATTTCATTATTTTATTTTTAGGGGGATGTTAAAGAATCTAACGATTAAAAAATCACCTCATATTAATAGGAATAAATTCTAAATCTGTTTTACCAGTGAAAATTTGTCTTGGACGGCCAATAGGTTCATTATTTTTCCTCATTTCCCACCACTGAGCAATCCATCCAGGTAATCTACCAAGTGCAAACATAACTGTAAACATTTGAGTAGGAATTCCGAGAGCACGATAAATAATTCCAGAATAAAAATCCACATTAGGATATAGTTTCCTTTTAATAAAATAATCGTCCGTTAAGGCTAATTTTTCTAAAGATTTAGCAATTTCTAAAACTGGATCATTTATACCAAGATCGTTTAATACTTCATCAGCAGCTTTTTTAATGATTTTTGCTCTTGGATCAAAATTCTTGTAAACTCGGTGTCCAAAACCCATAAGTCTGAACGAATCATTTTTATCTTTTGCTTTTAGAATATATTTTTCAAGATCACCACCGTCATTTTTTATTTTTTCCAACATTTCAATTACCGCCTGATTTGCTCCTCCATGAAGTGGACCCCAAAGTGCTGAAATACCAGCAGATACTGATGCAAACAGACCAGCATGGGAAGAACCAACAATTCTAACAGTTGAAGTTGAGCAATTTTGTTCATGATCCGCATGCAGGATTAAAAGTTTATTTAATGCATTGTTAATAATTTTGTTTGGTACATATACCTCAGTAGGGTGACGAAAAAACATCTGGGCTATATTTTCTTCAAAACTTAGTGACCTGTCGGCATAATTCAATGGTAGACCTTTTACTTTTCTATAAGTCCAAGCACATAAAATAGGGAGTTTTGCCATTAAGTTAACCACTGCGGAATATATTTCATCTTCTGATTCAACGTCAACTGAATCAGGATCAAATGCTGTTAATGCAGAGGTTAAGGACGCCAGAGCACCCATTGGATGTGCGCTTCTAGGAAAACTTTTTAAAATGACTTTCAAATCCTCATCTACCAACGATTCTTTATGTATATCAATTTGAAATTTTTCTAACTGTGATTTAGTTGGTAAAAACCCAAATATTAATAAGTAAGAAACTTCTAAAAAACCTGCATTTTGTGTTAAATCTTCTATAGAGTACCCTCTATAACTTAGTTCACCCTTTTCACCGTTCAAATAAGTGATTTCACTCAGGCATGATCCTGAGTTTTTGTAGCCTGGATCGATAGTTATTAATCCAGTTTCTGACCTAAGTGTATTAATATTAATGGCAAGCTCGTTTTTAGAACCTTTAACAACTGGGAACTCATAAGACTTTCCTCCGACCAGGATTTTTACATTTTTACTCATACTCCAACTCTGGTAGTAAATTTATTGAAAATTAAGCTATAATTGAAATTAATTGAGACATTAATGTATGCCTAGAAGTTTATGTTAAATGATTTTTTTTGAAGATAAATAGATTTATCAGACAGTCTTTCTTCTATCCTAAGTAATTGATTATATTTTGACATCCTATCGCTTCTTGACGCAGAGCCAGTTTTAATTTGACAAGTTTTCATTGCCACAGCTAAATCAGCTATTGTCGAATCTGAAGTTTCACCTGACCTATGAGACATAACTGCTGTATATCCAGCTTTATGTGCCATTTTAACTGCATCAAATGTTTCTGAAAGGGTTCCAATTTGGTTAACTTTTATTAAAATTGAATTTGCTATAGATCTACTTATTCCTTTGGATAGTCTATTTACATTTGTAACAAATAAATCATCACCAACTAATTGAACTTTATCACCAATTTTTTTTGTTAATGTCTCCCATCCTTCCCAATCGTTTTCATCCATACCATCTTCAATAGATAAAATTGGATATTTTTTAGTTAGATTTTCAAGATAATTAACCTGTTGATCTGAATTTCTTTTAATTCCATTGACACCCTCAAAGATAGAATAATCATATATCCCTTCTTTAAAAAATTCTGAAGAAGCACAGTCTAAGGAAAGCATAATTTCCTTTCCTGGTTCATATCCTGCCATCTCAATTGAGGACAAAATGGTTTCAATTGCATCCTCTGTCCCTTTTAGTTTTGGAGCAAACCCTCCTTCGTCACCAACAGCAGTACTTAATTTTTTTTTATTTAATATTTTTTTCAGACAATGAAAAACTTCTACACCCATATGGAAGGATTTGGAAAATGTTTCTCCAGCTATAGGCATAATCATAAACTCTTGAAAAGCAATTGGTGAGTCTGAATGTGAACCTCCATTAATTATATTCATCATTGGAACAGGCAAAATTTTAGCATCCTCACCTCCTAAATATTCATAAAGTGGAATTTTTTTTTCATCGGCTGCGGCTTTAGCTACTGCAAGTGAAACACCAAGAATTGAATTAGCCCCAAGATTTGACTTATTAGGGGTCCCATCTAAGTCAATCATCAAAGAATCTATTTCTTGCTGATATTGAACATTTATTCCAATGATATTTTTTGCTATCGTTTTGTTTACATTATTGACTGCATTCATTACACCTTTCCCAGAGAATTTTTCATCGTTATCCCTTAGTTCAACAGCTTCATGTTGTCCCGTTGAGGCACCTGAGGGAACAGCCGCTCTTCCAAATCCTCCCTCATCAGTAAACACTTCAACTTCTACTGTTGGGTTTCCCCTTGAGTCAAAAATTTGTCTTGCTATAACTTTTTTAATTTTTCCCATCACATAAAATTAAATAGATAACATTTTTTTAAAGTTTATAAAAAGATAATGCGCATCATTTGGACCAGGAGCAGCTTCAGGATGATATTGAACGGAAAAACATTTTTTGCGTTTCATTTTTAATCCAGCTACTGTATTGTCATTTAAATGGGAATGGGTTATAATAATATTTGGGTCTAATTCCAGTAGTTTTCTATCTACGGCAAATCCGTGGTTTTGAGAAGTAATTTCACCTTTTCCTGTTTCATGATTTATCACTGGGTTGTTAATACCTCTGTGCCCATTAAACATTTTAAATGTAGGTATCCCGTTGGCTAATGCAATTATTTGGTGGCCTAGGCATATGCCGAACAAGGGATAATTTTTTTCTATTATTTTCTTGGCAAGTTCTTGAACCAAAACCAAAGGTTCAGGGTCTCCAGGGCCATTAGATAAAAAAAAACCATTTGGTTTCCATTTTACAATGTCATAAAAAGTGGTGTTGTATGGGAATACTTTTACATATATATCTTGATTAGCAAGATTTTTCAAAATACTGTTTTTTATTCCCAAATCTATTGCTGCTACTTTGAATTTTGATTTAGGGTTACCATAGAAGTAAGGACTTTTCGTTGAAACCTTTGAAACCAACTCCATACCCTTCATTGAAGGTATTTTTTTGAGTTCTTTTTTTAAAATATCTATCTTATCCAACTCAGTAGTTATTAACCCATTCATAGCTCCGTTTTCCCTAATGTACTTTACTAAAGCTCGCGTATCGATGTTTGAAACTACAAGTTTATTTTGATTTTTAAAAAAACTTAACAAATCCGAGGTTTTACCATATCTACTAAAATTAAAACTAAAATTCTTGCATATTAAACCTGATATTTTAATTGAATCTGATTGATTGTCATAATTGTGGGTACCGTAATTACCAATGTGTGCGTTTGTTGTTACCATTATTTGACCGAAGTATGAGGGGTCAGTGAAAATTTCTTGGTATCCGGTCATACCAGTATTAAAACAAATTTCACCAAAAGTAGTTCCAGATATACCGACAGATTTTCCAAAAAAAACAGTACCGTCTTCAAGTAAAACTATTGCTTTTGGTCTTTCAATATAACTCATATGCTATTTTACAAAGAAATATAAAAAAGGCTAAACATGAAATACTTATCCTTTCATATTTAATTGAATTATTAACAATTTGACTTATCCAAGGGGTTTTACGTACTTTTTTTTAATTTAATTTTCTTTTTTTAAGAATAAATTGTAGTCTTACTTTTAGTATTAATCTTTGTTTTTGGAAGCTTTCTCATCTTTGTTTTTGGAAGCTTTCTCATCTTTGTTTTTGGAAGCTTTCTCATCTTTGTTTTTGGAAGCTTTGTCATCTTTCTTTTTGAAAGCTTTGTCACCTTTCTTTTTGGAAGCTTTGTCATCTTTCTTTTTGGAAGCTTTGTCATCTTTCTTTTCGGGGCCTGAATCTTTTATCTTATTTTTTTCATCGATTTCAGGAGATTTTGTTTTAGTGTCTAAAGTTTCCCCTACTTTGGTTTTTGATTTGCTTCTGCCTCTTCTAGTGGTTTTCTTAGGAGTATCCGACTTTGAATATAACTCATTGAAATCAACAAATTCTATCAATGCCATATCGGCGTTATCACCCATCCTTTTTCCTAACTTGATAATTCTTGTGTAACCACCTGGTCTTTCACCTATTTTATTGGATATTGTTCTAAATAACTCATTTATAGATTCTTTATTTCTCAAATATTTGAAAACCACTCTTCTATTATGGGTAGAATCATCTTTAGTCTTAGTAACTAATGGTTCAATAAATCTCTTAAGCGCCTTAGCTTTTGTAACGGTTGTATTTATTCGCTTATGTTCAATTAGCGAACAAGCCATATTTGCAAGCATGGAGCTTCTGTGGGCTCTTTTTCTACCTAATTTTATTTTTTTATTTCTGTGCCTCATAAAGAGTGGTTTTTTTAATCTTTATCTAATTTATATTTTGATAAATTCATTCCAAAAGATAAACCTTTAAGAACAACTAATTCTTCTAATTCAGTCAATGATTTTTTCCCAAAGTTTCTAAATTTCATTAAATCATTTTTATTGTAGGAAACCAAGTCCCCAAGAGTGTCGACTTCTGCAGCTTTTAAACAATTTAGTGCTCTAACAGATAAATCCATATCTATCAACTTTGTCTTTAAAAGCTGTCTCATGTGCAAAGATTCTTCATCGTAAGTTTCAGCTTGAGCAATCTCATCGGCTTCTAAAGTGATTCTTTCATCTGAAAATAATAAGAAATGATGGATTAACGTTTTAGCAGCCTCGGTTAGTGCATCTTTAGGATGTATTGATCCGTCTGTATTTATTTCAAAAATCAATTTTTCATAATCCGTTTTTTGTTCAACACGGTAATTTTCTATACTAAATTTTACATTTTTAACAGGAGTGAAAACTGAATCAATTGAAATAACTCCCAACTCAGTATCAATTTTTTTATTTTCTTCAGCAGTTACATATCCTCGTCCTTTTTCAATAGTTAACTCCATGTTAACTTGGACACCTTTTTCTAAATTACAAATTACTAGATCTGAATTTAAAACTTGAAATCCAGAAATGAATTTTTGAATATCCCCTGCTTTAAACTGATCCTGTCCTCCCAAAGAAATTTTAACTTTTTCGTTTTCGAGATCTTCAATTTGTCTTTTAAATCTAATTTGTTTAATATTTAGAATTATTTCTGTGACATCTTCAACTATACCTGGGATGGTTGAAAATTCATGATCTATGTTTTCAATTTTAACAGAGGTTATTGCAAATCCTTCCAGTGAAGAAAGTAATACTCTTCTCAATGCATTTCCAACTGTCAAACCATAACCGGGTTCTAAGGGACGAAACTCAAATTTGCCTTCAAACTCCGAAGAATCGATCATAATTACTTTATCTGGTTTTTGAAAATTTAATATTGCCATATTTGTGATATTATATTAGTTATTTATTTAGAGTAAAGTTCTACTATTAATTGTTCTTTTATATTTTCTTGTATTTGAATTCGTTCTGGAGTACTAACAAGTGTTCCAGTCAAAATATTTTCATCCCAAGCAAGCCATTCGTAAACTGATGAGTTATTGTGAAGAGATTCTTGGATAGAATTAATAGACTTCGATTTTTCCCGAACTCCCACTTTGTCTCCTGGTTTGACGTGACAAGAGGGAATATTTACTATCTTGTTATTTACTATTATGTGCCCATGAGAAACAAGTTGTCTTGCACCACTTCGTGATGACGATATTCCAAGTCTATAAACAATATTATCTAATCTAGACTCACATAATTGAAGTAAAACTTCACCTGTTACACCTTTACTTCTTGAAGCTCTATCGAAAATTATCCTAAATTGTTTTTCCAAAATACCATAGGTGTATTTAGCTTTTTGCTTTTCCATCAATTGAATTGCATACTCTGATTTTTTTCCTCTGCGCTTATTATTTCCATGTTGTCCAGGAGGAAAGTTTCTTTTTTCGAAGGATTTGTCAGATCCAAAAATTGGTTCTCCAAATTTCCTAGCAATTTTTGATTTAGGACCTATATATCTAGCCATTTTATTTTTTTTAAATTATACTCTTCTTCTTTTAGGGGGTCTACATCCATTGTGTGGTAGAGGGGTTACATCAATAATTTCAGTTACTTCAATTCCACTATTATGTATTGTTCGAATAGCAGATTCTCTACCATTTCCAGGACCTTTAACAAAAACTTTAACCTGTCTCAAGCCTAGATCTTGAGCTATTTTTGAACAATCTTCAGCTGCGACTTGCGCAGCATAGGGAGTATTTTTTTTAGAACCTCTAAACCCCATCTTTCCTGCTGACGACCAAGAAATCACTTCTCCTTTTAAATTTGTTAATGAAATGATTATATTGTTAAATGAAGCATTTATGTATGCTTCGCCAACAGGTTCTACAGATACTTTTCTTTTTTTGTTTGCAGATTTAGCCATATATGATTATTTAGTTGCCTTCTTTTTGTTAGCTATAGTTTTTCTTTTTCCCTTTCTTGTACGTGAATTATTTTTTGTCCTTTGCCCTCGAAGAGGAAGTCCACTTCTATGTCTAATCCCTCTGTAAGAACCTATATCCATCAACCTTTTTATATTGAGTTGAGTTTCTGAACGTAATTCTCCCTCAACTTTATATTTTGAAATAGCTTGAATAATTGATTTTATTTCAGAGTCTGTCCAATCAGAAACTTTCTTATTCAAATCTACTTTAGCTTCATTTAAAATTTTAGATGCTCGGGTTCTACCAACTCCATAAATGTAAGTTAAAGCAACCTCGCCTCTTTTCAATTTGGGTATATCTACACCTGATATTCTAGCCATATTATCCTTGTCTTTGTTTAAACCTAGGGTTTTTCTTGTTAATTATATATAACCTCCCTTTTCTTCTAACGATTTTACAATCTGAACTTCGTTTTTTTATTGATGTTTTTACTTTCATAATTATAAAATTAAAATCTAAAAGTTATTCTTGCCTTAGTTAAATCATAAGGACTCATTTCAAGTTTTACCTTATCACCTGGTAAAAGCTTTATGTAATGAAGTCTCATTTTGCCTGATATGTGAGCAGTTACAACATGCCCATTTTCAAGCTCAACTCTAAACATAGCGTTAGATAGAGCTTCTATTATTTTTCCTTCTTGTTCAATCGCTTCTTGTTTAGGCATTTATATTGAAATTTTTCTATTACCACTTGTTTTCATAAGTCCATCATAATGTCGATTTAACAAATATGAATTTATTTGTTGAATTGTATCAATAGCAACCCCAACCATTATTAACAATGAGGTTCCACCATAAAATAGAGCCCATCCTTGTTGCATTCCCATTAGTTTAACAACTATTGCTGGGAAAACAGCTAAAGCAGCTAAAAACAAAGATCCAGGAAAAGTAATTTGAGACATTACATTATCTAAAAAATCACTAGTTTCATTACCCGGACGAATACCAGGAACAAAACCTCCACTTCTTTTCAAATCATCAGACATTTTATTTGTAGGTACTGTAATTGCTGTATAAAAAAAAGTAAAAATAATTATTAGTAAACCAAAAACAATATTATACCACAAGCCAAAAATATCTGAAAAATTTACTTGAATCCATTGACCTATTTCATTATTTCCAATTAATCTCCCCACGTAACTAGGTGCGAACATTATCGCTTGAGCAAAGATAATTGGCATAACTCCTGAAGCATTTAATTTGAGTGGAATATACTGTCTTCTACCAAACATATTTTGATTATTGGCAGCTGTTTGTGCTCTTCTTGCGTATTGAACTGGTATTTGCCTTACAGCCAGAACGAGAAGAATTGATAATAAGATTATAATAATCCATAATATCATTTCAATTAAAATGAGAATTAACCCCCCATTATTTTCTGACACTCGTGAAACAACTTCCTGGGTAAAAGACATTGGTAAAGTGGCAATTATTCCCACCATTATTAATAAAGATATTCCATTTCCTATTCCTTTATCAGTAATTTTTTCTCCAAGCCACATTGCAAATATTGTTCCAGTAACCAAAATGATAACCGATGGAAATATAAAAGAGAAACCCTTACCTAAAACAAAAGCTGAGTCAGGAACCCCCAAGGCACTTAGTCCATAAAGATATGCTGGAGCTTGAACGATACATATAGCTATTGTTAACCATCTGGTAATTTGATTAAGTGTTTTTCTTCCACTTTCACCCTCTTTTTGCAGTTTCTGTAAATATGGAAGAGCAACTCCCATAAGCTGAACTACAATTGATGCTGAAATATAAGGCATAATTCCAAGGGCAAAGACTGAAGCATTGGCAAAAGCACCTCCTGTAAACATATTTAAAACTCCAAGAAGGCCTCCACCACCTGTTCTATTGCCTAATTCGGCAAGCTGTAGTGCATCTATTCCAGGGAGTGTAATTTGGGCGCCTACCCTGTATACAAGTAAAATAGAAAGGGTAACTCCTATTCTAATCCTTAATTCTTCAATTTTGTAGATATTGATAAGTGCTTGTATAAATTTACCCATTTTTCAAAATTAAATTTACTTCTCCTCCAACAGACTCAATTTCCTTTCTCGCCTTATCTGAGAACTTGTGAGCTGTAACTTTAATTGGTGATAATATTTTTCCTTTAGCTAAAATTTTAACTAAACTATTTTTTCTAACTAACCCCAAAGAATAAATTTTATCAATATCCAATTTATTTTTTATTTTTTTATTTAATATTAATTCCTGAATTTTTTCGAGATTTAAAATCTCATATTGAATTCTATTTACATTTTTAAATCCAAATTTTGGAATTCTTCTTTGTAAAGGCATTTGACCTCCCTCAAATCCAAGTTTTTTTGAGTACCCAGACCTTGACTTCGCACCTTTGTGACCTCTTGTGGATGTGCCACCTTTTCCAGAACCCTGTCCTCTCCCTAACCTCTTGGAAGCTTTTTTATTCGAACCTTTTATTGGTGTTATACTATCTAAATTCATTTAACTATATTTTAATTACCTCCACTAGGTGATTAACTCTTTCAATCATACCTCTAATATTAGGAGTATTTTCATGAACCACTTCCTTTCCGATTCCTCTTAAACCAAGCGCAAAAAGTGTAAGTTTCTGTTTCCTTAGGTTCTTTATACTGCTTCTTACCTGTTTAATTTTTATTTTTTCCATTTTTTTAGTCGTTAAAAAGTTTATCAACAGAAATACCTCTTTGTTTTGCAATTTTTTCTGGACTTCTTAAGTTTAGTAACGCATCAAATGTAGCCTTTACTACGTTATGAGGATTTGACGATCCCTGAGATTTGGATAGTACATTTTGAACACCAACTGACTCAAGTACTGCCCTAACGGCTCCTCCAGCAATAACTCCGGTACCCTCAGATGCAGGTTTAATGAATACTCTTGCCCCCCCAAATTTTCCATTTTGTTCGTGAGGAATCGTTCCCTTTTTTAAAGAAATTCGAATCAGATTTTTTTTAGCATCTTCCACAGCCTTTGAAATCGCCTCGGATACTTCCTTAGATTTGCCTAAACCGTGACCTACTATACCATCTTCGTCTCCAACCACTACTATCGCAGAAAAACCAAAAGCTCTTCCTCCTTTAGTTACTTTTGTTACTCTTTGTACACCTACCAACCTGTCTTTAAGATCAAGTCCACCAGGTTTAACAAATTCAATACTTTTATAATTTTTATACATAATTTAAAATTTAAGGCCACCCTCTCTAGCGCCGTCAGCAAGAGACTTTACTCTTCCATGATATAGATATCCACCGCGGTCAAACTTTACTATACTTATTCCTTTTTTAGATGCTTTTTTTGCAATTAGCTTTCCTACTTCTAGTGCAGACAAAATCTTGGTATCAAATTTATCAAAGTCTTTACTCTTAGAAGATGCTGAAGTCAAGGTGTTGCCTTTTACATCATCAATAATTTGTGCATAAATATTTTTGTTACTCCTAAATACAGATAGACGAGGCATAATGCTACTACCTCTAATTGTTTTTTTTAATTTGAGTCTAATTTTTTTTCTTCTTTTAGTTTTTATAGTTTTCATCTTTTTGAATTATGCTGATTTACCTGCCTTTCTTCTAACTTGCTCTCCTACAAATCTTATACCTTTTCCTTTATATGGTTCCGGTTTTCTGAAGGATCTTATTTTTGCTGCAACAAATCCTAAAAGTTGTTTATCATGAGAAGATAATTTTATGATAGGATTTTTACCTTTTTCAGAAGATGTCTCAATTTTAACTTCAGGTGCAATTTCAAATAAAATATTATGCGAAAAACCCAATGAAAGATCTAATTTCTGACCTTGAACAGAGGCACGATAACCAACACCAACAAGCTCAAGCTCTTTATTAAATCCAGTGCTCACACCAATAACCATATTATTTATTAAAGATCTATACAAACCATGTTTAGATTTTATATCGCTCATCTCAGAATTTCTTTTTAAAGTGATTAGAGTCTTATTGTACTCAATATCTATATCATGAAAATTAAGTTCAAGTGAACCTAACTTTCCACTTACAATAATCTTGTTATCCTGAAGGTTTATGTTTACGCCTTCAGGTACCTTAATCGGACTATTTCCTATTCTAGACATATTTAAAATTTAATATAAATAACAAATTACCTCACCGCCAATATTTTTTTTCTTTGCTTCTTTTCCAGTCATCACTCCCATTGAGGTTGAAATAATTGATATTCCGAGACCGTTTAGAATTCTAGGAATACCCTTAGCGTTAGAGTATTTTCTTAATCCTGGCGTAGAAATACGATTTATTTTTCTGATTATTGATTCACCTGTTTTGATATCATATTTTAAAGCAATTTTAATTTTCCCCTGTTTGTTAGCGGTCTCCATAAATTTATAGCTTAAAATAAACCCCTGGTCATATAATATTTTTGTAATCTCTTTTTTTGTGTTAGAAGCAGGAATTTCGACAACCTTGTGTCTTGCAAGACATGCATTTCTGATTCTAGTAAGGTAATCTGCTATCGTATCTGTATTCATAATATAATTTTTTACCAGCTTGCTTTAGTTAAACCAGGAATCAAACCTTTGTTAGCCATATCTCTAAAAGTAACCCTTGATAACCCAAATTGTCTTATGTAACCTTTGGGTCTTCCGGTTATTTTACAACGATTATGTAACCTAACTGGTGAGGCGTTTCTTGGTAGCTTTTGAAGAGCTAAATAATCTTTTTGTTCTTTCAAAGCTTTCCTTCTAGCTTCGTATTTTTTAACAATTTTTGCACGCTTAATTTCTCGCGCTTTCATCGACTCTTTTGCCATATTATTTTTTTTTAAATGGTAAACCTATTAAACTTAATAAAGACTTAGCTTCATTATCAGTAGAAGCAGAAGTTACAAAAGTAATGTCCATACCTGATATTTTATTCACTTTGTCGATATCTATTTCAGGGAAAATTATTTGCTCAGTTATACCCAAAGTATAATTACCTCTTCCGTCAAAGCCGCCAGGCTTAATTCCTTGAAAATCTCTAACCCTAGGTAATGCAATCGAAATAAGCCTATCTAAAAACTCATACATCTTATTCCCCCTTAAAGTGACTTTAGCACCTATTGGCATACCTTTTCTCAACTTAAAGGAAGCAACATCTTTTTTTGAAAGTGTTGGAACTGCTTTTTGCCCTGAAATAAGGGTCAATTCATCAACCGCCTGTTCAACAAGTTTTTTGTCAGCAACAGCTGCACCGACACCCCTGCTTAATATTATCTTAATAACTCTAGGAATCTGCATACTATTTTTATAACTAAATTCATTAGTTAATGATTTAGATACAACTTTTTCAAACTCATTCTTTAACCTAGGGACATAGTTCATTGTGACACTTTTTTCTTATTATTTCCGATATTTGATTTAGTTTCATTCTTAGCCGTCTTTTTATTTTCAACATTGTTTACAATAGATATATTTGAAATATGAATTGGTGATTCTTTTTCTTCAATACCACCTTGGGGATTTTTGGAATTTGGTTTTATATGTTTTTTAACCAAATTTAAGCCCTCAATAATCACTTTCTCTCTTTTTTTAATAATGTTTACTACTTTGCCTTCAGAACCTTTATTAGAACCAGCAATTACTTTAACAAAATCTCCAACTTTAATTTTAAACTTTTTCATAATTTATAGAACTTCTGGTGCTAGGGAAACAATTTTCATAAATCTTTTATCCCTTAATTCTCTTGCAACTGGCCCAAACACTCTAGTGCCAATCATTTCATCAGAGGGATTTAATAGAACGCAAGCATTATCATCAAATCGTATATATGAACCATCTTGTCTTCGAATTTCTTTAACTGTTCTAACAACGACAGCTTTAGATACTTGGCCTTTTTTCATTGTTCCAGAAGGAGAAGACTCTTTAATTGTAACTACAATTTTATCACCAATGGATGCATATCTTTTTTTGGTACCTCCTAAAACCCTTATTGTAAGTACTTCTTTTGCGCCAGTGTTGTCTGCAACCTTTAATTTTGATTCTTGATGTAACATTTATTTTGCTCTTTCAATAATTTGCATTAGCATCCATGATTTCGTTTTGCTCATTGGTTTCACCTCCATTATTCGAACTTTATCTCCTATTTGACAATCATTTTTTTTATCATGAGCAACATATTTTTTTGTTTTTAGTACAAACTTTCCATATTTAGGATGTTTTACTCGTCTAACCTCCGATACAACTACAGAGTTTTCCATCTTGTTGCTTGTAACAACACCAACTCTTTCCTTTCTTAATTTTCTATCTCCCATGTTAGCTAATTAAATCTTTATTTAATTTAGTTTTAGCGGTTTTTAATCTTGCTATAGTTCTTCTAATATTTCTTATCTGGACTGGATTTTCCAGTTCTGAAACATAACTGGACATTCTTAAGTCGAATAATTTTTTCTTTAGTTCAATTATTTTAGCTTCCAAATCCTTTATGTTTAATTTTGATATCTCTAATTGTTTCATTTTAATTTTATTTGCTATAATCATTGGCTGTTACAAACCTTGTTTTCACGGGTAGTTTTTGAGCGGCCAACCTCAAAGCTTCTTTTGCAACAATTTGGCTTACACCTGCAACTTCAAAAAGAATTCTTCCAGATCTCACAACAGCAACAAAGTATTCAGGAGCACCTTTACCTTTTCCCATCCTAACTTCCAATGGTTTTTTTGTTATAGGTTTGTCTGGAAAAATCTTAATCCAGAGCTGACCTTCGCGTTTCATATATCTTGTAGCAGCGATTCTAGCAGCTTCAATTTGTCTAGATGTTATAAACTTAGAATCTAGAGATTTTATTCCAAACGTACCATTTGAAAGCCTATGTCCTCGTTGGGAGAAACCTTTCATTCTCCCTTTTTGTGCTTTACGAAATTTTGTTTTTTTTGGTTGTAACATCTTTAATTTCTAACTTTCTTTCTTTGATTCAAACCTTTGTTAAGTTGATTGTTTTTTTTATTCATTCCAACTAGCGGTGAAAGCTCTCGTTTACCGTAAACTTCACCTTTCATGATCCATACTTTTATTCCAATTCTCCCATAAGTAGTACGCGCTTCACACATTGCATAATCAATGTCGGCTCTAAATGTTGAGAGGGGAATTCTTCCCTCTTTATAAGATTCGGACCTTGCCATTTCTGCACCGTTTAGTCTCCCTGAAATTTGGACCTTGATCCCTTCAGAATTCATTCTCATAGCAGCAGCAATTGCCATTTTAATAGCCCTCCTGTAAGAAATTCTTGCTTCAATTTGCCTCGCAATACTAGCACCAACAAGGTTAGCGTCTAATTCTGGCCTTTTAATCTCAAAAATATTTATTTGTACTTCTTTGCCAGTAATTTTTTTTAATTCCTCTTTTAACTTATCAACTTCTTGCCCGGCTTTTCCAATTATTATACCAGGCCTAGCTGTCGTTATTGTTATTGTAATTATTTTTAAAGTCCTTTCAATTATGACATTAGAAACGCTTGCCTTGTTTAATCTTACAAAAATGTACTTTCTTATCTTTTCATCTTCGGCTAATTTTTCACCATAATCCCTTCCGCCATACCAGTTAGAATCCCAACCTCTAATTATGCCTAAACGATTACCTATTGGATTTGTTTTTTGTCCCATTTTATTTTGTTTGATTGTTAGATTCAAGTACAACTGTAACATGATTAGATCTCTTTCTTATTCTGTGAGCACGTCCCTGTGGAGCAGGTCGAAGTCTTTTAAGTATTCTTCCTCCATCAACTTTAATTTCATTTATAATAATATTTGTGCTTTCTATACTTTGATCTTCATTTTTTGACTGCCAATTGGATATAGCAGAAAGAAGAAGTTTTTCTAAAAACTTTGAAGCATGTCTTGGATTGAATTTTAAAATATTCAAAGCTTTCCCAACCTCTTTACCACGCAACAAATCCGCTACAGATCTCATTTTCCTTGGAGAAATAGGGCAGTTTCTTAACTTAGCTATAGCAAGTTTCTTTTTTTGAGCCTTTAAAATATTTGCCTTATTTCGTTTTCTTATTCCCATTTCCTAATTTATTTTTTACCTCCTGAATGACCTCTGAAAGATCTTGTAGGAGAAAATTCCCCTAACTTATGTCCTACCATATTTTCAGTTATATATACAGGTATAAACTGTCTCCCATTATGAACTCCAATGGTTTGCCCAACAAAGTCAGGGGTAATCAATGAAGCCCTAGACCAAGTTTTAATTACTCCTTTTTTACCAGATTCTATATTATTTGAAACTTTTTTTTCCAAACTATGTCTAACAAATGGCCCTTTTTTTAATGATCTTGGCATAATTATTTCTTTTTTCTTTCTATAATAAACTTATTACTTTTTTTAATTCTAGAACGAGTTTTAAAACCTTTCGCAGGAACACCATTTTTGTTTCTTGGATGCCCTCCAGAGGCTCTACCTTCACCACCTCCCATTGGATGATCAACTGGATTCATAGCTACGGGTCTAGTCCTAGGTCTTCTGCCTAACCACCTTGACCTTCCAGCTTTACCAGAAACAACTAATTGATGATCAGAATTTGATACAGCACCAATTGTAGCGAAACATTTTGACAAAATCATGCGAGTTTCACCAGATGGTAATTTCACAGTTGCGTATTTATCCTCCCTTGCCATAAGTTGCGCAAAAGAACCGGCACTTCGAGCAATATTAGCTCCCTTACCAGGAACCAATTCCATACAAGAAATTATTGTACCCAATGGAATTAAAGATAAAGGCATAGCATTCCCTAAATCGGGACTAACATTATTAACTCCTGATATGACCTTTTGTCCAACCTTAAGACCTGTTTGTGCAATTATGTATCTTTTTTCTCCATCAGAATATTTAATAAGAGCAACAAATGATGAGCGATTTGGATCATATTCGATTGTAATTATTTCAGCTGGAGTATCATATTTGTCTCTTTTGAAATCGATTATTCTGTATTGTTTTTTGTGACCACCTCCAACATGTCTTACCGTCATTCTTCCTTTATTATTTCTTCCTCCAGATCTTTTATTAGGAGAAATCAAAGTCTTTTCTGGTTTAGATGCTGTAATCATATCAAAGTTATTTACAACTCTAAATCTTTGTGCATTTGATATTGGTTTAAGTTTTTTAACTGACATGAGAATCTATTAAATATTTGAATAAAAATCAATATTATCTTCTTCCGCTAATTGAACCATGGCTTTCTTAAAAGATATGCTCTTGCTTTTTTGTAAACCGGTTTTAGTGAACTTATTTTTCCTTACAGGCGCGTATATGATAGTTCGTACTTTTTTAACGGTTACATTATATGATGCTTCAACTGCTTTTTTAATTTGAATCTTGTTGGCTTTAGAATCAACAATAAAAGAAACACAATTACTTAACTCATTCATGCTGGTTGCTTTTTCGGAAACAATAGGTTTTTTTATGATGTTCATAAATTCAATTTAAAAGCTTTTCTAATTCAGATATCGAATTCTCAAAAAAAACTAAAATTTGTGCCTTTGAAATTAAATAAGTATTTAATTCACAAGCAATTACACTTTCAGCTTTTTTTAAATTTCGCGACGACAAATATACGTTTTTATTTTCCTCAGCAAATATCAAAAGTGAGTTTTTTGTATCTGTTTTTAATAGTTTTAAAAATTGATCCAATCCCTTAGTACTAGGTTTATCAAAAGAAAACTCTTCGACTACAAATATTGAATTTGATCTAGCTTTAATACTTAGAGCTGATTTCCTTGCGATATTTTTTAGTTTTTTATTAATTTTTTGCGAATAATCTCTTACTCTAGGACCAAAAATTCTACCACCTCCTCTAAAAATTGGATTTTTAATAGAACCTGCTCGAGCTGAACCTGTTCCCTTCTGTTTTTTGATTTTTCTGTTACTTCCAACAATCTCTGATCTCTCTTTTGCCTTATGTGTTCCCTGTCTTTTATTAGCCATTTGCGCCTTAATATCTAGATAGATGGCTTGATTATTAGGTTCAATGTCAAATATCTTATTGGGTAGCAAAACATTTCTTCCTGTGTCTTTACCTTTTATATCAACAACTTTTAATTTCATTATTTTTCTAATTTTAAATAAGAATTATTGTGACCAGGAACCGCTCCTTTAACTATTATGATATTTTTTTCAGGTAAAATTTTAAATACTTTAAGATTTAGAACCTTAACCTTCTTTCCACCCATTCTTCCTGCCATCTTCATTCCTTTGAAAACTCTCGCAGGATAGGATGCCGCTCCTATAGATCCAGGAGCTCTTAATCTGTTGTGTTGACCGTGTGTAGCTTGACCAACACCACTAAATCCATGACGTTTAACAACTCCTTGGAATCCTTTACCTTTGGAAATGCTTGAAACATCAATAAACTCACCCTCCTTGAATAAATCTACGTTTATTGTGTCACCCAAATTTAAATCTTTATCAAATCCCTTAAATTCCATAGATTTTTTCTTAGGAGTAGTTTTAGCCTTTTCAAAATGTCCTGCAAGAGATTTATTAGTTAGTTTCTTTCTTTTCTCATCAAATGACAATTGCAAAGAATCATAACCGTCTTTCTGATTATTTTTGACCTGAGTTACAATACAGGGACCAGCTTGAATTATTGTACATGGAATATTTTTTCCCTTATCATCGAAGAGACTCGTCATACCTATTTTTTTTCCAACTAAACCAGACATATTTTTAAACTTTAATTTCGACCTCAACACCACTTGGTAATTCTAATTTCATAAGGGCGTCAATGGTCTTTGATGAAGAACTATAAATATCCATAAGCCTTTTATAAGAGCTTAATTTAAATTGTTCTCTAGATTTTTTATTTACATGAGGAGACCTAAGAACGGTAAATATTTTTCTGTGTGTTGGTAATGGAATCGGCCCAGTCACAACTGCTCCAGTCGTCTTTACTGTTTTTACGATTTTATCTGCCGACTTGTCAACTAGATTATAGTCGTAAGATTTTAATTTAATTCTTATTTTCTGACTCATAATTTTGTTTTATTCACTTTGACCTTTAATTTCTGAGATTACTGACTCTGATACACTATTGGGAGTTTCAGAGTAATGTGAAAATTCCATAGTTGAAGTTGCTCTTCCAGACGACAAAGTTCTCAAAGAAGTAACATATCCAAACATTTCTGACAATGGTACTTCTGCCTTAACTACTTTAGAACCAGCTCTATCATCCATAGAATTTACTTGCCCCCTTCTTCTATTTAAATCGCCAACTATGTCACCCATATTTTCCTCTGGTGTAAGAACTTCTAACTTCATTATAGGCTCCATAATGACTGCTTTTGCTGATTTAGATGCCTCTTTGAAACCTATTTTAGCCGCTAATTCAAAAGATAGTGAATCAGAATCAACCGGATGAAAAGATCCGTCTTTTAAAGTAATTTTCATTGAATCAATCTCAAAACCAGCAAGAGGTCCATTTGACATGGAATCTCTAAATCCCTTTTCAACTGATGGTATATATTCTTTCGGGACATTACCTCCTTTGATTTCATTGATAAATTCCAAACCAGTTTTAGATTCATCTCCTGGTTCTATGATAAAAATTATATCAGCAAACTTTCCTCTACCACCTGTTTGCTTTTTGTAAACTTCTCGATGGTTAGCAGATGCTGTTAAGGCTTCTTTATATTGAACTTGGGGTTTTCCTTGGTTAACTTCAACTTTAAATTCGCGTTTTAGTCTATCAACAATTATATCTAGGTGTAATTCACCCATTCCAGAAATAACGGTTTGACCTGAAGCTTCATCAGTTTTTACTTGAAATGTTGGATCTTCTTCAGCAAGTTTAGCTAAAGACATTCCAAGTTTATCAACGTCTGCCTTAGTCTTGGGTTCTACAGCAATTCCAATAACAGGATCAGGAAAGTCCATACTTTCCAGTACAATAGGAGCTTTTTCGTGTGAAAGAGTATCTCCAGTTTTGATATCTTTAAAACCAACAGCAGCTCCAATATCACCAGCCTCAATGTAATCAATTGAGTTTTGCTTGTTGGAATGCATTTGATAAATTCTTGAAATCCTTTCTTTGTTACCTGTTCGGTTGTTAAGAATATATGACCCTGCATCCAATCTACCTGAATAAGCTCGAAAGAATGCAAGTCTACCCACATAAGGGTCAGTAGCAATTTTAAAAGCTAGGGCAGCAAAAGGTTCATTTTTGGAGGGCTTCCTTGAAGATTCGCTATCTGTGCTGGGATCAATACCAGAAATTGCTTTTTTGTCCTCTGGGGAAGGTAAATATCGACAAACTGCATCTAGTAAAAATTGAACACCTTTATTTTTGAAGGAGGACCCACAAATCATTGGAATTATTTTCATTTCTTGAGTTGCAGCTCTAAGAGCATTATGCACCTCATCTTCTGATATAGAATTTGGATCTTCAAAGTATTTCTCAAGAAGGTTTTCATCATATTCCGCAACTGCTTCGATTAATTCACCTCTAAGTTTTTCCGCTTCATCTTTTAAATTATCTGGAATATCGACTACATCGAAGGTCGATCCAAAATTTTCGTCATGCCAAACAATAGCTCTATTTTTTACCAAGTCAATAATTCCCTTAAAATCTTCTTCGTCTCCTATATTTAAAACAATTGGAACAGCATTTGATTTAAGCATATCCTTAACTTGGTGGCAAACACCAAGGAAGTTTGAACCTTGTCTATCCATTTTATTTACAAATCCAATTCTAGGTACTTTGTAATTGTCAGCAAGTCTCCAATTAGTCTCAGATTGTGGCTCAACTCCGTCAACAGCTGAGAAAAGGAAAACGAGTCCATCTAAGACCCTTAGCGATCTGTTCACTTCAACTGTGAAATCAACGTGACCTGGCGTATCAATAATATTGAAATGAAAATCTTTGGATTCAGGCAAAGTTTTACCTTGTTCTGTTGGGAATTGCCAATTACAAGTCGTTGCAGCAGAAGTAATTGTAATACCCCTTTCTTGCTCTTGTTCCATCCAGTCCATAGTTGCAGCACCGTCATGAACCTCACCAATTTTGTGACTTACTCCTGTATAGAAAAGTATTCTTTCAGTAGTAGTAGTTTTACCAGCATCAATATGAGCTGCAATTCCAATATTCCTAGTATATTTTAAGTCTCTTGACATTATTAATTAAAATCTAAAGTGTGAAAAAGCTTTATTTGCCTCAGCCATTTTATGAGTATCAACTCTTTTCTTTACAGCTGAACCCTCTTCTTTGAATGCAGAGAGAATTTCATTTGCTAATTTTTCCGACATCGACTTTTCATTTCTTTTTCTAGCAAACCCAATCAACCATTTAATTGCTAAAGAAACTTTACGATCAGGTCTAATCTGCATTGGAATTTGAAAAGTAGCACCTCCTATCCTCCTGCTACGAACTTCAACATGAGGCATCACATTTGACAACGCATCTTTCCAGACCTCAATAGCAGTTTTTTCTTCATTTTGTTTTCTTTTTTCAACAATTTCAATGGATTCATAAAAAAGACTGAATGCTGTTGACTTTTTTCCATGAAGCATTAGGTTGTTTACAAAACGTGTTACCAGCTGATCGTTAAATTTTGGATCAGGAAGGATTGGTCTTTTTTTTGATTGCTTCTTTCTCATTTAACAAAATTATTTTTTGGGCCTTTTGGCTCCATATTTTGATCTCCTTTGAAGACGTCCTTCAACACCAGCTGTGTCTAAGGCACCCCTAACGATATGATACCTAACTCCAGGAAGATCTTTAACTCTTCCTCCTCTAACTAATACTATTGAGTGTTCTTGTAAATTATGACCCTCACCAGGAATATAAGCATTGACTTCTTTCCCATTAGTTAACCTTACCCTAGCAACTTTGCGCATTGCTGAATTTGGTTTTTTGGGAGTAGTAGTATATACTCTTGTACAAACTCCCCTTTTTTGTGGAGATGATTCAAGAGCAGCAGATTTACTTTTTTTAGAAATACTTAATCTCCCTTTTCTTACTAATTGAGCGATAGTTGGCATATAAATCTTTGATTTTAAGGCCCGCAAATTTAGCACTATTTTTTCTAGATTCCTAAAATTTTGTTAAAGTATATTTTACATCTCGAAATTTATATATGAATATAAAAAAATAATTCTTTGATTTTCAATTATTTAATTATTAAAACATCATGGGATACTAATGATAGTAGGGATTTAGTAAAAAATTTAAAAAAATATTTTTATCTGATTATCAAGACTTTAGCAAACAAAATCTTAAAAAAATGTTAAGAAAAAGCTAATTTTTTGTATATTCGCAATCCAAAAATTAATTAAAATATGAAAAAGTATTTTTTAACCTATATATCTATTATATTTTCTTTGTTAATAGTACACTCACAAAAAACCGTTTCGGGAATTGTAAATGATACCGATGGATTACCATTGCCTGGAGCTTCAATTGTTGAAAAAGGTACTAGTAATGGAGTTACATCTGACTTTGATGGTAATTATTCTATCGAGGTTAGCGAAAATTCTATTCTAGTATTTAGTTTTGTTGGTTATACCTCTCAGGAAATTACTGTAGGTAGTGATGACACAATAAATATTTCGCTCGAGTCTGGAACTGAATTAGAAGAAGTTGTTCTCACGGCTTTAGGGCTTGAAAAGAAAAAAGATGACGATTTAACTTCAACGACTAAAATAGAGGTTGATGAAGTACAGAGATCTGGAGAATCTGGAGTTTTACAAGGAATGTCTGGTAAAACATCCGGTGTAAACATCACTCGTAATTCTGGTGACCCTGGATCAGGGGCTTACATCCAAATTCGAGGACAAAATACTATTTTTGGAGACATTTCACCTCTTATTATCTTGGATGGTGCAATTATTTCTAATGATAATATTGGTGGTAATACTGCAGGTGTTGTTCAACAATCAAGACTAAATGATATAAATCCAGATGATATTGAATCGATTTCAGTAATTAAAGGTGCTGCTGCCGCTGCTATTTACGGTACTGGGGCGGCGAATGGAGTATTAGTTATTAATACAAAAAGAGGTTCAGAAAGTCCAAAAGGATGGAGTGTAAACGCGAAATCGAGTCTTTCTGTAGAGACTATTAATGCCGAATGGAAAAAACAGGGATCATGGGGTCAAGGTTTTCCAGGCCAGTGGGTAGGCGAAGGACCAGGAACTGGAGTTTTTGTTGAAAATACTGGTTTCTCTTTCGGAGATCAAATGAGTTTAAGGTCAGGTGGGGCGGATGTCTATGATTTTTCAGGTGGTTGGTTTGAAACTCAAGATGGAACAAGAATAGGTAATATTGCCCAAAAAAATGATAAAACAAATTATAACCAAATTAATCGAGACGCTGTTTTTGGAAACGGATATACTTATGACAATTCTGTGAGTTTTTCATATAATGGAGAAAAAAATAGGACCTATATTTCTATTTCAAATGTGAATCAAGACGGTATAATGAAGGGTAATTCCGATTATGAAAGAACTTCATTGAAATTGAACAATACAACACAAGCTACCGATAAATTACTTTTTAAATTATCTTCCTCTTACACAAATATATCATCAAATAGAGTTCAGACAGGATCAAATTTAAGTGGACTATATCTAGGTTATCTGAGAAATTCTCCTGATTTTGACTTTAGAGAATATAAAGGAACAAATTATAGAATTGTTGATGGAGTTACAACCGTTACTCCTAATTCTCATAGGTCGTATAGAAGAAATACCGGTTCATATAGAACTTTTAATACCGCGACAGGTGCTTTTAATTATTTAGCTCCCTCATATAATAACCCTCTGTGGACTATGAGAGAACAGAAAAATTTAAATGACGTTAATAGATTTATTTTTTCACCCGAGGTTAACTACAGCTTTAATGATAATCTAAATCTAGCTGTAAGATATAGCGTTGATTATTATCAAGATAACAGACTAGATTACAGACCACCAGGGTCTGCCAGTGAAGGAAACAATGGTCAATATACTGAAGACAGATATAGCAATAAACTTTCACAATTGAATATGTTCTTAACCGGTGGTTTGGATATTAGTACTACTATTGGGCTTAATTATACATTAGGTTATCAGCAATTTGAGTCAGATTATAGAAGACTTAGTGCATTTGAAGCAGTATTTACAAATCCTGACCAGGAATTTTTAAATCCAGGTAATGCTGCATCTCAAAATTCACTCCCTTCAGGATTTCGTGAGTTGAGAAGACAAAACGGTGTGTATGGTGTTTTAAACTTTGATATTGGCGAGAATTTATTGGTAGAGTTAACCGGAAGAGGCGAAACATTTTCTACCATGCCAAATGCTGGTATTATATTCTACCCATCTGCTTCGATAGGATACAAGTTAACAGATCTTATTAATTTAGATGCCTTGACTTTTTTAAAAGTAAGAGCATCCTATGGTGAAGTTGGTGTTGCACCCCCAGCTTACATTACGTCTACTGTCCTTGGGCCTGGTGGTATAGGATCTTCTTGGGGTGATGGATTAGATGGTTCTGTATATGGTAATCCTTTTACACAATCTACAACTAGAGGTAATCCTGATCTAAAGGAAGAAAGAAAAAAAGAATTTGAAATAGGTTTTGATAGTAGATTTTTTGATAATGACTTAACCCTTGGATTTACTTATTATGATAACAAAACTGAAGACGGAATATTGGCTCTTCCAATAACCCCTTCTTCAGGTTTTAATACTACCTTTCAAAATGCTACTTTAATAACTAACAAAGGGATTGAAATTGATATTTCTGCAAACCTAATTAAAACGCAAGATTTGAGTTTTGACATAAATGGTAGCTTCACACAAAATAAAAATATTGTTGAAAGTTTAGAAGGAGCTGCATATTTTGGTCTAAATGGATTTACTGGGACTGAATCTGGAATTGCTGAAGGCCAACCTTACGGAATACAAAGACACGGTCAATTTTTAAAAGATGCATCTGGAAGTTTACTTTTAGGTTCTAATGGTTTTCCACAAGCAGATCCAGAATTATTAATTGCCGGAGACCCAAATCCTGATTTTAGAGCGGGCCTTGGAACTTCTTTACGTTATAAAAACTTTAACTTTACTACTCAATTTGAAACCTCCCAAGGTAACGATGTTTGGAACGGTACCTATAGTGTAATGCTGTTTTGGGGAATCCATGAAAGTACAGATATCCTAACTACAAATGATACTGGTTCTACCATCTATAACGCATGGGGTGATCCAATTCCAGCGGGAGCACAATTTAGAGGTTATCTTAACGATTTTGGAGCTGGCCCAGTTGCTGTAGATCATGAATGGTGGACAGCTAATGGTGGTGGGTTTGGAGATGTCACGAGCCAATTTGTAGAAGATGGTTCTTGGGTTAAACTACGTGAAATATCACTTTCTTATGACTTTGATAGGTCATTAATTGAGAGATTAGGACTAGATAACCTTTCTCTTTCTGTTTCAGGAAGAAACTTATTTACCTGGTCTAATATAAAGGAGTTTGACCCAGAAAATAACTTAACTGGTGCATCCAGAGGTAGAGGCTTAGAGTATTTTTCTAACCCCGGGACTAGATCAGTTTTAACAACATTAAGATTTGGATTTTAATTTTAAGATTATGAAAATAAATAAATATATATTAATGTTCTTAGCTGCAATTGTAGTTGGGAGCTGTGAAAGTTACACAGAGGATCTAAATGACGATCCAAATAATTTTATAGTTGCTGCGTCTGACCTAATTATTGGACAGTCACAACTAGCACTCATGCAACATATGGGTAGCAATAACGCTCGATATGCAGGAATTTTTTCCAACACCATGTCTGGTGCTGATAGACAATATCTTACTTTAAACACATATTCTCCAAACAGAGCGAATTACAATGATATGTGGGGTGATACTTATTTACAGGGTATCAATACAGCCCAACTAATAATAAATGATGAAAATGCTGGTGATTTAGTTAAAGGAATAGCAAAAATTATTCAAGGTACTTTATATGCAGATATGGCTTCTCTATACGGAGATGTACCATTTTCTCAGGCGGTTAACCCTAATGAGTATCCAAATCCCGTCTATGATGCACAAGCAGATGTGGTTAATGGAGGTATAGCATTAATTGAGCAAGGTATTGCTCAAGTTGGTAGTACTTCAATTGCCGCAGGTTTTGGTGGGAATAGATTATCTGGTGGATCATGGGCAGAGGCAGGTCATACTTTAGCTGCTAGATATAGCTTATTGGCCGGTAATTACGCGTCTGCTATATCTCATGCTAATCAAGGAATCTCCTCAAGAGCTAACGATTTATTAACTCAGCATGGAACTTCTTTAGAAAACCGTAATTTATTTTATCAATTTATTATTGATGAAAGACAGGATTATCTAAAAGCAAACGATGCACACCTTGTATTTCTTCTTGATGGGACAACTTCAAGGAAACTAATTACTCCTGGTCAACAGGCACAGTATAATTATTATTTTATTCCTGATTTAGGAGGTGAAGTAGCTCTTAACACTAATAGTGACGGGAAGTTTGGAATGACTGCTCCAATGACAATAGCCAGTTATCATGAAACTCAGTTTATATTGGCTGAATCTAAATTTATGCAAGGTGATGAAGCTGGTGCCAAACAGCATCTTAATAATGTTCGCGCAGATCAAAGAGATCAATACTCTTCAGATGCTGCTGGATTTCCGGACTCTATTGCTACTGGAACAGATCTTCATCTTCAAATTTTGGAAGAAAAATACATAACACTTATGGGAGAGCTAATCACTTTTCATGATTTAAGAAGAACTCGAAATGCTATAGGTGTTCCAAATAAGCAAGGAGCTATAGGTGCTTCTAATTTTCCTCAAAGATATTTATATCCTCAAAGTGAATTGGATACTAATCCTAATATTCCTGCATCATTGCCAGATTTCTTTGATCCAACTAGTCTATTTACTAGTTATTAAATTAAGTGAATTAGATTTATTTAAATTAAAAAAGCCGCTTATATGAAGTGGCTTTTTTAATTTAGCAAAATATGGATAATGAAATAATATACGGAATAAGGCCTATTATTGAGGCCATAAAGGGAGGTGTTAAAATTCATAGAATATGGCTCCTCCAGAATAAAAAAAACCAATTATTTAGAGAAGTTGAGGGTTATGCTTCAAAGGAAAACATCGAATTAATCTTTACATCCAATAAAAAACTTGATAAATTATCTGGAAAAATCCATCAGGGCGCTTTAGCTAAAATAAAACCTATTGATTTAATAGATTTTGAAAATCTACTTAAAAAAAATGATAAAAAGAAAAATCAAATTTACCTCTTACTAGACGGGATTACCGATGTAAGAAACTTCGGTGCAATATTTCGAAGCGCGTTAGCAACTGACGTTAGTGGAATAATAGTTCCCGAAAATAATAGTGCTTCTATAAACTCTGACACTGTAAAAGCTTCTGCAGGGGCAATTTTTTATGTTCCAGTATCAAAGGTAAGTCATTTAAATGACGCGATATATGAATTAAAATCGAGAGATTTTAAAATCGTTGGCTTAGAGGAAAAATCTAGTGTAAATATTTTTGATGAAAAATTTAATCAGAAAACAGCTCTAATTCTTGGCTCAGAAGGAAAAGGGATTAATAAAAGCACCTTAAATATTGTGAATAAAAAAGTATTTATTCCAATGAAAGGGGAAATCAATTCTCTTAACGTATCAGTAGCTTGTGGAATTTCTCTTTATCATATTACAAGGAATCAGTCATAATTTATAAGCTAATTGAGACAATATTTGTAATAAAACTATGTTATTTATATATGCATTAAAATATCCGAAGTGCATCCTTATATAGCTTTGAAAAAAATTGATAATCTTATTTATTTTCTACTACTATGTATCATATTTTGTGACACTAATACTTTTGCTCAATATTATACTGTTAAGGAAAAAATAATGCATTTACAAACATTTGATGAAAAGCCTTTGCACTATGGGTATTTTCTCGGATTTAATAATTTTGGATATCAAATTCAGTACAATAGTAATTATTCCGTACCTAGCAACAGGAACTTTCCAAACAATGAAAGAGGCTTAAACCTACCTAATATTGAATTAATTAAAAATACTGGATTTAATGTAGGTTTAATCGGAGACCTACGATTAAATAAATATTTTAATCTTCGATTAGAACCTGGTCTATATTATACTCAAAGAGATTTAATTTACCCTGAAGCTACAAGTGGACTTATAAACGATGAAGATTATTTAAGAGAGGTTAAATCTACTTACATACATATACCCCTTCTAGTCAAGTTTAGTGCAAAAAGAATAAATAATTTCAAGCCATATTTACTGGCTGGAGTTTCTACCTCATTTAATTTATCAAGCAATGAAAAAAATAATGATGATAATTATAGTAATGTTTTTAGAGTAACCAGCCAAAGCTTTAATTACGAAATAGGTTTCGGTATTGACTTTTACTTAGTCTATTTCAAATTCTCACCATCAATTAGAGGAATATTTTCTATACAAAATGAATTGATACAGGATAATAATATAAATAGCCCATGGACATCGAACATAAAAAATTTATTAAGTCAAGGGGTCGCAATTAATTTAACCTTCGAATGATTGATTTGAAATTTCATTCATTATAATTGCTGTGGCGCTTGTTATATTTAAACTATCAACTACCGATTTACTTCCTTTAGCTATGGTGATTTTATGGCTAACAAATTTGCTTATTGATTTAGAAATACCATTTGACTCATTCCCGAAAATTAAAGCAAATTCATTTGGAAAAGTTACTTTATTTATTGATTTTCCATTTAGAAAAGTACCATAGACTGGAATTGAAACTTTTGACAAATAAGATTTTAAATCTTCATAAAAGATATTTACGCGAGCTAAGGAACCCATTGATGATTGAACTACTTTAGGATTGTAACAATCAACAGTTTTATTAGAACAAACAACATTTTCAAATCCAAACCAATCACATAATCTTATTAGCGATCCCAAATTACCTGGATCCGATACATTGTCTAAAACTAATACCTTTTCATTAACAGGAGCTTTTTTTTTCTTAGGGATTGAAAAAATTCCTAAAACATTAGAAGGATTTTTCAAAAAAGTCATTCTTTTCATACAACTATCAGTTACTATTATAGTATTTTGCCCTATTATTTTCTTGGTTGAATAACTTTTAAACATTGAAATACTTGAATCAAAAAAATCATTAAAAACTTTATCTCCTTCGGCAACAAAATGTGAATGAAGGTTTCTATACTTCTTTCTTCCTAACTTTTTGATATATTTTAACTCGGAATTTGTAATCATAAATGATGTACTTTTACTTAAACTTTCTGCATTGAATCAAGCAAATTCAAAAATAATAATAATTTATTTTATCTCGATATTAATAAGTAGTTGTAGTGTAACCAAACAATTAAATCAGGAAGAAAAATTAATTTCAAAACAGACCTATGAGTTAAATGGAAAAAAACTTAAACAAGACCCTATCACAATTCTTTCTAAGACTAGTGTAAATAAAAAAATATTTGGTGTTCCTTTAAAATTAATGATTTATAATCTTAGTAATCCAAACGCAGAACAAGATTTTGAAAAATGGATGAACAAGAAAGATAATAGGAGATTGAGATTGGAAAAATTAATTTCTCCAAAACAGATCTATCAGTTAAAAAAATACAAGGTTGAATTTAATAATTGGTTAAGAGAAATCGGGGAACCCCCAACTTTATATGATTCAGTTAAAATTAATCTAACTAATAAACTCTTCAAACAATACTTCGACAATCTTGGATTTTATAATTCAAAAACAACATCATCCGTATCAGAAACAAAAAATAAAAAAGTAGCCATTAAACATTCAATAACTACAGGAGAAAAATTTTTAATTGATAGTATTTCAAATATAATATCATCTAAAGATATAGATTCAATATATAGAGCCCACAAAAACGAGAGTCTTTTAAAAAAGGGTGAATCATTTGAAGTAGAAAAACTTAATCTGGAAAGAGAAAGGTTAATCGATTTGTTCAGCAATAATGGAATTTATAATTTTCAGCAAAGAAGTATTCGTTTTAAAGCCTTCAAGGACAGCACAGGAAGAGATAAAAGAATCCCTATTTTATTAGAAATAAAAAATTCCAAAATCAGAAATCAAGAAATTCTTTTAGATATTCCTTATGTTATTAAGAAAATAAAATCACTTTCGGTTTTTGTTGAAAACCCTGAACAAAATTTTAAAGTTTTTACAGATTCAATTAATATTAATGACCTGAAAATTTTTTCTACTGGGAAACTCAAATATAATCCTTATGTCATAAGCAATGGAATAGCTCTAAAAAAAAATAACCCTTATAGATTAAACGACAGAAAAAAAACATATAACTTTTTTAATGAGCTTCAAGTTTTTAAATATCCTTCAATAATCTATAGAGAAAACAGTATTGATTCCACAAAATTAGATGCCGAAATTTATTTAGTCCCGAAAGAAAAATTTTCATTAGGGTTTGATTTTGATTTATCACATTCTAATATACAAGATATTGGGGTATCTTTAGGCACGTCTATAATAAGCAGAAATGTTTTCAAAGGGGCAGAAATTTTAGAATTTGGAGTAAAAGGTTCAGTTGGGTCCTCTAGAGATGTAGCAGAAAAAAAGTCTTCTTTTTTTAATTTATTCGAAGTCGGTTTAGATCTAGGTCTAAGAGTCCCAAGACCAATTGCCCCAAGCTTTTTGAAAAGAATTTATTTTGACAAATTTTATGTTAAAACTAGGATGTCTTTAGGAGTATCAGTTCAAGAGAATATAGGTTTAGATAGGCAAACATTTACAGGAAATTTTGAATATTATTGGAAGCCTGATAAAACCAGATCATTAAATATAAAATTAATTGATATAGAATATGTAGATAATAGAGCCACAAACAATTATTTCAATGTATATAGAAACTCATACGAACGCTTAAATAATATTTCTAAAACAATTTTTGGTTTAGACTCTTCTTACTTTAATTCAGAGGGTAATCTGTTAATTCCATTAGGTACTGATAATTTTATAAATGATATTTTAAGTTTAAAAACTAACATTAATTCAGAAGACGAGATTTACTCAAATATTTTAAATATTAACGAAAGGAAAAATAGGTTAACCGCAAATAATTTTATCGTTGGTTCGTCTTTTACGTATTCAAAAAATAATCAAGAAAGTATTTTAGATGAAAATTTCTCACAATTTAAATTTAAATCTGAGGTAGTTGGAAATCTATTAAGCCTAGGAATGAAAATTGGGGATGTTAAACTAAATGAAGACGGTTATCGTAAAATTTTTAATCTTGCACCCTCACAATATTTTAAAAGCGAAGTAGATTATATAAAGCACTGGTCTGTTGGATTTAAGAGGGTTTTTGCATTTAGAACATTTATAGGTATTGCAATTCCTTTTGGAAATTCAAACTTTATTCCATTCACAAGATCCTATTATGCAGGAGGTTCCAATGATAATAGAGCGTGGCAAGCTTACAAACTTGGTCCAGGTTCAAGTAATAGATTCAATGAATTCAACGAAGCAAACTTTAAAATCGCATTTAATATTGAATACAGATATCCAATTATCAGAAGACTAAATGGAGCTTTTTTTATTGACGCAGGTAATATTTGGAATTTTAAAAATAATGTTTCTGATGCCGCTCAAGTTTTTTATAATCTAAGGGATTTAAGCGAATTGGCTATTGGATCTGGGTTTGGATTAAGATATGACTTTGATTATTTTATTTTTAGACTAGATACTGGATTTAAAACTTATGACCCTTCTCTAACTAAAGCAGACAGATGGTTTTCACAATTGAATCTTAAGAAAGCTGTTTTTAATGTGGGAATTAACTTTCCGTTCTAGCTCAATTTAATTAAATTAGTCATCCAAAACATAAAATAATGTCAACTGTTTTCCCAAAAGGTGTATTAACTGGAAAAGAAGTTCAGGATGTTTTCAACCACGCCAAGAAAAATAAATACGCTTTACCAGCAGTAAATGTCATAGGAAATAATTCAATTAATACGGTTTTAGAAACTGCTTCGGAATTAAACAGCCCTGTAATTATTCAGTTTTCAAATGGAGGATCCCTATTTAATGCGGGAAAAGGTTTAAATAATAACAACCAACTCGCATCCATAAAAGGTGCTATAGCCGGGGCAAAACATGTGCATGAGTTAGCAAAAATTTACTCTGCAACTGTAATCCTACATACTGATCACTGTGAGCGAAAACTTTTACCATGGATAGATGGTCTAATTACTGAAAGTGAGTCACATTACTCGATAAATGGTAAACCATTATTTAGTTCACATATGATTGATCTTTCAAATGAACCCTTGAATGATAATATTGGTACTTGCAAAAAGTATCTTGAAAGGTTAAAAAAAATTGATATGTGCTTAGAGATAGAACTAGGTGTCACTGGAGGTGAAGAAGATGGTGTGGATAATACTGAAATTGAGGTTTCTAAACTTTACACACAACCTGAAGAAGTCGCATTTGCTTATGAAAATTTAGTGAAAATAAGTGATAGATTTACAGTTGCAGCAGCATTTGGAAATGTTCACGGAGTATACCGTCCAGGTAATGTTAAGTTAACACCTAAAATTTTAAAAAAATCTCAGGAATTCATTTCAAAGAAATTTGGAGTTCCAAAAAAGACCATCAACTTTGTTTTTCACGGTGGATCAGGATCAAGTAAAGATCAAATAAGAGAGGCTATTAGTTATGGAGTTGTTAAAATGAATATTGATACTGATCTCCAATATGCCTTTACCGAATCAATAAGAGATTACATGAATGAAAAATATGAGTATCTTAAATCTCAGATTGGAAATCCAGATGGCCCTGATCAACCAAATAAAAAATATTATGATCCAAGGTTTTGGTTAAGGAAAGGTGAAATTTCTTTTAAGAATAGACTTAAGAAAGCTTTTGAAGATTTAAACAATATCGATACACTGTCTATAAAATAATATAACTATGAGTTGGTTTAAAAGAAGTGAAAAAGGAATACAGACAAAAACAGAGGAAAAGAAAGATATACCAAAAGGTCTATGGTACAAAACACCTACTGGAAAAATTATTGAAACTCAGGAACTTGAAGATAATTTTTTTGTCAGCCCAGAAGATGAATATCACGTTAGAATAGGAAGCGAGGAATATTTTAAAATTTTATTTGATAATGCAGGATACAAAGAAATTAATGAATCTATTACATCATTCGATTTTTTAAACTTTAGAGATACTAAAAGATACAGTCAAAGAATAAAGGAGGAAAACAAAAAGTCTGGTCTAACTGACGCAGTCAGGACTGCAGTCGGTAAATCTAAAGGTGAATTGATTGTAATAGCTTGTATGGATTTTAGATTTATTGGCGGCTCAATGGGTTCCGTTGTGGGAGAAAAAATAAGCAGATCTATTAGTTACGCAATAGAAAATAATGCACCCCTATTAATAATTTCTAAGTCAGGTGGAGCTAGAATGATGGAAGGAGCTTTTTCATTAATGCAAATGGCAAAAATTAGTAGCTTTTTAAATCGCCTTTCTGAAGCAAAAATACCTTTTATTTCATTATGTACAGATCCTACATTTGGAGGAACAACTGCATCTTTTGCGATGTTAGGGGACATAAATATTTCTGAGCCAGGGGCACTTATAGGTTTTGCTGGTCCAAGAGTTGTAAGAGATACTACTGGAAAAGACTTGCCTGAAAGTTTTCAAAAAAGTGAGTTTTTATTAGAAAAAGGTTTTTTAGATTTTATATCTCATAGAAAAAAATTAAAGGATAACATTAACTTATACTTAGACTTAATTCTTAATAAGCCTATCAGGATATAAAAAGTTAATAAATTTTAATTTATATTTGCAGACCTAATGATTCAATAATGTATTTAACTAAATCGAAAAAGGAGGAAATTTTTAGCGAAAATGGTTCTACTACTAAGGATACTGGCTCTGCAGAAGGACAAATAGCTCTTTTTACATACAGAATAAACTATCTTTCTCTTCATCTTAAAAAGAATCCAAAGGATTTTAACACTGAAAGATCACTTGTAAAAATGGTTGGTAAAAGAAAAAATCTTTTAGACTACCTAAAAAATAAGCATATAGACCGTTATCGCTCTATTATTAAAAAACTTGAACTAAGAAAATAATATTTAACAAATTACATTTCATTGAGATACCTCTACTAAACAACATTCGCAAGGTATAAAAATGAAAGATTATGATTCCAAAAACATTTATAGAGGAAATCCATCTAAAGGATGGGAGAAAAATTATTTTAGAAACAGGAAAACTAGCTAAACAAGCCCATGGATCTGTTGTGGTTAAGATGGGAAAATGTATGCTACTTTGTACAGTTGTGTCAAATTACAACTCTTCGCAGGTAGATTTTTTACCTTTGACAGTCGATTACAGAGAAAAGTTTGCATCCGCAGGAAGATATCCCGGAGGTTTTTTCAAAAGGGAAGCTAGACCCAGTGACGGAGAAATTTTGACTATGAGGCTGGTTGATAGAGTCTTAAGACCCTTGTTCCCTTCAGATTATCACAATGAGGTACAAGTTATGATACAACTTATGTCAAACGATCCTGAAGTTATGCCAGATGCCCTAGCAGGGCTAGCAGCTTCGGCAGCAATTCAATTAAGTGATATTCCTTTTGAGTGTACAATATCAGAAGTTAGAGTAGGAAGGGTTGATGGAGAGTTTATTATAAATCCAAGCAGAGAACAATTATTAGAATCTGAAATAGATATGGTGGTTGGCGCGTCTGATGAATCAGTTATGATGGTTGAAGGAGAAATGAAAGAATGTTCAGAAAATGAAATGATTGATGCTATCAAAGTTGCTCATGATGCCATAAAAAATCAAATTAAAGCCCAAAATAATCTTGTTAAAAAAGTTGGTAAAAAAGAAATACGTGAGTATGAACTGGAAGAAAATGATGAAGAACTTTATGAAAAAATATCAAAGGATGTTTATACAAAATGTTATGATATAGCGATAAAAGGAACTAAAAAAGAAGAAAGATCAAAATCATTTAACGAGTTAAAAGAAGAAATAATTGAGAAATATTCAGACCCAGACAACATAGACGAAAGAATTAATCTAATTAAAAAATATTTCTCTAAAGTTCAAAAGGAAGCAGTCAGAGAACTAGTGTTAAGCGAAGGTTTAAGACTTGATGGAAGATCAACTGATCAAATTAGACAAATATGGAGTGAGGTAGACTATCTACCATCTACTCACGGGTCTTCAATTTTTTCTAGAGGAGAAACACAGGCCTTAGCAACTGTAACACTTGGAACCTCAAGAGAAGCAAATCAAATCGATATGCCCTCTTACGAAGGAGAAGAAAGATTTTATCTTCATTATAATTTTCCTCCTTTTTCGACAGGAGAAGCTAGACCTCTGAGAGGAACTTCTAGAAGAGAAGTAGGTCATGGGAATTTAGCACAAAGAGCACTAAAAAATATGATACCTGAAGATTGCCCCTATACTGTAAGAGTGGTGAGTGAAATACTAGAGTCAAATGGTTCATCATCAATGGCAACGGTCTGTTCTGGAACAATGGCTTTAATGGATGCTGGCGTAAAAATCAAAAGGCCTGTATCAGGAATTGCAATGGGATTAATTTCTGATGGTAAAAGATTTGCAGTTCTGAGTGATATATTAGGAGATGAAGACCATCTCGGTGACATGGATTTTAAAGTTACTGGAACCACAGAAGGAATTACTGCCTGCCAAATGGACATTAAAATAAAAGGACTATCCTACGATATATTAGTTAAGGCTTTAGACCAAGCTAAACATGGACGCCTTCATATTTTAAAAAATATGTCAGAAACAATAAATCATTATAACAAATCTGTAAAAGCTCACGCCCCCAAGATGGTTACATTAAAAATTCCTAATGAATTTATTGGAGCAGTAATAGGTCCTGGTGGTAAAACAATCCAAGAAATGCAAAAAGAAACAGATACAACAATTGTTATTGAGGAAGTTGGAGACCAGGGTGTTATTGAAATTTTAGGTGTTGATCAAGACAAAATTAACTCTGCTATTACTAAAATAGATAACATCACTTTTAAACCAAAACAAGGAGAAACATACGATGTGAAAGCAATAAAAATACTTGATTTTGGTGCAGTAGTTGAATTTGTTCCAGGTAACGAAGTATTACTGCATATATCTGAAATATCTTGGGATAGAATTGACAAAGTAACTGATGAAATTAATTTAGGCGACGAATTTCAGGTTAAATACTTTGGAATTGACCCAAAAACAAGAAAACCCAAAGTTTCTAGAAAAGCGCTTCTTCCTAGACCAGATAGAAAGAACTAAGTATAAAATTGATTTTAACTCTTAAAATTTGTAACAAATAAGTTTTTTTTTCGTACTACTAATATAACATCCCTTACATGAGACAACTAAAAATAACAAAACAAGTAACCAATAGAGAAACTGCTTCATTAGATAAATATCTTCAAGAAATAGGAAAAGTTGACTTAATTACAGCTGAGCAAGAGGTTGAATTAGCTCAAAGAATTAAAAAAGGAGACCAAATTGCACTTGAAGTTTTAACAAAAGCTAATTTGAGATTTGTTGTTTCTGTAGCTAAACAGTACCAAAATCAGGGTTTAACGTTACCAGATCTCATAAATGAAGGTAACTTAGGATTAATTAAAGCCGCCAAAAGATTTGACGAAACCAGAGGTTTTAAATTTATTTCATATGCCGTCTGGTGGATCAGACAATCTATATTACAGGCACTTGCAGAACAATCAAGAATTGTTAGACTTCCATTAAATAAAATAGGATCAATAAATAAAATTAATAAAACTTTTGCTTTCCTTGAACAAGCCCATGAAAGGGAACCGTCTGCCGAAGAAATTGCGAAGGAATTGGACATGACTGTTAACGATGTCAAAGAGTCACTTAAAAACTCTGGGAGACACGTTTCAATGGACGCCCCCTTGGTTGAAGGAGAGGATTCAAACCTTTATGATGTTCTTAATAGTGGTGAGTCTCCAAATCCAGATAGATCTTTATTACATGAATCACTGAAAACTGAAATTGAACGTGCTCTAGAAACACTCACCCCCAGAGAAGCCGATGTGGTTAGACTTTATTTTGGTCTTGGAGAACAACATGCAATGACCCTAGAAGAAATTGGAGAAACTTTTGATCTTACAAGAGAAAGAGTAAGACAAATTAAAGAGAAAGCAATAAGGAGACTTAAACATACATCTAGAAGCAAAATATTAAAAACCTATTTGGGTTAACTTATTTTGGGGATGTCAAATATTGTTTCACCATCAATTTTATCAGCAGACTTTGGAAATTTAGCAAATGACATCTTAATGCTTAACAGCAGTAACGCAGATTGGGTACATATTGACGTTATGGATGGCCACTATGTTCCAAATATTTCTTTTGGAATGCCTATAATTGATTCAATTGATATTCTTTCAAAAAAACCATTAGATATTCACTTAATGATATCAAAACCAGAAAGATATGTTGAGAAGTTTTTGAAATACAATACCAAGGTATTAACCATTCATTTGGAAGCAAGTAAACATCTTCACAAAACAATCCAAGAAATTAAATCAAAAGGAGTAATGGCAGGGGTAGCTCTCAATCCCCACACAGATGTCAATCACTTAAATGAAATCATCAATGATATAGACATAGTTTGCTTAATGAGCGTAAATCCTGGATTTAGTGGTCAGAAGTTTATTGAAAACTCATTCAATAAAGTAAAAAAACTAAAGAAAATGATTCTAGCAAAAAAATCTAACTGTAAAATTCAAGTAGATGGTGGAGTTAATATAAAAAACGCAAAAAAACTCGTTGAAAGCGGTGCTGAAGTGCTTGTAGCAGGAAACTTTATTTTCAAATCAGATGATCCTCATAAAAATATTAATTCTCTGAAAGAAATCAAGCCTCTCCTTTAGGGCCGAAGTTTATTGGAATATTTTTATTTTCTTTAATTTCAATTTCACCCGATGAGTTCTCATATCTTGATATGTTTTCGTTTAAAGCATAATTTAATCTTTTCGCATGCTCAGGAGTTAAAATGACTCTAGACTTAACTTTTGCCTTTGGAGCACCAGGGGTTATTATAACAAAATCTAAAATAAATTCAGATGATGAGTGATTAATAACTACAAGATTACTATATACACCATCAATGGTGTTATTATCTAATTCTATATCTATTTTTTTTTTATTTGACTCCTTAGTCATGAAATTATATTTTAAATTTTTCTTCCTCCTCTTCCTCCTCTTTATTTACAAGTAAACTGGTATACTCATCTTTAGACCCAACTATAACATCATTATACTCACGCAATCCAGTTCCAGCGGGAATTTTATGTCCGACTATTACGTTTTCCTTCAACCCGCCTAAATTATCTTCTTTTCCATTAACGGCAGCTTCATTTAAAACTTTAGTTGTTTCTTGGAATGAGGCTGCTGAAATAAAGGATTTAGTTTGCAAAGATGCTCTAGTAATTCCCTGAAGTTCAGGAGTCGCAGTTGCAGGTTTGGCATCCCTTGCAGTTACAATATTTTTACCCTCTCTTTTCAAGAGTGAATTCTCATCTCTCAATTTACGTGAAGATATCATTTGTCCCTGCTTAAGATTTTCTGAATCCCCAATTTCTTCGACTATCTTTTTGCCAAATAAAGAATCATTTTCGTTAATAAAGTCATCCTTATGAATCAATTGATCTTCTAGAAATAAAGTGTCGCCTGGATCATTAATTTTGACTTTTCTCATCATCTGCCTCACAACAACTTCAAAATGTTTATCATTAATTTTTACCCCTTGTAACCTATAAACCTCTTGAACTTCATTAACTAAATATTGTTGGACTGCTGAAGGGCCCTTAATTTTAAGTATATCAACGGGAGTTATTGAGCCGTCCGATAGAGGCATACCAGCTTTTACAAAATCATTTTCTTGAACTAAAATTTGATTTGAAAGTTTAACTAAATATTTTTTAACATCATCAAACTTAGACTTTACAATTATTTCTCTATTACCTCTTTTAATTTTTCCAAATGAAACTACACCATCAATTTCAGACACAACCGCAGGGTTAGAAGGGCTTCTCGCTTCAAAAAGCTCAGTAACTCTTGGAAGTCCTCCAGTAATATCGCCTGACTTGGCAGATTTTCGTGGTATTTTTACTAATACTTTGCCCTCTGATATCTTTTCGTTGTCATCAACGATCAGGTGAGCCCCTACAGGTAAATTATAAGACCTTAAGGTATCACCCTTTTTATCCAAAATTAAAAGAGTTGGTATTAGTTTTTTATTTCTTGATTCTGAGATTACTTTTTCTTGAAATCCAGTTTGTTCATCTATTTCAACTTGGTATGTTATTCCCGCTTCAATATTATCGTATGAAATTTTACCAGAAAATTCAGATACGATTACACCATTAAAAGGATCCCAAGAACATATTAAATCATCTTTTTTAATCTTGGCACCATTTTTTATATTTAAAGTTGAACCATAAGGAATTATGTTGGAACTCAAAATATTTTTGGAATCGTGATCAATAATATGAATTTCCGAAGTTCTGGAAATCACTTTATTTGTCGCTTTTCCATCATTTTCAACTGACTTTACTACTTTTAAATCTTCTATTTTAGCAATACCATCATGTTTAGAAAACAACTGACTTTCCTCAGATATATTACCAGCAACACCTCCAACATGGAACGTTCTAAGCGTTAATTGTGTTCCAGGTTCTCCAATAGACTGAGCAGCAACTACTCCAACAGCCTCTCCTTTTTGAACCATGTTTCCGGTTGCTAAATTACGTCCATAACAAGAAGAACAAATACCCCTCTTAGCTTCACAAGTTAGGGGTGACCTAACCTCTATGGATTCTATTGGCAAAGTATCTATTAAATCTGAAACTGAATCATCAATTTCTTGTGTTGCTTGAACTAATACTTCTCCATTTAAAGGATTAACTATATCCTGGAGAGCAACTCTTCCACGAATTCTGTCAGATAGAGGTTCAACAATTTCCTCATTTTTCTTTAAAGGCTTAATTTCAATCCCTCGTAAAGTTCCACAATCAACCTCTGTAATTATAACATCCTGTGAAACATCCACTAGACGTCTAGTTAAATAACCAGCATCTGCAGTTTTAAGAGCTGTATCAGCCAATCCCTTCCTAGCTCCGTGGGTCGAAATAAAATATTCTAAAATTGAAAGACCTTCCTTGAAGTTAGAAAGTATTGGATTTTCGATAATTTCACCTCCACCAGCAGTTGACTTTTTTGGTTTTGCCATAAGACCTCTCATTCCAGTTAGTTGTCTAATTTGTTCTTTAGATCCCCTTGCTCCTGAATCAAGCATCATATAAACTGAATTAAATCCTTGCTGATCCTCACTTATGTTTTTCATTGCAAGACTTGTCAAGTTTGAATTTGTTGAAGTCCAAACATCAATAATCTGGTTATATCTTTCGTTGTTGGTTATTAACCCCATATTATAATTTCCTAATATATTGTCAACCTTATCATTTGCTTTACCAATTAAGGAATTTTTTTCAGAAGGGATAATAATATCACCCAAACTAAAAGAAAGTCCTCCTTTAAATGCAAAACCGTATCCCATATTTTTAATTTTATCTAAAAACTCTGAGGTCTCAGGAACACTTGTCTCTTTTAATATTTTCCCAATAATATCTCTTAAATTTTTCTTCGTCAAAACTTCATTGAAAAAACCGGCATTTTTTGGGACAACTTCGTTAAAAAGAACTCTTCCAACAGTCGTCTCAATTATAGATCCCTTGTTGTCACTATCTTTTGATGAATTTTCGACTTTAATATTAATAATGGCATTTAAATCAACTTTCTTTTCGTTATAAGCTATGTGAACTTCATCAACAGAATAAAAAGTAAGACCCTCTCCAATAACTGGATATTCTTTTGTGGATTTTCTTGCCTTAGTCATATAATAAAGGCCTAAAACCATGTCTTGAGAAGGTACAGTAACTGGGGAACCATTAGCAGGGTTTAAGATATTGTGGGAAGCAAGCATCAACAATTGTGACTCAAGAATAGCTTCTGGACCCAAAGGAAGGTGGACTGCCATTTGATCACCATCAAAATCTGCATTAAAAGCAGTACATACTAGAGGGTGAAGTTGTATAGCTTTTCCCTCAATTAATTTTGGCTGAAAAGCTTGGATGCCAAGTCTATGAAGAGTCGGTGCTCTATTTAACAAAACAGGATGACCCTTTAAAACATTTTCTAATATATCCCAAACTACAGGCTCTTTTCCATCTATAATTTTTTTTGCTGATTTAACAGTTTTAACAATACCTCTTTCAATAAGTTTTCTTGTTATAAATGGTTTATATAATTCAGCGGCCATATCTTTTGGTAAACCACACTCATATAGTTTTAACTCTGGACCAACAACAATTACTGATCGGGCTGAATAATCTACCCTTTTCCCTAATAAATTTTGCCTAAATCTTCCCTGTTTTCCTTTCAGTGAGTCAGACAAAGATTTTAGAGGTCTGTTAGAGTCTGTTTTAACTGCAGAAGATTTTCTTGTATTATCAAACAAGGAATCGACCGATTCCTGAAGCATTCTTTTTTCATTCCTTAATATAACTTCAGGAGCTTTAATCTCAACCAGTCTTTTTAGCCTATTGTTTCTTATAATTACCCTTCTATATAAGTCGTTTAAATCTGATGTAGCAAATCTTCCACCATCGAGAGGCACAAGAGGTCTCAATTCGGGAGGAATAACAGGAATAACTTTCATTATCATCCATTCAGGTTTATTTTCCTTTCTACTATCAGCATCCTTGAATGCTTCAACTACTTGTAATCTTTTTAATGCTTCGGTCTTTCTTTGTTTAGATGTCTCATTATTAGCTTTGTGCCTTAATTCATACGACAAGCTTTCTAAATCAATTCTTGAAAGAAGTTCAATCAAACATTCAGCACCCATTTTTGCGATAAATTTTTTAGGGTCGCTATCCTCAAGATATTGATTCTCTTCAGGAAGTCTTTCCCTAACATTTAAGTACTCTTCTTCTGTTAAAAAGTCCATTTTTTGGAGTTTTTCTCCATCATCATTTACAGCTTCACCTGGCTCAATTACTACATATCTTTCGTAATAAATTATCATATCAAGTTTTTTTGATGCAAGTCCTAAAAGGTATCCAATTTTATTAGGTAATGATCTAAAATACCATATGTGTGCAACCGGCACAACCAAGTTGATATGACCAACCCTATCTCTTCTTACTTTTTTTTCTGTAACTTCTACACCACATCTATCGCAAATAATTCCTTTGTAACGAATTCTTTTGTATTTTCCACACGCACATTCGAAATCCTTTACTGGCCCAAATATTCTTTCACAAAACAAACCATCTCTTTCGGGTTTATGTGTCCGATAATTAATTGTTTCGGGTTTAAGTACTTCACCCCGGGAGTTATTTAAAATCACCTCGGGAGATGATAATCCTATTGAAATCTTTTCAAATTTTTTTTGTGTTAAATTTTCGTTATCTCTTTTCATGAACTTTTTATAAAATTATTTCTATTCTTCTAGTCTAATATCGAGTCCTAAACCCTTTAATTCGTGCATCAAAACATTAAATGATTCGGGTAAACCTGGATCAGGTAATGTTTCTCCCTTTACAATAGACTCATAAGTTTTAGCTCTTCCTATAACGTCATCTGATTTTACAGTTAGAATTTCTTGCAAAGTACTTGAAGCTCCATAAGCTTCAAGAGCCCAAACCTCCATTTCGCCAAATCTTTGGCCCCCAAACTGAGCCTTCCCTCCAAGAGGTTGCTGAGTAATCAGGGAGTAAGGACCTATAGATCTAGAGTGCATTTTATCATCAACCATATGTCCTAACTTTAACATATAAATTACTCCGACAGTAGCTGGCTGATCAAATCTTTCACCGGTGCCTCCATCATAAAGATATGTATGGCCATATTTTGGAATACCAGCACGTTCTATTATATCATTAATCTCCCCTGAACTAGCACCGTCAAAAATTGGTGTAGCAAACTTTTCATCAAGTTTTTGACCTGCCCAACCAAGGACAGTTTCGTATATTTGGCCAATATTCATTCTTGATGGAACACCCAGAGGGTTTAGCACAATATCAACAGGTGTACCATCCTCTAAAAAGGGCATATCCTCTTGCCTTACAATTCTGGCTACGATTCCTTTATTTCCATGACGACCAGCCATTTTATCTCCAACTTTTAATTTTCTCTTTTTAGCTATATATACTTTCGCTAATTTTTTAATACCTGCGGGCAACTCGTCTCCAACACTAATAGTAAACTTCTCTCTTCTTAAAGAACCTTGTAAATCGTTTTCTTTAATCTTATAATTGTGAATGAGATCGGCAACTAATCTGTTTGTCTCAGTTGATGTTGTCCACATGCCCTTTGTTAAATGGGTAAAGTCATCTACTTTATTTAAAAGTTTAAGGGTGTACTTTTTTCCTTTTGGTAAAACTTCTTCACCTAAGTCATTTTCAACACCTTGAGATGTTTTTCCATTTACTATAGCGAATAATTTTTCAACCATAATATCATACAAATCGATAAACTTTTTATCATATCTCTTCTCGAGTTCTTCTAGCTCAATTTTATCTTGATTCCTTTTTCGCTTGTCTTTAATTGATCTAGTAAAAAGTTTTTTATCAATTACTATTCCTCTCAGAGAAGGGGGCGCTTTTAAAGATGCGTCTTTAACATCACCTGCCTTATCACCAAAAATTGCCCTAAGAAGTTTCTCCTCAGGTGTAGGATCTGATTCTCCCTTCGGTGTAATTTTACCAATTAAAATATCTCCAGGATTGACATTTGCTCCTACTCTGATCATTCCATATTCGTCAAGATCTTTTGTTGCCTCTTCACTAACATTTGGAATATCATTAGTCAATTCTTCTGAACCTAGTTTTGTATCTCTAACATCAAGGGAATATTCATCTATATGAATGGATGTGAAAATATCATCTCGTACAACTTTTTCAGATATGACTATAGCGTCTTCAAAATTATAACCTTTCCATGGCATAAAAGCCACCTTCATATTTCGACCTAAAGCAAGTTCTCCATTTTGAGTGGCGTAACCTTGACAGAGAACTTGGCCTTTGGTCACTTTATCTCCTTTTTTAACAATTGGTTTTAGGTTTATACATGTTCCTTGATTAGTTTTTCTAAATTTTATAAGGTTGTATTCTTTAACATCCTCTTCAAAACGAACCATTTTTTCTTCTTCTGAAAAATTATATTTAATAATTATTTTCTCAGAATCAACATACTCAACAATACCATTTCCTTCCGAGTTTACAAGAACTCTAGAATCAGATGCAACCTGTCTCTCTAGTCCAGTGCCAACAATAGGAGCCTCTGGCTTAAGAAGAGGGACGGCTTGTCTCATCATATTAGATCCCATCAAAGCACGATTAGCGTCATCATGTTCTAAGAAAGGAATTAAAGATGCTGAAATTGATGCAATTTGGTTAGGTGCAACATCCGTGTAATCTACGTTTTTGGGATCGACTACAGGATAATCAGCTTCTTGTCTAACAATTATTTTTTCTGCTGTAATTTTCCCCTTTTCTGAAAAAGGTATATTCGCTTGAGCAATCAATTTATTTTCTTCCTCCTCGGCACTTAAATAGACATGATTATTCAAATCAATAACTCCATTATTAACTTTCCTGTATGGCGTTTCGATAAAACCTAGGGAATTAACTTTAGCAAATACACCAAGAGAAGAAATAAGTCCAATGTTTGGTCCTTCGGGTGTTTCAATTGGACAAAGGCGGCCATAATGAGTATAGTGTACGTCCCTAACTTCAAAACCAGCTCTTTCCCTTGATAAACCTCCAGGACCTAGCGCTGATAGTCTTCTTTTATGAGTAATCTCAGCAAGTGGGTTAGTTTGATCCATAAATTGAGATAGCTGGTTTGTGCCAAAAAAAGTATTTATAACAGAAGATAAAGTCTTGGCATTAATCAAATCAATTGGAGTAAAAACTTCGTTGTCCCTAACATTCATCCTTTCTCTAATTGTTCTAGCCATTCGAGCGAGCCCAACACCAAACTGAGTAGATAATTGCTCACCAACTGTCCTAACTCGTCTGTTTGACAAATGATCTATGTCATCAATTTCAGCTTTGGAATTTACAAGTTCAATTAAATATTTAATAATAGTTATTATATCCTGCTTTGTGAGTACTTGTTTATCTAATTCAATTTCATTACCCAGTTTCTTATTCATCCTATATCTACCTACCTCTCCAAGATTATACCTTTGGTCAGAAAAAAATAACTTATCGATTATACCTCTTGCAGTTTCTTCGTCTGGAGGTTCAGCATTTCTTAATTGTCTATATATGTGCTCTACAGCCTCTTTTTCAGTATTAGTAGGATCCTTTTGTAATGTATTATGAATAATTGCATAATCAGACATATGTGCATCTACCTTATGCAATAATATTGTTTTGACGCCAGTTTCAAGTATTTCATTAATGTGATCTTTTTCTATAATGGTATCTCTATCTATTACAATTTCATTTCTTTCAATGGATACAACTTCACCAGTATCTTCGTCAACAAAGTCTTCATGCCATGTATTCAATACTCTCGCAGCAAGTCTTCTTCCAATAGCCTTCTTTATTCCAGTTTTAGTTACTTTAAACTCCTCAGCCAGATCAAAAATTTCTAAAATATCTTTATCGCTTTCATAACCTATTGCTCTAAAAAGGGTAGTAACCGGTAGCTTTTTCTTTCTATCTATGTAAGCGTACATAACATTATTTATATCAGTGGCAAACTCAATCCAAGAACCTTTAAAAGGAATTACTCTGGCAGAATACAATTTAGTCCCGTTAGCATGGAATGATTGACCGAAAAATACCCCTGGTGATCTATGAAGTTGAGAAACAACAATTCTTTCAGCACCGTTAATTACAAATGTTCCACTAGGAGTCATGTACGGAATAGTACCTAAAAAAACGTCCTGTACTATAGTTTCAAAATCCTCGTGTTCAGGATCGGTACAAAATAATTTTAATCTAGCTTTTAGGGGGACTGAGTAAGTGAGTCCTCTTTCGATACATTCTTGAATAGAGTATCTAGGTGGATCCACGAAATAGTCTAAAAATTCTAAGACAAATTGATTTCTTGTATCTGTTATTGGGAAATTTTCTTTAAAAGTATTAAATAAACCTTCCTCTGCCCTTTCGGCAGATTTTGTCTCAAGTTGAAAAAAATCTTGAAAAGATTTTATTTGGATGTCAAGGAAATCGGGGTATTCAGAGGTGAGTTTAGAAGACGCAAAACTGAATCTATTATTATTTTTTTTATGCATTACTAGATATTAGTTAAAAATTAAAAAAGATTAAAATTTGTACTCAAATAAGAACTTATGACAACTCTACTTCAGCTCCGGATTCCTCGAGAGATTTTTTCATGCCTTCAGCCTCATCCTTTGAAACACCCTCTTTTATAGGAGATGGAGCATTGTCAACTAAATCCTTAGCTTCTTTTAAGCCCAACCCTGTCAATTCTTTAACTAATTTAACTACTGCTAACTTTGCGCCTCCAGCTGCTTTCAAAACCACATTGAATTCAGTTTTTTCCTCAGCTGCAGAGCCACCATCTCCAGAACCTGGTGATGGAACAGCAACTGCTGCTGCTGCTGCTGGTTCAATACCATGCTCCTCTTTTAATATATTTGCAAGTTCGTTTACTTCCTTAACAGTTAAACCTACCAATTGATCTGCGAAATTTTTTAAATCTGCCATGACTTTCTATTTATTAATTATTATTTATTTATTTATTTATTTATTTATTATTTCTCTGATAATTTTTTAATTATACCACTGATTTTATTACTACCTGATTTTAATGATAGAACTACATTATTAATTGGGGACATTAAAAGAGACATTATTTCACCAATTAATTCATCTTTTGACTTCAAGTCTGCTAAAATATCAATTTTATCGTCACCAATATATATTGATTCCTCAATGAAAGCTCCTTTTAAAGTAGGCTTATCAAGCTTCTTTCTGAAATCCCTAATTAATTTTGCAGGAGTATTTCCTTTATCCGAAAACAAGACTGAAGTATTACCTTTCAACGTAGATTTTAAATCTCCAAATTCCTTTTCACTATCCTCCATTGCTTTTTTAAGTAAGGTGTTTTTAACAACTGATATACGAATGTTTGACTTAAAACATGCTCTCCTGAGGTCAAGAGTAGATTTAGAATCTAAGCCAGCAATGTCAGCCAAATAAAAGTTTGGTGCATCTGATATATCTTTAGTGAGAGTTTTTATTTCTTTATGCTTTTCTTCTTTAGTCATAATTAAAATTAAATTTTGTATTCAATTGGTATTGAGGGGCTCATAGTAGATGACATATAAATACTCCTTACATATGTACCTTTTGTAGAGGAGGGTTTTAACTTAATTATTGCTTTAATAAGTTCTTCAGCATTTTCAAATATTTTTTTTGAATCAAAAGAAACTTTTCCTATGGCAGCATGTATTATTCCTGCTTTCTCTACTTTAAAATCTATTTTTCCTCCCTTTACATCAGATACTGCCTTTTTAATGTTCGCAGTAACAGTTCCTGTTTTAGGATTTGGCATTAGACCTCTAGGACCTAAAACTTTACCCAGTGGACCAAGTTTTGCCATAACACTTGGCAATGTTACAATAACATCCATATCAGTCCAACCACCTTTAATTTTTGTTATAAATTCATCTAGTCCTATGTAGTCTGCACCAGCTTCTTTAGCTTCATTTTCTTTATCAGGTGTAACTAAAGCTAAGACTTTTAAATTTTTTCCAGTCCCATTAGGAAGAGAAACAATTCCTCTTACCATTTCATTCGACTTTTTTGGATCAACACCTAATCTTACCGAAAGGTCTACAGATGCATCAAATTTTACTGTAGTAATTTCTTTTACTAAAGAAGATGCTTCCATTAGGGTATATTTTTTTGAAGTGTCTAGTTTAGATATAATTGTTTTTCGTTTTTTTGAGAGCTTTAACATATTCTAGTTTTTATTCGGAAAATCACCTTTAACATTTAAACCCATAGATCTTGCGGTTCCTGCAATCATTTTCATCGCTGATTCAATGCGAAACGCGTTTAGATCAACCATTTTATCTTCTGCTATTTTTTTTATTTGATCCCATGTAACCGATGCAACTTTATCTCTATTTGGTTCAGAGGAACCTTTCTTAACTTTTGCAGCTTCTAAAAGCTGTACAGCTGCTGGTGAAGTTTTGATTATAAAATCAAATGACTTATCTACATAAACTGAAATTTCAACGGGAAGAACCTTACCCTGCTTGTCTTGAGTCCTAGCGTTAAATTGTTTACAAAATTCCATTATGTTTACACCTGCTGCTCCCAAGGCAGGACCTACAGGAGGTGATGGGTTAGCAGCTCCACCTCTAATTTGTAATTTCAAAACTTTACTTACTTCCTTGGCCATTTTATTAAACTTTTTCTACTTGCATGTAACTTAGTTCCAAAGGTGTTTTTCTTCCAAATATTTTTACCATGACTTGTAACTTTCTTTTTTCCTCGTTAACGTTTTCAATTGAACCTGTAAAACCATTAAATGGACCATCAACAACTTTGATGTTTTCCCCAACGATATATGGTATTGATATATGTTCTTTAGTTAGCTCTAATTCGTCAACTTTACCAAGTAATCTATTTACTTCGGAAGGTCTTAAAGGAACAGGATCTCCTCCTTTAGTTTCCCCTAAAAATCCTATAACGTTGGTTACCGATTTGATAACATGGGGAACTTCACCAGAAAGATCAGCTTTGATCATAATATATCCAGGATAATAAACTTTCTCCTTGTTTATTTTTTTACCATTTCTAAATTGGATGACTTTTTCAGTTGGAACAAGAATGTCTTCAAGATGGCTTTCGTATCCTAACCTATTTATTTCAGAAGATATATAATCCTTTATTTTGGATTCTTGACCACTGACTGCCCTAACTACATACCATTTTTTGTTTTCGACTTCTGCCATTTAGTTATCCGTTAATAATATTTAAATATATTTTAACAATTCTTGATAAAACTGTATCAGCCCCCCAAATTGCTAAAGAAAATAAAAGAGAAAAAATTAGAACAATTAAAACAAGATTCTGTAATTCATTTCTCGGAGTCCAGGAGACATTATTTTTAAGTTCCTCGTAAGAATTCTTTATGTAATTAATAATCGTTGTCATTTTTAATGCACGGGTTGAGAGACTCGAACTCCCGACACCTGGTTTTGGAGACCAGTGCTCTACCAACTGAGCTAAACCCGTTTAAATTTTAAGTTATGGTGTTTAAATATTTTAAACACAATTAAAAATTAAACATTCAAGTACTAATCAAGTAGTTCCGTAACTTGTCCAGCACCAACTGTTCTTCCACCTTCTCTTATGGCAAATCTAAGTCCTACATTTAAAGCAATTGGTGATATAAGATCTACTGAAATTGATACATTGTCTCCAGGCATTACCATTTCAACTCCGCTAGGAAGATTGATATTACCAGTTACATCCGTTGTTCTTACGTAAAACTGAGGTCTATAATTATTGTGAAAAGGAGTATGTCTTCCACCCTCCTCTTTTTTGAGTATATAAACTTCTGCTTTAAATTTTGAGTGAGGCTTAACGGAGCCTGGCTTGCAAAGAACCATACCCCTTTTAATATCCGTTTTTTCAATTCCTCTCAAAAGGATACCAGTGTTATCACCAGCTTCTCCACGATCTAAAATTTTTCTAAACATTTCTACACCAGTGATTGTAGATTTTAACTTTTCTGCTCCCATTCCGATTATATCTATTTCATCACCAGTATTAGCAACTCCCAATTCAATTCTTCCAGTTGCTACAGTTCCACGACCAGTAATCGAGAATACATCTTCAACAGGCATTAAAAAATCCTTATCGATGTCCCTTTTAGGAAGCTCAATCCAATTATCGACTTCAGACATCAATTTAGTGACAGTTTCCACCCATTTTTGTTCTCCATTGAGAGCCCCAAGAGCTGAACCAAGAATAACAGGTGTGTTATCACCATCATATTCATAGAAGGAAAGAAGTTCTCTAACTTCCATCTCTACCAATTCAAGAAGCTCTTCGTCGTCAACCATATCAGCCTTATTTAAAAAAACAACAATTCTTGGGACTCCAACTTGTCTCCCAAGCAATATGTGTTCTCTAGTTTGAGGCATAGGCCCGTCAGTTGCTGCAACTACAAGTATAGCACCATCCATTTGTGCTGCACCTGTGACCATATTTTTAACATAATCTGCGTGTCCAGGACAATCAACGTGTGCATAGTGTCTATTTTCTGTTTGGTATTCAACATGTGATGTGTTAATTGTTATACCACGTTCTTTTTCTTCAGGAGCATTATCTATTTGATCAAAGCTTTGAGCTTCAGACAGTCCTGAATCTGCTAAAACCTTTGTTATAGCAGCTGTCAAGGTGGTTTTACCGTGATCTACGTGGCCAATAGTACCAATATTTAAGTGAGGTTTTGACCGATCAAAATTTTCTTTAGCCATTTTTTAAGGATTTTGAAATTGTTTTAAGAGGTGCAAATTTAGAAAAATTTATAATTATTATGCCATATTTAGTTATTTTTTTTTATATAAACGTAAGCTGCTGTAGTACCTTGTACTTGAAATTGAAAAAATTTCTTTACATATTAATGATTTTATTAAAATTTAGTCAATTAAAACTATAAATTTAAAGTATTATTTATTTTAAAATTCTTGCTAAACCTTCTTGTACGACAGTTGCTACTAACAAACCTTCTCTATCATAGATATAGCCTTTACCGAGACACCTAGAACTTGAAATATTTGGACTTTTCATTGAATACAAAAGCCATTCATTAACATCAAATTTTCTATGAAACCACATAGCATGGTCTAAGCTAGCTGTTTGAATCGGATCATTGTATTTATCATGAAAATGACTAACAACAGACATTATTAGCAGGTCATAATCAACTGCATATGCTAAAAATTCATACTGTTGATTTCTGGTAAGCTTTGCTTTGTTTTTTAACTTAAACCAAATATTTCTAGTGCTTTTATAATCGATAGATTTATCGTAATCTATTTCTGGTCTAAATTCAAATGCAAAGGGATGACGCGATAATAAATATCTTTTTATTTGATCAGGGATTACTTTTGTTTTCCTCAAAAGGTCGCTGTCTGGTATAAGATTTTCAGGGTTATGTGATGCTGGGGACTTTTCATATTGGCTCAACCCTATTTCATCAACTTGAAATGATGCACTGAGCACAAAAATTGCTTTCCCTTTTTGGTAAGCTGTAACTCTTCTTGTATTAAAACTTTTACCATCCCTCAAATTTTCAACTTTAAACTCAATTGGAACCTTTATATCTCCTGCCAAAATAAAATACCCATGAAGAGAGTGAACATGCCTATCACTCACAATTGTTTGATTTGCAGCATGTAAGGATTGTGCCAAAACCTGACCTCCATAAACCCTTTTCCAAAAAGTTTTATAATTTTTACCTATAAAAGTGAACGCGTCTATTCTCTTTAATGTTAACAAATCTGAAAGGCCGTAAGAATTTTCCATATTCAAATATACATTCTTAAAAAAAAACTTTATTTTAAGAACTTTATACCAATTTAATTTAAAAATGTTAATGAGTTTTTAAAAAATCGATGTCATCAACAATACGAAATAAAGTTCTGCTAGGTTTACTTCTCATAATAAAATATTCTTCGTATTCCCAATTTTCCTCAATAACAGGTAGTACAATAACAAATAATAACTTGAGGATTAATATAGTTTTTGATGAAGAGATCTACTCAAATTCTTCATGTAGCTCACTGACGTGTATTGAAATTTCCGATTTTTCTCTTTCACTATCAGGTGGGAATGCCACTCTTGGTTCTAGCACTCCACTAACAATTACAAAACTAGGAAATTATAACTTCGTTCCCTATTGGAATGGTGGTGAACCAAATGACTGTTGCGATGGTGGCGTTTCATCTCAAGAAAACTATGCTCAACATGTCGGCACAGGAAGACTAAATGATCTACCAAACGGAAATAATCTAGCGGGGGTTTTAGAAATTATAAATCCAAATCAACAGATTATTGCAGGTTACACTTATATTGTCTCATGGCCTGTGGGATCAAGTTGTGCTCATTCTTATTATAGGTCCAATACAACAAGTCCATGGACAGATGAAAAACTAAAAGCACAAAATGCTGGCGGTGATTTACTTGTTTATAACTCAGTGGAAGAATATCAATTTTTAGTACCCGCATATGCTGATAATAGTGGTGTTGCAAATACTTGGATTGGTCTTTCACAGGACGTAGATGCAGCAGATTACTCTGAACCTACCGGTGGTTGGTATTGGGATGATGGAACCCCAATCGATAATAGTTCATCAAAATTAACTTATCAATTAACATTTAGTTTAATTGGAACTCCTACTGGAGATGAAATAGTAAGTATTAATCCTATTTTAAGTCCAAGGTCCGTTTATAATTGCGCAGGAGAATTTGGAATAATTCAGACAAATAACTTAAATAAAGTTCGCTTGTTTGATAAATTAGCTCCATACATAATTGAAACTAAAATTGCCGAAGATAATTCCTACGTTGAAATAAAATTTAACGAAGAAGCTTTTACTGATGTCAATGATAATGACTTATTGGTAGGAGATTTTACTTTATCAATTGAACAAAACGGCGGATCTGCAAATTTAATTTCTAGCACTCCAACAAGTATTGTAAATATTGGAAACAAAATTTTTAGACTTGGTCTACCACTAACTGGTCATATTAAAGGTTTAGAAACTATTACCGTTAATCCTTTAACAAACTCTTCTATTTATGATAGGCCAGACAATCCTTCTTTGACATCTCAAACCAACAATTTTGCAAATTTAAATCGTTTAAAAACTGGACCTATTTATGTAGGTATAAATTATGGAAGTTCATCAGTAACAGGAACTCTTCAAACTTCAAATTATTCTTATTTCTGCAGTGAAGTAAATGGAATAAATTATAATCTTGCTTATCATGACGGGCCAAATCTTGAACCTGGTGTTGGTGAGTCATTAATTTACAATTACCTATATAATTATCCTCACAGATTTATATCTGGTGATGACTTTGCATTTCTTCATTTGAAAGATTTTGATAAAATTATTGAAGTGAGAAAATCAGATGGTTTAATTGTTGCAAAATATAATTGTGATTAGAGAAAACTGTATTTAATTTAATCCCATTTTTTTCTGATACTCGGTTTTTAATCTAACGACTTTGTTTACAAAAAGCGTAGAGTTTTTATTATTCACTAAAAATTTGACGTAATGCTGGTCTTTATAAAATGAATATATTTTTGATTCTCCTTTATATATTACCAATTTATAATATGGTATTATCAAACCATAGGTTTCTAGTAAAGATCTAAACCTAATTATTATACCATTTTTTCTTATTTCGATATTACAGTAGTTAATGTTATTGTCCAATCTTAACAATTCTACAATTTCTTTTGATGCATCAGTTATTACCAACTTGTTTGAACCGATACCCCTTAACTTAAATCTTTCTATCAAAGAAAGAGGTCTACCAACTAGTTCAAACAAAACTGCCTTATTTTTTTTTGAATTGTATGATAAATTTTTAATCACATTGCAATATTAAAAATTTATGTTTTAAATATTTTGACTTTTTATAGTAGTATATTATTATAACATACATTATTTTTATATTAAATAAATGTTTATGCTAAGGATTTTATATATCTGCGTTTCTTTTTTAGTGTCCATTTTGGTAACAAATGTTTGGTTATTTCGTTTTAATAAAGAGACTCCTTATAGAGGAGGTAATGCTACAAATATGATTGAAGAGTTTGCTGCATATGGTCTTGATATAAACATAATGTATTTGGTTGGAACCCTAAAAGTTATTGCTAGTATAGGCTTGATTGTAGGACTTTTAAAAACAAAGATTTCTGTTTATTCGTCACTTTTGATGGCAATTTTAATGACTGGTGCCATTTATTTTCATTTTAAAATTTCCGATCCTGCAATTAAATATTTACCCTCAGTTTTGATGCTTCTATGTTCTATTTTTATCTATTTTTCATCGAAGAGAATTTTAAAAACCAATTGACATAAGTGGATTATTTCAGTTCTGAAAGCCTAGATTCCTTAAATAAGATTTATAGAATAAATTTAATTAACAGTATAACTGGTTATAAATCTGCAAATTTACTAGGGACTGTATCAAATAAAGGAACAGAAAATGTTGCTGTTTTCAGCTCAATTACTCATCTAGGAAGCAACCCAGCTCTTTTGAGTTTTTTTGTTAGGCCGAATGTTGTACCCAGAAACACCTACAAAAACATCAAAGAAAAAAAAGTGTTTACTGTCAATCATATTATTAAGGAAAAAATCGATGATGCACATCATACTAGTGCTAAATACGATGAAGATACATCTGAATTCGATAAAACCAATTTACAATCCGAATACAAAAAAAACTGGGAAGCTCCTTTCGTAAAAGGTTCGGCAGTTCAACTTGGTTGCAAATTTGTAAATGAATATTACATAAAGGAAAATGGTTGTTCAATGATAGTAGCATCGATTGAAATTATTTTCATAAAAAAGGGTTTATTAAAAAATGATGGATGGGTTGAACTCGCAAAAGGTGATGTTGTAGCAATAAACGGTTTGGATGGTTACGCATTGCCTAAAACTTTCAAGAGGTTAAAGTATGCTAGACCAAAATAAATATCTAATTAAATATCTTCTCTTTAACGGCTTTGGTTAAAATTTTGTATCCTTTTTTGTTTAGATGCAGACCGTCTTGCAGAAGAAATTTTGAAGTCACTTTCCCATTTACCAATAGCTTTTCATACATGTCAATATAAATTAGATTAGAAAAATCATTAGTGATTAGCTTGACACCCTCATTTATTTTTTTGATGTCAGATAGTTTTTTTTCCCTTTCAAGAGAAGGCTTGATCGTAATATATCCAATATTTGTATCAGGATATCTATTATAAATTTTTTCAATAAACTTCTTAATTTTAAAAATTATCTCCCTGGGGCTTAAATTTAAATTTAGATCATTACCCCCCAGGTAAATAACAATTGCTTTAGGATTTATAAAATTAATTAGAGAATTAAAGTTTTTTGATAATGAATCAATGTAAGCTCCACCAAATCCAAGATTAATTACATTCTCATTTTTAAAGTCTTCATTTAAAGATTTCCATAATCGAATAGTAGAACTACCGTAGAAGATTATTGGAGCTTCCATCTTTTTGTTTTCTTCTACCTTTGACATAAGTTTTTTGATTTCAAAAGAAAAATCTTTATCGTAAAGTTTCATTTTATTTACCCACATCTTGTATTTTTTATTTAGCTTACTGTTTTCAATTTCTATTTCGCTGTTGGTGGAAATATTTTCATACTTGATTGGTTTTTTTATCTCGCATTTAAATACAGATTTTGATGCAAGTTTATCAAAATTTAGAGTAACAATTGGAACCACATAGGTTGAAATTGGTAATTTAGAAATTAGTTTAAATAAACCTTTTTTAAAAATACCTGGTGATTGGTCTGAAGAATAAGAAGCTCCCTCAGGACTTAGCACTAGACAATTCCCATGTTTTAGATCCTGCAACGCTTCCCCATAAAATTCATTATTAATCTTTTTAACTTCATTGTCATTTATATTTTTTGGAATAAAGTTTTTTGCGTAAACCCTAATATAATCGAGTTTATCATAATAAATTTTATGAAATTTTTCATTTGGTAATGAAAGTCTTGACACTCTGATTCCAGGTTTGCCGTAATATCTATCAATAATCATTGAACTTATAAAATGACTATCTAATGTTATTTGAAAATTTTCAGCCACAGAGTATAATGGATGATTATTTAAATGATTATAAATAAATATTAAATTTCCTTCACTTGGTAAATTTTCAGAACCGTGAATTTCATATTTAACTTTAGAAAAAGCTTCTTGAATTTTTTTTGATGACAACGAACGAATTTCCTCCGTTGAAAATGAACTTGGCGAATTAATTACCGATTTAAATGCATCCTTGAGAAAACTCAAAAATAATTCATCAATCTTGTTCAAATCTCTTACCTTTTATTCTTATTATTTCTACCTTTTTGAAGGTATCTTTTCCATAGTTTGGTTTGATGACTTTCCAAAGAAACTTCTCTACCATCAATGAATGCATAATCTAATATATTTGATCGCATATCCAAAGCATCTCCTTTTGAAATAAAAAATGTAGCGCTTTTATCTACTTTTATAGAGCCATAATTTTTACTAATTCCTAAAATTTTAGCTGCATTAAGAGTTATCATTCTTAAAGCATTTTCTTTGTCTACACCATATGCTGAAAAGCTTCCTGCATAGAAAGGTAGATTCCTTGAATTCATCCTTTCCATACTTCCACTCACATCTATTGAAACTAAGAGACCTGAGTCAACTAATTTTTTTGCATTTCTGAATCTTATTTTTGGATCTTCATCAATGAAAGAGGGCAAATTGTGTGGATGTTTGAGGACTATAGGGATTTTGTTTTTAATCAATAAGTCTTTCTGCTTATAACTATATATTCCTCCTACTAATACAATATTTTTAATTTTGAGCGAACTTAAAAAAAGAATTCCATCCTGAATTTGTTTTGATGAATTTGCATGAAGAAAAATTATTTCATCGCCATTAAACATGTTTCTCATCGCCTCGTACTCCAGATTTATTGGTTTTGGGTTTGGTAAATAAGACTTGGAACTTTTAAAAAAATCCTTTATTTCTTTTACTCTTTTAATATAGTTTTTATTTTTTTCAATTGTCCTTTCCCCATTGCTAGATCTTTTGTACGAGTATGGTGTAGGCCAATTTAAATGTATACCCACATTTTTAAAAATTAAAGCATCTTCCCAATTCCAAGCGTCAAGCTGCATAATAGAAGATTTTCCACTTATAATGCCTCCTCTTGGTGTTGTTTGGGCGATAAGAACACCATTCATTCGCATACTCTCTACCACTTTAGACTCTGCATTGTAAGCTATAGAAGAACTAATGTGTGGTAAAAAAGGACCTATTTCATCGTAATCTCTAGTTGCCCTAACTGCGTCAATTTCAGCCAACCCTAGAGTTGAATTTAATGCAATTAGCCCTGGATACAAGTGAGCACCGTTTGTATTTATAGATTTATCATATTTATTTTCAGGTTTTATTCCTCCAACATATTTAATTTTACCATCTTGAAATCCAACATAACCCATTTTTATGACTGAACCATCTCCTATATGAATAATAGCATTTTCAATTAATATACTTTCATATTGATCACTACCTGGGGTTTGCTGTGCAGTAAGCAAGAGTTGGGAGATAAAAAAAAGTATAAATATTTTCTTCATTTTTATTTATCTATTGTTTCACAAAAAAACTCTTTATTTGTATTTGACACAATTGGTTGAACCTTTTGACCTTTGCCAATTGACAACTTTATTTGATTAATAATTTTATTTTTTTCAAATTTTATTTCTCCTATAATTGATTCGATTTTACTGTTATCATAATATATTTTTCCATCTATAAAAGTTTTTTCAGCTCTGGCATAAATGGACAACGGGTTGTCAGACCATATTACTAAATCGGCATCTTTACCTTCTTTTAAACTTCCAACTCTGTCATCTATATGTAATAGCTTCGCAGGATTTAATGTAACATACTTCCAGGCTTCCTCCTCACTTAAACCACCGTATTTGACTGCTTTTGCTGCTTCTTGATTTAGTCTTCTAATTACCTCTGATGAATCTGAATTGTAAGCAACTGTAACTCCTGCTTCAGTCATGATTGGCCCATTATATGGAATAGCGTCTATAACTTCGTATTTATAAGCCCACCAATCTGAAAATGTTGAGCCACCAACTCCATGACGAAACATCTTATCTGCTAATTTGTATCCTTCCAAAATATGAGTGAATGTGTTGATACGAACTCCAAATTTTTCAGCAACTTTCATAAGCATATTAATTTCACTTTGAACATACGAATGACATGTAATAAACCTTTCCTTTTTTAAAATTTCTAATAACACATCCATTTCAATATCTTTCCTAGGCTTTTCAATTGTCCCCTTTGCTTTTTTTGAAAGAGAGTTATAATTTTCCCATTTTTTTCCATATTCCAATGCCCTGTTGAAATAATCAACAAAAACTTGCTCTACTCCCATCCTAGTTTGAGGAAACCTAGAATAACTTCCCCAATTTGACTGTTTCACATTTTCGCCCAAAGCAAACTTTATAAATTTATCTGAATTTTTGAAAATCATTTTTTCATCAGATTCTCCCCATCTGAGCTTAATAATGGCAGAGCGACCTCCAATAGGATTTGCAGAACCGTGTAAAATCTGTGCTGTGGTTACTCCACCAGCTAAACTTCTAAAAATTGATATGTCATCTGGGTCAATAACATCTTCAATTGATACTTCAGCAGAAGAATTTTGACCAGCTTCATTTATCGATGAAGCAGCAATATGAGAATGTTCGTCTATTATACCTGCTGTCAAGTGCTTACCAGTACAATCCAACTCAATATGATTTTTGGGACTTTCTAAGTTTTGCCCGATTTTTTTTATTTTGCCATTTGTAATTAAAACATCTATATTCTTAAGAATTCCTTCCTCTTCATTTGTCCAAGCTGTTACATTTTTAAAAAGGATATTTGAATATTTTGGTTTTTCTTTGAACCCATAAGCAGTATTTGGATAGGTAACTGGCAAAACTGGAAATTTTTTCTTTGGTTCAATTTTTTTAAGAGCTTCATCTTTTAATTCAAGTTCTTTCTTTGCATTAGTCAGTCTTTTACCTAATATTTTTATCTCTCCAGAAGATAATCCGTTAAATTTGGCAACGTTTTTTAATTCTTCTACTGAATATCCAGCCTTTTCTGCCTTTTCTAAATATTGTAATAAATCTTCATCTGAAATATCTAAATTTAGAACCACATCATTTGGTGTTAATACATGTTGCTTTCCAATAATCCAATTTTCGTAGATGACACTTTCTTCCTTAAAAACAGGACCAGACGTAACAAGAAAATTAGCATAAAATCCTTTTTTTAATTCACCTATTTTTTGATTCATTTTAAGAACTTTTGCAGGAATTTTTGTAAGTGACATCAATGCTCTTTTTTCCGATAGACCATATGCTACTGCTTTTTTAATATTTTGAATAAAATCAGAAATATTTTCAAGACCCTTGGAGGTTATAGCAAAATCGATATCATTTTCTTCTAGAACAGATAGATTAGATGGGGCTTGATTCCATTCTTTTAAGTGGCTTAAAGTTAATTTTTCATTTAACTCAGAATCAGAAACATCATAGGGTTTTGGGAAGTTAATTGGTACAACAATGGTATTGCCATATGATTTAATTCTCTTATGATCTAAATATTCAAGTCCAGAACCAACTACAGTAAATCTTTGATTTGTCTCTTTTCCAATTTTGAGTGCTCGCATTAAATTTAATCTACCTCCACTTTCAAAAATTTTAGGTAAATTTTTGTTTTGAATTGCAGCCTCTATAGAGATATCTTTGGAATTAGAACTTTTTTGCTCATACCACTCTATATCCAAAAAAAATTGTCTTAAAAGAGCCATAGCACCCATAACAGACGTAGGATAAGATTGTGCTGAATTAATACTTTTTTTAAAGGAATAAAATTCTGTAGACTTACTTTTGATAATTCGATAGTTGTCAGTATGTCTGTCACTAAGAGCAATCAAAGAACCTGTTCCTCTATGGATACCATTTTCTCGATGAGCATTTACAATTCCGAAACCTGCTTCTCTTAATTTTTTTGATTCAACTAGATCGTAACTATAGTCATTAATAAAATTGTAATCACTTAAAATGTGATCATTCCAATAAAATCCTTCTCTGTTAGGGTTGTATTGCGAACTTCTTCCTCTTCTTGAGGATCTTTCAGCTTTTTTTACCCCAAAATTTGAATATAGATCAATAAAAGAAGGATAAATATATTGACCTGTTTTGTCATGTAAAATTGAATTTTTTGGTATTTCAATATTTTTTCCCACTTCAACAACTAATCCATCTCTTTCAATTAAAATTCCTTTTTCTATTTTTTTTTCTGGAGAAACTATAATCGTAGCATTAATAAAAACATTATAGGGTTGATTTGATGTTTTTACGCCAGCATTTTCAGGGAAATAATCTTGAGAATAAGATTTTTCAACTGAATATATTAACGATAAAAAAATAAAGACAATTTTTCTAAACATCCTCAAAAATACAAAACAATAAAATTAAAGTTCTAAAAAGACTAAATTAATGAATCTCTAATTTTTCAAAAAGTCCAGTGCTAAGTAACTCATAGTCTTTACCCCAAGAATTAATGCACTATCATCAACATAAAAATCTGGCGTGTGATGGGATGGAGCGTCTTTTTCCGGAACTGATGTAGGAGTACCTCCTAGGAAAAAGTATAAACCTGGCACTTTTTCTTGAAAATAAGAGAAATCCTCAGCCCCAGTTTGCGCTTTTGACAAAATCACATTTTTTTCTCCAGCTGCTTTTTTTAGTGTAGGAAGCATTTTTTTAGTTAAATCAGGGTCGTTATAAGTTATAGCAGCTCCCTCGGTGATTTTTAACTTAGAGGAAGCCCCATAAGCTGAGGAAATATTCTCTACAAGTTCAAACATTCTTTTATTAATTAATTCTTTCATCCCCTTATCTAGTGTTCTAATTGTTCCAATCATTCGAGCACTCTCTGGAATAATATTAAATCTTATTCCGGAGTGGATAGAGCCTACCGAAATAACCGCACCTTCCTTTGTCAATTCACTATTTCTACTTATGATTGTTTGCAAACCATTTATTATTTGTGCAGAAACAACAATTGGATCAACTCCCATCCAAGGAGATGAACCGTGAGATTGTTTTCCGATCACATCAATTACAAATCTTTGAGAAGAAGCCATGGCTCCTCCTGGTTTATATTCAATTTTTCCAACATGAAGACCAGAACTTATGTGTAAACCAAAAATTGCATCCACATCAGGATTTTTCAGTACACCTTCTTTAACCATTAAAGAAGCGCCACCTGTTTCTCCCTCTGGATAACCCTCTTCTGCAGGTTGAAAAATAAATTTTATGGTTCCAGAAAAATCTCTATTTTCTGACAAAACCTCTGCCACACCCATCAAAATTGAAACATGAGCATCATGCCCACATGCATGCATTACTCCAGTTTTTTTACCATTGTATTCAGATATTACGACGGATTTATAAGGGAGATTATTTCTTTCTGTTACAGGTAATGCATCCATATCGGCCCTTAGCGCAACAACTTTTCCAGGCTTATTACCATCTAAAATTCCTACAACACCAGTGTGAGCTACTCTAGTTTTTACTTTTATTCCCAAACCTTTTAAATGGTTTGCAACCAACTCGGCAGTTTTAAATTCTCTATTTGAAAGTTCAGGGTTTTTATGAATATGGTGTCTCCATTTTATAACCTTAGACTCAACATCACTTATAGATCTCTTAAGATCTTGTCCGAAAGAAGAAAAAATAGTGAAAAATAATGCAAAAGATCTACAAAAAGCATTGTATTGTTTTCTAAATATTACTTTAACTTTAAATTTCATTTTTTATATTTTCTTAAATAAATAGAAGATTATCTTTGTTGTAAAATTATGAAAATATCTGAATTTAAAAATATTATACAAAGTCTTAAAAGTATTGTTTTTGAATTGCCCGAAGGAGAGAAAGTTCCATCTCATTTTCATATAACTGAAATTGGTATAATTAGAAAAACATATATTGATTGTGGAGGTAATTTAAGAGTCGATAATTTAATTAACATGCAGTTGTGGTATTCAAATGACGTAAATCATAAAATCGAACCAACTAAAATCTTAAAAATAATTCAGGATTCTGAAAAACTTCTTAAGTTTCAGGATGAAGAAATCCAAATTGAATATCAGCAAGATACAATTTGCAAATTTAATCTTGAATTTAAGAGGGGTAATACTTTTAAGCTGATAAAAACATTCACTGATTGTCTTGATAAAGAAAGCTGCAACATAATAGAAAAACCTAGAATTAATATTAAAAGAAATCAAATAAAGTGCGATCCTAATTCAGGATGTTGCTAGCAAATTTTAATTTTTATTTTTATTGATGCTTATCTTTAAAAATAGATTTAAGAGAAAACCATAAATCGGAAGAAAAAATATTATTCCTATAAATATTTTAAGAAGGGTTTGATTAAATGCAATTTCAATCCAATTTTCGCACATAAACTTATCTTTTGATTTATAAAAAGCAGTGAAGAAAAATGTGTATGTGTCAATGAAGTTTGAAATGACGGTAGATATGCTTGGTGCTATCCACCATGATTTGTAATTATTTCGTATTTGTTGGAATGCAAAAATATCAATTATAATTCCTAGGGCATAAGCAGTTGCACTAGCAAATCCAACTCTAAAAGCAATATTTAAGGAATCTTTTTCTATAAAAACGACCAATATAGAAAAAATGATAGCTAGCGGATATGTATATGTTATTGTCTTTTGAGCTATCCTTTTCCCAACTAATCGAATAGTTAAGTCGGTTGCGACAACTACAAGTGGGAAAACAAATGCAGCCCATGTAATTTTATATCCCAAGAAAGTAATTGGTAAAACTACAAGTGCATTTGAGGTTGTTGTAATTAATAAATGTAAAATGATTAAATAAATAAGAATATTTTTGTTTTTAACAATCATAAGAATTTTAAAATTTCACCACTCCTCCCAAGGAAAAACATACCAATTAAAATCTTCGGATCTTTTGATTTTTTTTCCGTAAAAATTAGTTTTAACAATACTTTCCTCGTTATATATTAAAGTTGCATTATAAATATTTTTTAAAGAATCCTTGTATAAATTATAAATAATATTTAACGTTTTACCGGAGTCGTTTATATCATCAACTAATAATATATTGTCAAATTCTTTGAAATTTTCATTAATAATTTTTAAATCTGGTGATTTATTACCATCCCTTAATTGGATATCAATTACTTTATGTTTCAAATTCAGTCGGTGTGATAAATAAATACCAGGAATACACCCACCTCGGTTTATACTAAATATAACGTTTGGTGACCAATTTGAGTTCTTAATTTGGTTAATAATTTTATTTAGAGAATTTATAAAGTCTTCTTTCCCGTAATGTTCCCTTTCCTGATTCATTCTTAACAATTTATTACAAAAAAATTTAGTTTATAAAAAAGTATATAATAATTAAATAAAAATCCCTCTAACTAATGTTAAAGGGATTTAATAAAATCTTTAAAATTCTTGCTAGTTTCTAATCAAGTCTGTAACCATGTATGAAACCAAAATTTCACTACCTCCATTAGTTTTGATAAACTCTTGATATGCTTTAGAAGCTCTAATCTTATCAGCCATTATTTCTAGGTCTTGCATGCTTTCACCATAGAAAACAGTATAGTGCGTTGCACCCCCGAGATCACCCATTTCAATTTTACCTACACCCATCATTCTTTCACCAATCATTGGCTCGATAGCCTTGGCAAATTTAACATATGCAGATGCATATTTTGATGGATCATTAGCTTTAAACAACCATTGTCTACCTACTTTATATTTGTCACGATCCCCACCTTTCCAATACATGGATTTTGCAGTGTAAGAACCTTTAGCGGAAGACCTTAATGATCTCATACCTCTCAAGTATGCTTGCCATGCCATTTGAGGTCTTTTTTCTTCGGTTCCCCAATCTTTTGGGTTTCCGTAAACAATTATTCTGTGTGTAACTCCGTCAAGAAATCTGACTCTTTGTAAAGTAACTCCTCCAGATTTCCTCTTGTATTTTCCATGAAACTCAGAGAAAAGGGAACCTACTGAACTTTCCGTTCCGGGATTTACTTTGAAGTTATAGGTGTGAATACTTTGTGCATTTGAAAAGCATACTGAAAGAATTGTTAATAGTATAATTTTTTTCATTGATTTATGATTTATGGTTAATATTTAAATTAAATTTAAAAAATTTAATTGCAAATTAAAAGTAAAAAGCTTTACTTGTTTTTTTTCCTTTGCCCAGTATGGTCATAACCTTTTTGTCTTTCGAGTTCCACCATTTTTTTTGGTCTATAATTTAAAATAAAAGCTCTTCTGTTATAATTTGTTGAATTTCCCCTACTGTAATGCAAAGTATTTCCGTGGTGAATAACGCAAGATCCAGGATTTAATGGAACATGAGCAGATTCATTTTCATTTCCTATGCACTGTAGAGCACCTCCTTTTACTGGCTGAGAATGTTTTCTTAAAGGCAGTAAATGGGACCCCGGTGTATACCACATACAACCATTATTCAAAGTTGCCTTGTCAATCGCGAACCAAATGCTCAAAGCTCTTTTGTCAGGCATATCAATCCAATAAGCAGCATCCTGATGCCAAGGTGTTTCTTTGTTTGTTTTAGGAGCTTTATTTATTAGCATATCAAAATCTAAAGTAATATCATCACCAAGGAGAAAACGAGCTATTTTTAATCCATAATAATGGATCGGTTTGTTGAGTAATTGAGGGAAAATTTTAGATGGTAACATAATTTGAGTTATAAGTTCCCTTTTTCCACTTTTCGCTCCTGAAAGATCGGATCTTAAACCTTTAGTATCGAATTTGTTATTTATAAAATCATCATAAATTTTATCATAGTATTTTATTTCACTAACAGTTAAACATTCATTTAAAACTAAATAACCGTTCTTTTCAAAGTAAATTTTATTTTCTGGAGCAAACATAATTGTAAAAATATTTTCTTTAAATTAAAAATCTAAATTAATACTAAATTTAATATCCCCTATGAAAAATTATATCATAATATTTTCCTTTTTTTATTTATCTACAATATCTTCCCAAGAGGGAAGAAAAAGGTTTGACTATATGGATCTTTTTGATATTCAATATGCTTCTGAACCCATGATAAGTCCATCGGGAAAACTAATTGTATACAGAAAAATGGGGTTTGATAAAATTGAAGACAAATCCATCGGAAATCTTTGGATTATAAATTCAAATGGTACAGACCATCAAAAATTGACATCATTCGATGGAAATGAGTCTAATCCTGTATGGTCACCAAATGGAGATCGCATCGCATTTGTAAGAAAAACAAATGATGGACCTGAAATATACGTTTACTGGTTAAACAATACAAAAACAGCAAAAATTTCTAGTTTAGAGAGTACTCCTTCAAATCTTTCATGGTCTAGAGACGGAAAAAAAATAGCATTTACAATGAAAGTAAAATCAGATCCTCCTGTTTTAGCTAACCTACCAAAAAAACCAAAAAATGCAAATTGGGCTGGAACGCCAAGAATTATCGATCGCGTATATCACGAAAAGGATGGTGTCGGATATATCGAACCTGGATTTACACATGTTTTTATCATTTCATCTGAGGGCTCAGGAGAAACAAAGTTAACACACGGTGATTTTAACCATTACGGAAATCTTTCTTGGTCTAAGGATAACTCAAAAATATATTTCACAACTAAAAGAAAAACGGACTGGGAATATGATTTTAGAAATTCTGAAATAGCTTCTGTTGATATCAATAGTAAAAAAATAGAAATTTTGACAAAAAGAGATGGTCCAGATTTTAAACCAAAAGTTTCACCTAACGGAAAATTTATCGCATATATTGGATATGAGGATAAAGTTCAAACATACCAAAATGAAATGTTAAATATAATGTCTCTAGATGGAAAAAATATTAGTACAGTAAGTTCAAATATTGACTCTAGTATTAACGAATTTTATTGGGATTCTAAATCAAAGGGTTTATATGTTAATTATGATTTTCAAGGTGATACCAAGATATCTTATTTAAGTCTTCAAAAAAAGAACATCAAAATTGCAGATCAATTAGGAGGTACTTCTATTGGCAGACCGTATGGTGGTGGTTCTTTTTCGGTTTCTTTAAATGGATCTATAGCATATACCTATACAACATCTGACCATCCAGCTGAAATTAGAGTTGTGAGTCCTAATGGGATAAAAAAAATCACAAAATTAAGTGACGAATTATTGAAAAATAGAGAGCTAGCTGAAATTAAAGAAATATCCTACACTTCATCATTTGATGGTCGAAAAATCCAAGGTTGGATTGCTTTTCCACCTTATTACGATTCTAATAAAGAATATAGATTATTAGTTGAAAATCATGGTGGACCAATTTCAAACTATGGCAATAGATTTTCACCTGAAATTCAGCTTTATGCATCTAATGATTATATTGTTTTTTACCCAAATCCGAGAGGAAGTACTAGTTACGGGGAGGAATTTGCAAATCTATTATATCATAATTATCCAGGTGAAGATTATATTGATGTAATGGACGGTGTAAATTATCTTATAGAAAACGGATTTGCTCATGAAGAAAAATTATATGTTACTGGAGGAAGTGCTGGTGGTATTATGACCACGTGGATTATTGGAAAAAATAATAGATTTAAAGCTGCAGCAGTCATAAAACCTGTGATTAATTGGATTAGTAAAACCTTAGTTGCAGATAATTATTTTTCTTACGCTAATACCCGTTTTCCCGGTCAACCATTTGAAAACTTTAATCAATACTGGAGTTTTTCTCCCTTATCATTGGTGAAAAATATCAAAACCCCTACTATGGTGATGGTAGGTATGGAAGATTTGAGAACACCACCTAGTGAATCAAAACAACTATATCACGCCCTAAAAATAAGAAAGATACCAACAATTTTAGTTGAAATACCGGGTGCAAGCCATAACATATCTAAAAAGCCTAGCAATTTGATATCTAAAATTTCGCACATAATTGCATGGCTTGACAGCTATTAACTTTAAATAGATAATTATCTTAAAATAAGAAATTGGTTAAAACTTATTTTTGGCTTGTACCTAATTTATTAGCAATAATATCACTTCTAAAAGCTCTGCTGTCAAATGATTTTTTTTCTTTGGATTTAAATTTAAATGGATTAAAGGTTATTGTTAGAAAAACACCAAACAGGATAAATGAAATAGATATTATATATAAATTATTGAAATCTAAAAGTAGCTCTTCATTAGAAAATAAAGATAAAATTGTAATTGTAGAAAAAGGTAACGAGTAAGCTAGAAAATTTAGTCCATACCTTGTATCAAATGTCTTTTTTTCTTCTTCAACATTTTTTTCAAGATTATCAACAAAAGTCATATGAAGAAAAGGCCAAAAACTGACAGAACTTAGCGATAAAATGAGAAATAACTTCATGTCTTCAGAAAGAGTAAATCCAGTAGTTTGTATGCAAGCTGTTGATATTAAAAGACATAAACCAGATCTTATGAATAGCAATGGAAGAATATTTTTAAAAACATGTCTGTTAAAAACAATTGAAAGACCTACAAAAATTAAAACTACTGGTGTTAATGTATCCTTGATTTTAGAAAATAAATCTATAAATAAAAAAGGTATGTCATTTATTGAACTTCGGGAAGAAAGAAATAAAATCGCTACAATTATAACAATGTTTATAGGCTCCAAAAAAAGGCTTTTTAATACAGTATTTATTGGTTTATTAGTGTTATTGTTTGTGCTATTTTGGTTACTATTATGAAATTTGAATGCTACAAAAAAAAGAAAGATTAATACAAAAACTTTATTACCAAAATCAATAATTGAAGCTTTTGCTAAAGATTCATAACCCAAAAATTCATTAATGATTGGAAAGCAGGAAAGTCCTGGTGCAAATGAAGCTAAAAGCATATACAAGGTTCTTTTTTTTCTTACATCTATAATATTTGATATTCTTAAAATGATAGGGCTCAATAAAAAAATCATAATATTAAAAAAAAGTGCAATGAGCGGAAATAATAAATATTTAGGGTCAATTTGAACACTTACTATTGAAATAAAAATAGTAGCTGGTAAAGCTATATTAAGAATATATAGTCTTAAACCATTTTTAAAATCAGGTTTATTGAATTTAAATTTTAACAGAAATCCCAAAAAAATTAAAATAAAAAAAACTGTAATTTCAGAGGTAATTGAAGACATAAAATTAGGTCATGGATTTGTCAAAAGCACTTATAAATCTTTCCATATTCTCCCTTGTACCGATAGAAACACGACACCACTTTTTATTCCAAAAATTCATAGCTTTTACAGAAACTCTTTCATCATACATTTTTCCTAAAAATAAATTTGGGTTAGTTTTTTTTGGTAATTCAAAAATCAAAAAATTTGTGTTTGAGGGCATTGGGTTAAAGTTCCTTAATTTAAGCTCTTGAAAAGTAAACTCTCTGTTAGATATAAGTTTTTCTTTACTGGATTCTAAAAAATAGTTATCATTCAAACTCTCAATTGCTGCATGAATCGTTGGACCCGCAATTCCCATTCCACCTCTTGTAATTTTATTAATTTTTTTTAACCTATCTTCTGTAGCTATCATATAACCTAACCTTAGACCAGCCATACCGTGTATTTTTGAAAAGGTTCTTGTGATAATCACATCTCTACCTTTAGAAACCAAACCGACCATAGAATTTTTAAGTCCGCCTTTAGATATTTCTAGGTAAGCTTCATCTATAAAAACAGGTACTCTTTTTGAAATACTGTCACAAAAATCATAAAGCCTTTTTGAATCAGTAATTGTAGCAGTAGGATTATTTGGATTTGTTATGTAAATAAGTTTTGTATTAGAATCGATTGCTGATTCCATTTTGTCTAAATCATGTTCGTACTCTCTAGTTAACTTTACCGACTTCCAGCTGCCACCAATAGAGTTAACTACATTAATTAATGACATATAACATGGGTCAGCAGCAATTACGTTTCCACCATTTTGAAAAACAACTAACGCAACTTTTTCTAAAAGATCCGATGAACCCGGCCCAGTCATAACATTTTGGGATTTGACACCCTCTTTTAAAGCAATTTTTTTAACAAAATCTTTTAAAATATCCCAAGAATAAAAATTACCTTTTGATGAATAATAATTAAACTTTTTAATAGCATTAGGATTTGGACCATACGGGTTTTCATTCCAATGAAGTCTTGCTTTTAGTGAAGAAAGCTTTGGCATTTTTGGAGGACCATATTCAGCCATTATATTGTTTTTTAAAATAAATTCATTTTTTCTATTGATGGATTTATTTATGGCATTGGACCAAATAATTTCTGGTGAGGATACAAATCCAATTCCAAAAAGACCGCTATACTTTAAAAGGCTTCTTCTATTCATTTTTTATTTTAAATTAATTAATCAAGAGTATATAAATATATTTAGAAAAGTACTTTTTTAAAGTTTCTGTTAACTATATAAAATTTTAGTATTTTTTTTAAACTCTCATCAATAAAGAAGCCTTTAAATAAATAATTCTCAGTGTTATGTCTATTGTAAAATTATTTTAAGTAGAAAAAATTATAAAAAAATTTACTAATATCCAGCTTCAGACAATAAAATTAGGAGGGCCAATTGTATGGATTTGTAACCATCTTTATTTAGCCACCATTCATCTAAAGCATGTGCCTTAGAACCATCACCTCCCCTTCCAATGGTTACAGCTGGTATTCCTTTTGAAATTGGTGTATTTGAATTTGTAGACCCTATAGTCAACCTTGGTTTAGCTCCCATATAGTTTGTTGCTGCAATTGCCCTTTGGACCAAATGATTTTTTACATCAACTTTTCCAGATGGTCTGTTACCAATTTTATTTATCTCAAGCTCTAAATCTGGCCCTCTTCTTTT
>JBJKWZ010000004.1:0-208094 GCA_045561795.1 Flavobacteriaceae bacterium
ATTGGAATTGGACCAGGTCTTGGAACTTCGAAACAAGTAATTGAAAATTTTAAAAAGATAATTAGTGAGGTGCATTATCCAATTGTAGTTGATGCAGATGGTTTAAATATCTTATCAAAGGATAAGGGTCTATTTGAAAAACTACCTAGGGAATCTATTTTGACTCCTCATATTGGAGAATTCAAAAGATTTGCTGGAAACTTTGAAAACTCAAATGAAAAGATAATGCTGCAAAGGAGAATTAGTAAAAAATATGGATTGAATATCGTTTTAAAAGGTCCCTATACAACAATGACTGATTCAAAGGGGAAGCTGTATATAAACACGTCTGGCAATTCTGGTCTGGCTACTGCAGGTTCAGGAGATGTATTAACAGGTATTATAACAGGGCTTTTAGCTCAAAATTATACACCGTTCAATGCAATGATTTCTGGAGTTTTCCTTCACGGTTTGTCAGCTGATATAGCAGTTAAAAAATCACATGTTAATTCTCTAATCGCTTCTGATATAACTGAAAATTTATCTAGCGCATATAAGGCATTAGAAAAAATCATCACTTCAAATTAATTTTGGTTTTAGTTTTCAACCAATTCAAAATAATATTTAAATCATTAGCATTTACAAGATCCAAACTTTGAATATTTAATGCAAAAACTGAATTGTCAGATTCATTTTTATCCAAAAGTGAAATGACTCTTTTAGATCCAGTTTTATGAGGACGGTGGATTTCCAATAAATCATTGTTTTCTTTTAGAATAAGAGATTGGTTTTTTATGGCCTTGTGCCAAACTAAAGAATAAGAATAATATTGCTTATAATTTCTAAATCTATATTTTATTTGATCTGTTAAATCTTTTTTTTCCTCTGATATGTAATTAAAAAAGTGAGATTTCAAAAGGGGTCTTGGCTTATGATGGGTAAGAAAATATTTTTCTTTAAATCCAGCTATTTGTGCAGAATGAGCCTGGGAATATTTAAAACCAGCCCTTTTTAAAGTCCAAGGAAACAACAAATATTTCAATTGGTAATACCAAATTTTTTGAGGGAGTTTTTTCCATTTACCAGAGACAATTGGTCTCCCATCTTTAAACCAATCCGAAATCTTTGTTGGTTTAATTAAAAACATATCATCATTGAAATAAATAAAATGTTCTGACAAATTTGGAATGTAATGCAGCATTGTTTCAATTGTTGTACTATTAAATGTTGGAAGAAATTCTGTAAAATCTCTAAAAATTACTTTATGATCTACCACTTTTAATTTATCTCTGTACTCCTTTCTCCAACTATTTGAATCATCAATTATCTTTGGACTTTGGTTGTCAGTTACAATAAAAATATTATTAATAAACGGAGCAAATTTGATTATGGACTTTATTACGAATTCGATTTCTCCTACTTGGTTGTACCTGGTTTTTACATTTTGGATTTTACTTTCTTTTTCACTACTTAAATACTCTGACTTTTTTTTTAATAAATCTTTATCTGATCCATCAACCCATGTGATTACAGCGTCAACTAAAATCTTTGGTTTAATTTTGGAATCCATCACACTTTAGTTTGACCCTGGTAAAAGAATTGTTTTTTTATAAGTTGAGGTCAAAACTTTATCCTTAGAATAATAAAGAGGAAAGTATTCATCTTGAGCCCATGATTTGAATAAATTTTTATAAAATGGACTACTAGGGTCCCCTGACTGCCCTGGTGAATTGGTGCCAACAGCCTTATCCCAGTCTCCACTATTAGTTATTATTCTAAAGGTGGCTCCACTAGATTGATTTAAATTGTTACCTGTAGAATTAGGCGTGTATCCATTACCTCCTCTAGGAAGAGGTCCAAGATTTAAACTATCAGAATAATTAATGTTAGAAACTAAACCTAAAGCATGATTGAGAGTTATATGTTTTAAGTTTTTTTGACCGTATTCCCAATTCAAAGTTTCATTTCCAGCCATATTTTTTAAATCCATTACGGATTCTTCAAATGTTTTTTTTATAAATTTATTTCTTTCCTTAATAGGGTTTTTACCAAAGAAATTTTCGGTGGGATTGTCGAGGATATCGATTATTCTTTTAAGTTGAATGCTACTCAAATATGGTCTGGCTTTTTTTGGAACAAAAGTATTTGATGCTTCTTCTTTAATTTTATTTTCCCAAAACACATAAATAGATGCCTCAACGGAGTTAGGAGTTAATTTGTAATTCCAGTTTTTTAATGTTTTTCTAAATTCACTTTGCTCAACATTTAAATCAATATTATCTAAATATGGAATTAGTTTTTTAGCTGGTAGAGATGTAACATCTACCTGCAGATCTATCATATCTTTCATTGTTAGAGAATCATTTTCAGACAAAACTTGATTTACTCTTTCTCCTCGGTAAGGGTCAGACCAAGAAAATCCGATTGCATCCCATTTTTTGTAATCCTTTGGAATTACATTTTGATTCGCTGTCGCAAAAAATCCATTAAATGGATTTTTTACATGTGGCTTCTCAATAATAGGTAAATATCCGTCCCATTCATAACTCCCATCTCCAGGTACAGGTACTAATCCACTAAAGTTTCTTCTTATTGGGGCAATCCCTACTGATTGCCAACCTATATTCCCATTTTTATCTGCCCATATCATGTTTTCCCCTGGGATATTACTATAATTACAAGCTTCTCTAAATTCCTCCCATGTTTTCGCTTGATCCATTCTTAATGAGGCCAGATATGGAGATCCTCCAATTTCAAGCCATGCACATCGAACACCAAATGCAACAGATTTTTTTTTATTTATATATGTGACTGGGCCATGAATTGAATAATTCAATTCAATTTTTTTTGGACTTTCCCCCTTTACTGGAATCTCCTCTTCAATGACTTTAAATTTTAACCACTTCCCTTTGTGCCAATATTTAGAAGGATCTTTAGGGTTTAATTTGTATTGATATAAATCCTCACCATCTGTTCTAAAAACAGTTAGGCCCCAAGCTCCAAATTCATTATGTCCTATTGATATCCCTGGTATTTCAGGCTCACCGCCCCCTAAGACGTTCCATCCTGGTGCAATCAAATGGGCCATGTATCTTAGTGAGGGTACCGCAACCTTTCTGTGAGGATCGTTTGCCATGTACGTATTTTTATCTTTGGTTTTTGAACCACTAACAACCCAGTTGTTGCTCCCTATTTGTAATGAATCTTCAGCTTTATGATTTATAACATCCGCAATTCCCCTTGATTCTTTATCTCGATACCTTTCTACTAGATCTTCTTTTTTAAACCTAACATCTTTTCTAAAATCAAAATATGGCTTTAATATGTTTTCAAATAATAATTGTTTATTTATTTTTTTATCTAGTTCTATTTTAGGTTCTTTAGGGTGAAACCATAAAAGTTCCTTAACTTTTTTTTCGCCAAGAATTGCAACTGCTCTGCCAATTTGAAGCTCCTGTCCAATATTCCCTAATAATCCTTGATGTCTAGATATCACAACCTCTGGAGTCCATTTTTGAGGTTTGATTCCTAACATTTTAAATTGTAACGGAAGCTTTTTTGGAGTTTTTAAAATTTCGTCAATATATGCATTAACCCCACTTACAAAAGACTCTATAATTTGTTTACCTTCCGGGTGATAATGATTTAATTCATCATCTATGTTCCCTCTAAACTTAAATAACCTAACCCCAATGTCTCTGTCAAGTTCTCTAGATCCCAAGATTTCTGATAAATTGCCCAATGCTTGCCTTCTCCATATTTCAAATTGAAACAAGCGATCTTTCGCTGCGGCATAACCTTGAGCAAAAAATAAATCGTTTTGATTCTCTGCATATATATGATTGATTCCCCAATTATCCCTGAAAATTTCTACTTTTTTCTCGATGCCATTGACATATTTTTTACTAGTTGAAAAATTATTTTTATTGTCAGAACAATTAAAAAAAATAAACACAAAAATTATAAATGAATATCTATACATATTTGATAAATATATAACTAAATTGAGTAACAGATGACTATGACTTCTTAATCTAACATAATGAAAAATGAATTTATTAAATTTTTTTATGGTCAACATGTTGAACAGAACTAAACAGATTTTAAAAAATTTCTTTTTTCTAGTTTTCATTTTTGAATGTGCTTCTCAAGCAAATAATACTGAAAGTAGTTTTCTATCTAGTAATCGTTTGGTACTTGGTGACTTAAAACTAAAAACAGCCTCCCTGGATTTAGGAGATATTGATGGTGACGGAGATATAGATATCGTTGTTGCAAACGGAAGACACTGGCCAGCACAGAATCAGATTTTCTTTAACAACGGTAGTGGTATTTTTACAGTTTCAATGAATTTAGGCGCCATGAGTAGTACCAGTTATTCAACAGAGTTAGGTGATTTTGATAACGATGGAGATCTAGATATTGCTGTTGGAAACGACAGAGCTCCAAATAAAATTTATGAAAATGATGGTTTAGGGAATTTTAAATTTAAAGGAAATTTTGGAAGCATGAACTCACCAACCAGAAACATTGTGTTGTCAGACATCGACCAAGATAATGATTTAGATATTCTCATTACAAATAGAGGTTATATAAATGAAATATGTTTAAATGATGGAAATGGTTATTTCAATCAAGTTTTGGTTTTTGGTTCAAAATCAGATTCAACAATCGATGTTGAGGCAATTGATATAGACTTTGATGGAGATATTGATTTAGTTTTAGCAAATAGAGATAGCCAACAAAACTTTATTTATTTAAATGATGGTAAATTAAATTTCAATAAAAAAATTGCTTTTGGAAGAGAAAATGAAAATACTAGAGCAGTTGAAGTTGCCGATATAAATAATGACAATTTTTATGACATTATTTGTGCTAATATCAATGCTCCTAACACAATTTTTTACGGCGATAAAAGTTTGAACTACCATACATCCGATCAATTTGATAAAGGAAATGATTTATCTTACTCTCTTGATGTTGGAGATTTTGACAATGATGGAGACCCCGACATAGTGGTAGGGAACTCAAAAAGTCCTAATTCAGTTTTTTTCAATCTAGGAAAAAAGGGATGGAAAAAAGAATTAATTAAAAAAGAAAATTTTAACACCTATGATATTAAAGCCTTTGACTTAAATGGTGACTCTTTTTTGGACATAATTGAGAGTAATTCGGATGATTTGAACTATTATTACATAAATAAAAACAGATAGACTTGATGAAAAAATTAATTTTATTTTTTTTGATTGGGTTTCACTTTAATGTTTTATCGCAAGATGTGAAAGGTTCACTAGAATTTAGATATTTTGGAACGGCTGGTTTTGAAATTACGGATGGTAAAACTACAATTTTACTTGATCCATATATTTCGAGAATAAAATTAGGTGAGTCCTCAATAAAACTTCCTTCAGGTAACAAAAATTCTGATACAGACACTAAAGACAAAAGAAAGAGTTTTAAAAGAACGGACATATACGAATCGGATACAACATTAATTAAAAAAATTATTCAAAAAGCAGATTTTATTTTTATTCATCACTCACATTTTGATCATCTTGCTGATGTCCCTTTTATTGCAAAATTAACAGGGGCCAAAATTATTGGAACGGAAACAACTATTTCTATATTGGAAGCCTACGGAGTTAAAAAAGATAAACTTTACATTGTAAAAGGAGGGGAAGATTATCAATTTGAAGGATTCTCTGTTCGTGTAATCCCTGGAATACACTCTGCATTAGCCGACAAACATTACTTTAGTTCAGAAACTTACAAAAGCGGCGACGTAGTGGCACCCTTGAGGATAAATCAATTTATTGAAGGAGGATCTTTAATGTTTATGCTAAGAATAAATAATCAAAAAGTCTTAACTATGGGATCTATGAACTTTATCGAAAGAGAAATAGAAGGTCTTGACCCAGATATATTATTAGCTGGAGTTAATCTTTCTAGGTTTAATATGTATAAATATGACGAAAGATTGTTAACCGTGACTGATTTCCCAGAGGTGGTTATACCGACTCACTGGGATAATTTTAGAATGCCTTACAGTTTTTCTCAAGAAATTAGTATAAAAAATAAATTAATCCCTTTTCGAAAAAAAGTAAGTGAGGTCTCTCCCAAAACAAAAGTGATTTTCCCTGTGCATCTTCAAAAGTTTATAGTTAAATAAGAATTAATTATTTAATTATCCGTTAACTTTTATATAAAACCTTAACTTTAAGTGTATTAGAAAAATTATTTAAATTCATAGAAATCATGATAAACTATTTTTTAAAGATAAATCTTGTAATATTTTCTTTTTTATATCTCAATCTTCAAGGGCAAGAATCTTTACCTGATGACAAATCCATTCCTGTTTTCAAGGAACTAAAATATAGAAATGTTGGGCCCACTAGAGGAGGTAGGGTAACATCAGTTTGCGGTGTAAATAATAATCAATTCACATTTTATATGGGCACAACTGGCGGAGGTTTGTGGAAATCAACGGATGCTGGTTTGAATTGGAATAATATAAGTGATGGTTTCTTTAAATCACCTTCTATAGGAGCAATCAGAGTTTATCAAAAAAATTCATCTATAATTTATGTTGGTACTGGATCCGATGGGATTCGATCCAATGTAATTGTTGGAAAAGGAGTATATAAATCAATGGACGAGGGTAAATCATGGTCACATATTGGTCTTCAAAATGTAGGACAGATTGGTGCTGTAGAAACGGATCCAAACAATCCAGATATAGTATATGTTGCTGCTATAGGGCAACCCTTCCAACCAAATGAAGAAAGGGGATTGTATAAATCTTCAGATGGAGGGAAAACGTGGGAAAAGATTCTTTTTATTTCTAACAAAATAGGTATTGTTGATATTGAAATATCACCCGATAATCCAAATATAATATATGCAGCTTCTTGGAGAGGGGAGAGAAAACCATGGACAATAATTAGTGGATCAGAAGAAGGGGGCATTTACAAATCTTTAGATGCGGGTAAAACTTGGAAGAAATTAAAAAAGGGACTTCCCAAAGGATTAGTTGGTAAAATAGATCTTGCAACGACTGCTGCCGACCCTAACAGACTTTATGCCCTAATTGAGGCTGAAAACGGGAAAGGTGGTGTTTATACATCATACGATAGAGGAAAAAACTTCTCAGCCATGAGCTACAGAAAAGAACTGGTTAATAGACCTTTTTATTATTGTAATCTAGAGGCCGATCCAAAAAATGCAGATATTATTTTTTCCAATGCAAATAGATTTATGATGTCCAATGATGCAGGTAAAACTTGGAAAATAATGAGAACTCCTCATGGTGACAATCATGACATCTGGATTAACCCTAACAACACCAACATATGGATACAGTCTAACGATGGAGGAGCTAATATCACTTTTAATGGTGGTAAAAGTTGGACCACTCAATTTAACCAACCAACAGCAGAAATTTACCAAGTTGAAGTTGATAACCAGTATCCATATTGGCTCTATGGTGGTCAACAAGATAATTCAACTACTATTTCAGTTCCCAGTCTTCCCCCTTATCCAATGCAAGCAGGACCTAATGCTTGGATCATGCAAACTGGAGGCTGTGAAACAGGACCTGCTGTTCCAAATCCAATAAACCCAAACATAGTTTATTCAAATTGCAAAGGAAAATTTGGAGTTTACAATAAAGAAACAGGACAAGAAAAGCAGTTTTATGTTGGAGCAGCTAATATGTATGGACACAACCCAAAAGATCTTAAGTTTAGATTCCAAAGAGTCTCACCAATTCATATTTCACCTCACGATGAAAAGGTTATTTATCATGGGTCCCAGTTTGTTCACAAAACTGAAGACCAAGGGATTACATGGGAAAAAATTTCCCCTGATCTCACTGAGTTTGACCCAAGTAAGCAAGTAATTTCAGGTTCGCCAATTACAAGAGATGTGACCGGAGAAGAATTCTATAGTACTATTTATTCTATTAGAGAATCTAACATTGAAAAAGGGCAGATTTGGGTTGGATCCAATGATGGACTAATTCATATTACAAGAGATGGTGGTGAAAGTTGGAAAAATGTTACTCCAAAGAGTTTAAAAAAAGGAGGTAGAGTAGATTCTGTTGAACCATCAAAACACGAACAGAGTACTGCATTTGTGACTGTTTTGAGATATCAGCTTGGAGACTGGTCTCCTTACATATATAAAACAATCAATTATGGGGAGACCTGGAAATTAATAACAAAAGGTATTCCCTCAGACTTTCCTGTAAGAGTGGTTAGAGAAGATCCAAACAAAAAAGGGTTATTATATGCTGGTACGGAGTTTGGAATATTTATTTCAAGAAATGGAGGAGAAAATTGGGAGTCATTTCAACAAAATCTTCCAATTACTCCCATAACTGATCTTAAAGTTCACAGAGATGATATTGTTCTTTCAACTATGGGTAGATCTTTTTGGATCTTAGATAGAGTTAATTTTTTACACCACGATTATGAAGTTGATAAACCCTATCTAGTTAAACCTTCAGAAACTTTCAGATATAGGTATAGAGCATCAAGTAATTCAAATAATTTTTACCCTCAATCTAGTGTGGTTTTGGATTATTATCTAGAAAGTGATGCATACGAGAATATAAATCTCTCATTTTATGACAAAGACAATAATCTAATAAATTCATTTTCAAATTCATCGGGTGAGGATATAACTGACACATCTTATAATATGGAATTGAGTCAATACGAAACTATTACTACAAAAAGCTTGAAAATTCAATCTGGTTTAAACAGATTTAGGTGGGATATGAAGCACCGAGGATCTTGGGATAAAGATGAGAATAAATCTTATAAAAATGGACCTCTTGTTTGTCCTGGAAAATATAAAGCTGTTTTGTCTTTAGGTGAGAAAAAGTTAGTAACAGAATTTATTATAAGCAAGGATCCAAAATTGTCTGTTTCAAATCAGGATCTTAGAAATTTAGAATTATTTCAGCTTAAAGTTGTTGAGAAGATTTCGGAAGCTAAGAATTTGGAAAATAAAATTGAAAAAATGCTTTCGGAAAGAAAATTGAACAAAAGGGAGAAAAGTTTAGTCTTAAAAGCTCAAGAGGATATGACAACCAAGGAAGGGACGTACATGCAGCCAATGCTAGTAGCACAATACAACTACTTATATAGCATGTTATCTAGATCCGATCAAGAAGTTGGTAACGACGCTCACTTAAGATTAAAAGAATTAAATGAAAGGCTTGAAAAAAACAAAAAATTAATTAATTCTGTTTCACCATAAAAAATACTTAAAGATCTTTTGGCATAGTGTTAAGGTAGTTTTGTTTCCAAATTTTCCTTCTTGTCTTGTCATCTACATTGCCTCCAGATAGAATAATAAGAATTTCTTTTTTTTTCGATTGTTTTTTCAACCATCTAAAGGCGGCTTCCATTGTCATTGCGCAAGTAGGTTCGATTTGTATTTTGAGCATGTGATTTAACCACTGCGTCCAATAAATAATTCTATCTTCATCAACCTCATAGAATTCATCTAATTTTTTTAGAAATTCAAAAGTTATATCCCCTATTGCCATCGTCATTGCCCCGTCAGCTATTGTATCGGGAATTCCTTTTAGCCTTTGAATTGAATTCAATCTAACGGACTGAACAGCGTCGTTTGCATTTAAAGGTTCTGCACCAATTACTTTTGCAGAAGGACACAGCTGTCTAGCAGTAATAAGAGCTCCAGATAAAAGTCCCCCACCACCACAAGGCGCAAAAACTGCATCGACAGACTTTAGTTTTCCAAGTGCCTCAAGAGTCGCTGTACCCTGTCCAGCAATTACTTGCTTGTTGTTAAAAGGTGGTAACCAATAGACATCTTCATCTCTTGAAGCATTAATTACTTTCTCATCAGATTCATCTCTGGTGGGTGAAAGCACAACTTCAGCACCGTACGATCTAGTTGCTTGAATTTTAATTTTGGATGCATATTCAGGCATAAAAATAGTTGATGGTATTCCAAATTGACGTGAAGCCCAGGCGACAGCTTGAGCATGATTACCAGAACTGTTTGCAACTATTTTTTTTGGTTTTTTATCCTCTTCTACAAGCCATGAAATAGCATTACTGGCTCCTCTAGACTTAAATGCTCCAATTTTTTGAAAACTATCTGCCTTGAAATATATATTGTGACCTAACCAATCATTTAATATTGAAGATGAAATAATTGGTGTATCAACAATAAACTTACTAATTCTGTTTTTTGCGTCAACTATATCCTTAAATGATGGTTTAGTTTTCAAGTCTAGAGAAGATTATTTCTTCTTGAAGGTAAATAAAAAATTGTATGGAGGTCAAATATTCAATTTATTTTTTAATTTAATATATATTAACTATAAATCAATTTAAAATGAAAAAAATTATTTTATCAATCTGTTTATTTGTATTATCTATCATAAACATACAAGCACAGGAAATATGGATGTCTTATGATTTAAAAGTAAAAAAAGGAATGTCTGAAAAATTTGAGCAAGCAGCTGCAAAAAAAACGAGAATGTTTAATAAAACTGCTGAAGACGCCATTTTTACTTTTCAGTACAGAGATGGGGAAAAACAAGGTCAATATCAAAGAGTTGTTGGATATAAAGACTGGGATTTTATGAACAATCAAAATCCAAATGGTAAACAGCAAAAATACTGGAGAGACAATGTTTCTCAGTATATTGAGAAACAAACTGGATGGAAGGTTTGGAGAAGATTGGTTGCAGTATCTCATAACTGGAATCCTGAGACTACTTTCAAACACATGTATGTCTCAAGAAGATTTATTAAACCTGGCCATGATCAAGATGTTTATAATTTCTTACAGAGAATGAAAATGGTAAGAGAAAAAAACAACTTTACAGGAATTACAGGAATATTTAAAGTTATGTCGGGTGGTAATACCAATGAATTTATAATATGTAGAGGTTTTGATAAATTTGGAGAAATGGGAGAATTTCAAGGCACAGATAAAAATCTTGAAGACTTATACAATGAAATGTTCGGATGGAATGCATATCGAAAAGACGCTAGAGTTTATAACGATGCTCTTGAGATGTATAGCAGAACTACTGAAAGACTTACGTTCATAGAAGAAATAAGCACCAAATTATAAAGGCAATATTAAATTAAAAAAACCCTTTGTATAGAGGGTTTTTTAATACCCTGGATTTTGTACCATTTCTGAATTACTGTCCATTTCACTTTGTGGAATGGGCAGTAGTAATTTTGGATCATTAGATTGAAGGTTTCCAACATTTTTATCAAGTCTTTTGTGATCATGTATAAGGTGACCTTCAAAGGCAAGCTCAAGCTGCCTTTCATTAAAAATTGTATCAATACTAAGCTCTGATAAAGGTTTGGCGTTAGATCTCGCTCTTAAACTGTTTATTTCAGAAAGGGGTGTCATACCTTTAGAACTGGAAAGTCTAAAATTTGATTCAGCTCTAATTAGGTGCATCTCTGCCATTCTTAGAACCGGCACATTGCCATACTGATTTGTGAATTTTGAAGTAAGAGTTCCTCCATTATCTGGACTAACATAGTTGAAAGAATACCTCGCATCATTTAAATCGTTTCCAAATAGTTCAAAATAAGGTGGTTGTAAAGTAATATCTCCCTGCCTTCCTCCATTTGATTGAGAAGCATAAAATATAATACACTGATTGGTTCCTCCTTGACTAGTTACTTGAAAGGCAAAGATATCTTCAACTCCGTCAACATCGTTATTAAATGCACCCGCAAAAGTATCAGCTAACTCGTGACCACTATTTATAATTACATCGTGAGCAGCATCCAGAGCATCGCTATACTCTGAACGTTGAAGATATACTCTTGCAAGTAAAGCTTTAGCTGCATATTTGTCTGCAAAAAAATCATTTGACGGAGGTAGTAAGTTGTATGAGTCATTTAAGTCTGAAATAACTTGATTATAGATTTCATCTTCAGAACTTCTTTGTATGTTAAGATCGGAGCTGTAATCAACAATTCCTTCTGTTCGCAAAGGTACTCCTCCAAAATGTCTTACTAGATCGAAATAAGCGAGAGCCCTAAGAAATTTGGCCTCACCTTCAACTCTATTACTTTCATTTGTTTGATTTATTACAGTTATGTTATCTATAACTAAGTTTGCCTGATTTATCACTTCGTATGAATTTTGCCATAATCCCTCAACAAATGAATTATCAACTAAAATATTTTTTGTGAAAATCTGTCTTGGCTCTAAAAATGTTCCCTCCCACGATATCTGACCGGTGGCACCAAGCAAATCAGATATAACATGATTTCGGCCACCAAATGATGCACTTTGACCAGCTTCTTCATAAGTACCAATTAATATATTTTTAATGGTATTTTCTTCCGAAAGGGCTTTGTCCACTGATATACTTTGTGCTGGTTCAATATCCAACTTTTGATCGCAAGACAATAAGGTCAAACAAATAATTATTTTTAAAGTTTCATTTATTTTTCTCATAATTAAATTAAAAACCCAAGTTTAAACCAATTGATATTGTCCTTGCCGCAGGAGCTGAATAAAATACTTGTCCAATTCCACCAGCATCTGTTCTAGATTCCGGATCATATCCAGAATAATTTGTAAACGTTAAAAGATTAAATCCTGACAAATAGACCCTGCCATTTTTTAAATTCAATCTTTCATTAATTTTTTCTGGAAAATTATATCCAACAGTAAGATTACGTAATCTGATAAAATCGCCATCTTCAAGGTATCTTGTTGAATGTCCAGTTCCATTTGACCATCCAAGTCTTGCTTGAGGAACATCTGTCTCGTCCCCAGGATTTTGCCATCTGTTTAGTTGATCTTTTGTTTGATTATCAAACCAATCGCCATTTGCTGACTGAAATCTGCCAGCAGAATTGTATATGCTGGTTCCAAACTCTCCTTGGAAAATTAAAGTAAAATCAAAATTTTTATAGTTTAAAGTGTTTGTGAAACCGAAAATAAGTTCAGGCAGTGGGTTTCCAGCTACAATCCTTTTGGCATCGGTATATTCGTTAGTAGTAGATCTATTTAATGCTCCGTTTTCCTCTATATTTAAGTAATACAGAGCATCTCCATTTTGAGAATCAACACCAGCGTACTCAGGCAAGTAAAAAGAATAAAGCGGTTCGCCTTCTCTAAGAATATTTCTAGAATTTATAACATCATTACCTTCTGGTAAGGCAACTACCTCACTAGTATTAATTCCAATATTAAAACTTGTTTTCCAATTAAAGTCTTCCTTCACAATATTTTTAGTATCGAATAGGAATTCAAAACCTGAGTTCTTAAGTCTACCTATGTTTTTTGTTATACTTGACGCGCCAGAAGAAAGTGGAAGAGGCTGGTCAAAAAGCAGGTTATCGGTATCTTTATTATAATACGTTATTTCTCCAGAAATTTTATTTTCCAGAAATCCAAATTGTAAAGAAATATCTGTTTGAGCTGAACTTTCCCATGAAAGCTGGGCATTTTCGGCCTGAATTGGAGCAATCCCTGGTCGTTGATTATATGAAACCCCACCAAATAGACCTCGGGATGCAAAATTTCCAATTTCAGCATTCCCAACTTGCCCCCAGCTAGCTCTAAACTTTAAAAAATTTATTAATCCATTATCTATAAGAAAATCTTCTTCCGAAAGAATCCATCCAGCAGAGAATGACGGGAATGTACCATACTGAGCATTTTTTCCAAATCGAGATGATCCATCATAACGAAGTCCTAACTTTAGCAGATATTTATTTTTAAAAGAGTAAGTCAATCTTGAAAAGTATGAAACAAAGCTATAGGCGGTTGTGTTTCCGCTTCCTGAGGTTATTTCTGCGGCACTAGACAAAGTTTGAAAATCATCAGTTGGAAATTGTTCGCCTTGAACACTAGTAAAGCGTCTATTACTCTCGTTGTATTCAGTCCCTAAAACAGCGTTTAAAATATGGTCTTCACTAAAATTTTTATCATAGGTTAGATAATTTGAAAAAATATAATTTTCTGTTTGAACATTAGTGGCTGTACCTTCTCCGTTGGTAGACTGAAAAGGTGTTTTGCTACCTCTAAATTGGTCTTCAGTTTGAGCAAAGGAGTCGAATGCAAAACTTGAGGTAAATTTTAAATTAGGAATAATTTTATAATCTCCTGAAATTTTTCCTGTAGCTCTTCTAATAATAGTTGTGAAAAAACCATATTTATCTTCGAGTAAAAAATTTGCATAAACGGTATTTGAAAAAGGTTCCCCATCGAGAAAAGCTGGAGAAATTGGAGCCTGAGCAATAGCTTGAAGTGGGGTTACAAAAGCATTATCATTCGCTATTCTATCTATTTTTGACCTATTAAAACCCAAATTCATAGATAGCGAAAATTTGTCAGAAAAATTATGACTAACATTAGTTCTGGCATTAATTTTTGATAATTCGTTACCTCTAACAATTCCCTTTGTATCATTGTAGGATACAGAGAAATAATAATTTGTTTTTTCACTTCCTCCAGACATTGAAATATCTGCGTCTCTAGTATACCCATCTACTAAAGCAATTTTTTCCCAATCTGTATCATAAGCTCCTTCTTGCCATGTGTAATCAGAATATCTATCAAATCTTGCTTCTGCATAGGCAGCTCCATTACCTGGCCAACCGCCATATGCAAGACCGTTTTCGGCGGCCTCCGTAAAAATTTCTATATATTCATCCGCATTCATCCAATCTCTTGTTTTTGCTGGAGAGCTAAATCCGTTTGAGAAGTTAACATTAAAGCTTGCTTCTCCAGATCTTCCTTTTTTTGTTGTTATAATTACTACACCATTTGCTCCTCTTGACCCATAAATTGAAGCCGCTGATGCGTCTTTAAGAATGTCAATAGATTCGATTTCAGACGGATTTAAAGTAATTAACGGGTTAGATGGAGCCCCGTTGCTTGACTCATTATCATTAATTAATGGTACCCCGTCCAGAACGTATAGGGGGTCTGAGCCAGCGCTTATACTGGATTGTCCTCTAATTCGAAAATTTAATCCAGCCTCAACTTTACCGTTAGTCTGATTAATTTGTACACCCGCTACTCTTCCTGTGATTGCATTAAACAAGTTTGGAGTCGGAACATCGCTTAAATCCTCTGACGTTACTCTTGCAACGTTGTCGGTTAAAGTCACCTTTTTTTGAGATCCATACCCAACGACTACTACTTCAGCTAACTCATTGGAAGGATTAAGTGTCACATCTATCTTATCTTCTTCTCCTACTTGAATTACAATGGATCCGTATCCAACAAAACTAAATTCTAAGCTAGAATTTTCACTTATATCAATCGTATAGTTTCCATCAAAATCTGTACTTACACCGTTGGTAGTCCCAACTTCAACTACTGAAGCCCCTGGTAAAGGAACACCAATTTCATCAACAACAACACCAGTGACAGTTTTTTGACCCGCAAGAGTCGCTAAAAAAAGCATGCTAAATGAAAATGATAAAAGTATTTTTTTCATTGATTGCAATTGGTTAACTGCAAATATATAATATTTAAATTTTTAATAAATAGTTTATGGTTTTTAGAATGGAGAATTCTAATTAATTTTTATCTTGATTTAAATTTTTTTAAACCATCAATTAATTTTGGGACTACCTCAAAAGCGTCACCAACAACTCCATAATCTGCTGCTTTAAAGAAAGGTGCTTCAGGATCATTATTAATAACAACCTTGCATTTTGAGGCATTTATTCCAGCAAGATGTTGAATTGCACCAGATACCCCAATCGCAATATATAAATTAGATGCTACCGGTTTACCTGTTTGACCTACGTGCTCGCTGTGTGGTCTCCAGCCCATGTCAGAGACTGGTTTTGAACAAGCCGTAGCAGCACCAAGTGTTTTTGCTAAATCTTCAAGTAAACTCCAGTTTTCTGGACCTTTTAAACCCCTGCCACCTGAAACCACAATTTCAGCGTCAGCTATAGAAATTTTTTCTTCATCTTCTGTGATAGATTCTACTCGAACATTTGACTCTAGACTTTTAGGAATATAGTCCTTTACTTCGAGTTTTCTTTCACTTTCGAATATTCCGAATGAATTATTTAAAATCCCTATAATTTTATTATTTGTAGTAAGTTCTGTAAATACGAATCCCTTGTTTGTAAATGCGCTTCTTTTTAAAACTAATGGGGAAATAGTGGTAGGAAATTCAATAACATTGGTAGCATAACCTGCATCCAAATAAATTGATACAATAGGAAAAATATAACGTGAGTCCGCACTAGACCCAGTTATAAAAATTGTTCCTTCAAGTTCTTTAAAATTTTTACACAATAAATCAGAATAGATTCTTGCATCAAACACGTGGTCAGTTTTTATGTTGATTAGTTTTTCAACTCCATATTTTTGAATTTTATGAGGATCTGACGAATTAAACGCTATACCATGTAAGTTAGTTTTTGTTTGATCGGCTAATTTCCTTCCATATGAAGATACCTCCAGAGCACTTTTTTTGAAATTCCCATTTTCAGTTTCTAAATAAACTACAATCGCCATACTAAATTACTTTTGCTTCATTATGTAATAAATCTATCAGATCATTTATATTTTCTGGATTTATAAGTTTTACTTCACCTTTTGGTGGAAGCTTTTCATATTTCACTGTTTTTGTTTGGGATTTTTGAAATTTAGGTTCAATAACCGTCAAGGGTTTTTTTCTGGACATCATAATACCTCTCATATTTGGAATTATCAAATCACTTTCTTCAACAAGTCCTTTTTGGCCACCAATTACTAACGGTAGGGTTCCAGATATTTCTTCTTTGCCTCCATCAGTTTCTCTAGTTGCTTTGAAATTTAATTGACTTACTTCCAAACTTACACAATTGCTGACATAATTTGCATTTATTAAAGTAGCGATCATACCAGGTACCATTCCTCCGTTATAATCGATAGATTCTCTTCCAGCAATTATTAGATTATATTCTTTGCCATTTACAAAACCAGAAATTTCTCTTGCAACTTGATTGGCATCCATTGGATTTGAATCAACTCTAAAAGCTTGGTCTGCACCAATAGCAAGAACTTTTCTAAGAATAGGATCTGTATTAATCCCACCAACACAAATAGCATGTACTTCACAGCTTTGCTTCTGCTTCATCCAGATAGCTCGAGTTAAACCAAATTCGTCATTAGGATTTATGATGTACTGCACACCCGAGTTATCAAACTCAGTTTCATTTTCAATAAAACTAATTTTTGATGTTGTATCGGGAACACAACTAATACATACCAGAACCTTCATACTTTTTTATAATATTTTATTTTATTTAAATTTAAGTATTATTCTTGCATAATAAAATTTTTTAATCAATTATGTGGTAAATTTGATTGGATATGGATTTTTTAAATCTTTATCGTATCCATAAAAACCCCTTTTAGTCTTGTATCCCAAATTACCTTCTTTAACCATTTTGATAAGTAATTGATTTGGTGAATATTTTTTCTCACCAAAACCATTTTCTAAGACTTTCAAAACCGATAAACATACATCCAAACCTATTAAATCTGCTAACCTTAGAGGGCCCATAGGGTGTCCCATCCCTAGTTTCATTATTTGATCAATACTATAGACATCTGCAACACCCTGCGATAAGGTTTCAATTGCTTCGTTTATCATTGGAAGTAAAATTCTATTTGAAACGAAACCAGGAGAATCCATAACGAGTAAAGGAGATTTATTAATTTTTTTAGTTAGAGCTTTAATTGAATCGGTGGTTTTTTTGCTTGTATTAGTACCAACAACTATTTCAACTAATGGCATTACTGGAACCGGATTCATAAAATGCATACCTATTATCCTTTCTGAGTAACGAGCTTTGTCTGCTAGTCTTGATATAGACAATGAAGACGTATTGGATGAGATTATAACGTCACTTTTACATATTGAATCTAAATCTTTAATTAACTTCTTTTTCAGTTTAAAATTTTCAGGAACGGCTTCAACAACTAGTTCTACGTTTTTAACAGATTCATTAAATTCTTTAGTAAATGTTATGTTTGATAATATATTTTTTTTTTGTTTCACATTGATGACTCCTTTTCTAATCTGCCTATCAATATTAATGGAAATTATTTTTTTTGATTCAGTTAATATTTTTTCATTCAAATCAATCAAACTTACCTTTAACCCAAACTGAGCCATAACATGAGCAATTCCTATACCCATTGTTCCTGAACCTATAACAGCTATTTGTTTCATTTTTTAAAATAATTTACGGAAAATTAAAGTTCCTATAATCTACAATATTTTTAATTAATCTAAATTAGGAGTATAATTATATTTAATTTGAACTAGTATTCCAAAATGCTAACAGATATAAAAATAGTTGACATGATTTTTGAAATGAAAGTTTCAAATAAAAGGGCTATTGTCTTAAACGAAATCGTCAATTACATAAATAAAAAAAGATCTGAAAATAAAATTTCTAAGCTAAATTTTATATGCACTCACAATTCAAGAAGAAGTCAATTTTGCCAGTTTTGGGCAACTTTTTTTTCTAATTATTACAATATAAGGTGTGAGGCTTATTCCGGAGGTACTGTTGAAACAGAAGTATACAAAAGTGTGGTGAATAATATAAGAGATTATGGTTTCAATATTAGTTTTAAAGAGTGTAATAACCCCATTTATTCTATAAAGTTTAAAAATGTAAATCTTGGTAATTATTTCTCAAAATTTTATTATGATTTTAAAAATCCAAAAAATGAATTCGCCGCAATTATGACTTGCTCTGACGCAGAAAAGACCTGTCCTTTTGTCGAGGGATCTGAAATTAAATTTTATCTTCCATATGAAGACCCAAAAAAATACGATAAATCAAAAAGTGAAAAAAATGATTACAAAAAAACTTCTGAAAAAATTGCCTCTGAAATGAATTATTTGTTCTATAAATTAAATGCATAACATGATTAATCTTAGGGACTATAAAATTTTCTTTTCAATATTAGCCTTAACATTGATATCATGTAAAAAAGAAGAAAAATGCGGTACAATAATTGACAAAGTTATTATTGAAAATCGTTACTATTTTATATTTGATTCTGATGAGTTCAATCAATTTGGTGGCACAGGGATAAATCAAACAATATATTATGTGCCAGATAATAGAAGCAGTGGTGAGGTCACCGAGGATGTTTACACTAAATTTAGAATTGGAGAAGAATACTGTCAACAATCATAACCTTTCCATTATAAATTCATATGTGTCGGACAAAAATTCTACATAGTTATCCCTGAATCCAACTTCAGATTTGAATGCGTAAATATATTTTTCTTTTATAGGAACCATAATTTTTATGACTTTTGATTTGTTGGAATGTTCAATTATCAATTGAACCTTTAATTTAGAAGATATAATGGGGTTTTCTCTTAGTTCTTTGATTACGTATTTTAATATTTCAACAGGCCATTTCTGCGAATCAAAACTTAAGTCAAGTTCGTCTGATTGATTTTTTAACGATTTAAATGCAATATCAGATTTTACTTTTAATTCATGTTTTTTTATAAAATTATCAAAGTCAACCTCTTGGGTATGGGAAAATTGAGCCATCATTATTAAAGCAAATAAATATCTAATCTTCATTCTTTTATACTTTCAATTACAATTGCAGAAGCTCCTCCTCCTCCATTACAAATTATTGCTGCACCTCTCTTCAAATTTCTTTGATTTAATGCATGGATAAGGGTGACAACAATTCTTGCCCCTGAACACCCTAAAGGATGACCTAGTGATACAGCTCCGCCGTTGACATTTACAATATCGGGATTTATTCCCAAGATTTTCAAATTTGCCAAAGCAACAACAGAAAAAGCTTCATTAATTTCCAGAAGATCTATTTGTGATAGATTTAAATTTGCTCTTTTCAACGCAATTGGCAAAACTTTAGATGGAGCTGTAGTGAACCACTTAGGATCATTTGCAGCATCTGCATAAGAAGTAATTTCAGCTAAGGGATTTAAATTAAGCTCTTTTGCTTTTTTTTCTGACATTAAAATTAATGCTGCCGAACCGTCACTTATAGTTGAAGCGTTAGCTGCTGTAACAGTCCCACTTTTTAAAAAAGGAGATTTCAAATTTTTTATTTTATCAAAATTTACATTAAAGCATTCCTCATCTCTTTTAAAATTAATTTCTTTTCCTTTTGAATCCTTAATTTTTATTTCACAAATTTCATTATTAAAAAATCCTTTCTCCCAAGCATTTTGACTTTTCAAATAAGACTCTTTACAGTACTTATCTTGCTCCTCTCTTGAGATTTTATATTTATTTGCAGTCGCCTCAGCATATACACCCATTAATTTATTGTGAAATGGATCCATTAATCCATCTGTTTCCATAACGTCGTTTAGTCTTGTCCCTCCAAATTTTACTCCTCTTCTTAAATTTAAATAATGAGGGGACATACTCATATTTTCCATCCCTCCTGCAACAACAATATTATTGTCTCCAAGCGCTATAGATTGAGCAGCTATTGAAATACTTTTCAATCCAGAAGAACATACTTTGTTTATAGTAGTACATGGTACTTCTTTTGAAATCCCAGCAAAAATTGCTGATTGTCTTGCTGGAGCTTGTCCAACTCCTGCTTGAAGCACATTACCAAAATAAACCTCGTCAATTAAGTTAGTTTTTAAAGAAATAGATTTTATTGCAGACTCAATTGATTTAGCCCCAATTAAAGTTGCAGGTGTTCCAGATAAAGACCCCATAAAGGAGCCTATTGGTGTTCTTTTTGCTCCGACAACTACAACCTTATTAAATGACATTAATCCTATTTTTTATCCTCCTTAAAAATTGCAACAAATATACTTCCGTATATAGAATGGACCAAACTTGAAATGGCCGAAGGTATAGCTGTTGAGGGGTTAACATAATTATCTTTTGCTAAAACAACACCTAATCCTGAATTTTGCATGCCAATTTCAATACAGATTGTTTTCGATAGTTTTTTATCTCTTAAAAAAATAAAACTTATAATGTAACCAATTATAAAACCCAGGAGATGCAAAAACATAATTGAAATTAAAAGATTTATTCCTGATTGCAAAATTATTTCTTTCCCCTCGCCAATAATGCTTGCAACAATAAATACTATAAATACAACTGCAACTGATGGAGAATAACCTATTATTTTTTCTGTAAATGTTCGGAAATATTTACTCACAATCAATCCAATAAAAACAGGTAACAAAACAACTTTTGTGGCACTTAGCAATAGACCATTTAAATCAACATTTATTAGTTCTCCAGATATGTTGGTAATCAAAATGGGAGTTAAAACAACACCTATAACGGTTGAAATGAAAGTCATAGAAACTGAAAAGGCTACATTCAAATTAGATAGGTATGCAATTACATTCGATGCAGTACCTCCTGGACAACACGAAACTAAAATTAATCCAACGGCAAAAAAATCGGGTAACTGAAAAATTTTGGATATTGCCCACCCCAAAAAAGGCATAACTGAAAATTGAATTAATACTCCAACAATTGTCCATCGTGGATTTTTAAACAAAGTTTTAAAATCGCTAATTTTTAGAGTTAAACCCATTCCAAGCATAATGATTCCCAACCCAAGTGTAATTAAATCACCACTGAACCAGGTAAAAAATTCTGGCCTTAACATAGCTGAAAAAGAAAAAAGAATTACCCACAAAGGAAAAAGATTAACAAAAACTCTCAAGCAAATAGTTTTAATATTATGATTAAAATTTAATTAGTCCACTTTAGAGACTCCATTAGTTTTGATATGTCATTCCCTATATAATTTACAGCCGGCATTATCGAATCATAATTGGGTCTTTTGTAAAAATATAAAGCCCCAAATATAAAATGATTCAAACTATCTGTTAAAAAAAATTGTACTTGAGAAGCGGCATCACCAACTATCTTAAATAAAGAACCATAAGTTTTATTTCTTCTGTTGATAAAAACTTTTTCTGGTATCCCAACTGCTTTCCTCACATGCTTTAATGGCATGCTATATGCATCTGACAATAGTGAATCAAAATTATTATTAATCCTTCTGTAGGTTAGGTATATTGTACCTTTTAAGTCTGGATATATAATTCTGTCACCACATTTACCAGATGAAATAAAATTGCTGGATCTATTAATCTTTATAGAATATTGGCACTTTGATTTTCTTTCAATGTAAGTTGGAAGAGGATATTTTAAATTTAACATTGATTTTGGTTTAGGCTTAATTGGCTTTTCCACACAAGAAAAAATCAAAGCAATTAAAATAATTTGAGTTGAAAACTTTTTCATGAAATTTTTACCTTGACCCTTTTAATTCTTTTTTTATCAACTGATTCGATTGTAAATTGTATTTTTTCAAATGATATTTTTTCTCTTATTCTGGGCAATCTTTGGGAAATTTCAGTTAAAAAGCCTCCTAAGGTTTCTGCTTCTCCTCTTCTTTTTTCAAAATCGTCAATTGATGCAATTTTAGTTATTCTATAGAAATCATTTAGACTTATTTTTGCATCGAACAAATATATGTTATTATCAATTTTGGAATACTCTACATTTTCATAGTCAAATTCATCAGATATATCACCAACAATTTCCTCAATTAAATCCTCTAATGTTACTAAACCAGAAGTGCCTCCATACTCATCAACAACCATAGCAATATGCATTTTTTTTGATTTAAATTCCTTCAGTAGATCATCTAATTTTTTGTTTTCAGGGACAAAGTATGTAGGTCTTAAAATTGAAACCCAATTAAAATTTTTATTTTTTATGTTTGGTAGAAGATCTTTGACGTACAAAATTCCAATTATATTATCAAGTTGATTTTCAAATACAGGTATTCGAGAAAATCCATTTTCAATTAATTTTGGTAAGACTTTTTCTAGGGATAAATTTGATGATAACGCAAAAATATCGACTCTTGGACACATTACTTGACTAATTTCAATATTTCCAAAGTTTACTATACCTCTTAAAATTTTTTCTTCTTCTTCGGTTGTATCATTTTGTTTTGTTAACTCTAAAGCTTTTGATAATTCATCAACTGAAAAATTTCCTCCTTTTTGTCCAAATCGTTTTTCTATGAAGTTTGTTGTGTTGCTCATAGGTATAGTTAAAATAAATAACAAAAATTTGTCTAATTTATAAATTAAAGGTGCTGTGAATCTAGCGAACACTAGATTATTCCTGTTAGCAAATATTTTAGGTAAAATTTCTCCAAAAATTAAAATAATAAAAGAAATTATTACTACCTCTATAAATAAACTTAAAAATTGATTTTCGATTCTTGCTAAATAGAATTGGTTAATATTTGAAAACAAAAGCACCAAAGCAATATTTATGAAGTTGTTTGCAACAAGGATTGTTGCTAATAACCTTTTAGGTCTTTTAAGTAATTTTTCAATCAACCCTTTTTCTTTGGGATAATTATCTTGAATTGAATCTAATTGAGTTGCAGAGATTGAGAAAAAGGCTACTTCAGCCCCTGAAATAATGGCAGAACTAAACAATAAAAAAAATAATGTTACCGACTGAATTAATATAATTGGGGTTAGCAAACTTGTACTATATGTTATTAATTGAATTAGAAAGGCAAATCTTGATTTTCTGGATTAGGGCCATCATTTAAAGTGTTTTGAGATTCTGAAATCTTTTTGGTTGTCAAAAATGTGAACTGATCAACATTAATCTCAGTAGTATATCTGTCGTTCCCATCCTCAGCTTTCCATTTTCTGGTTTTAATTTTCCCCTCTATATAAATTCTATCTCCCTTACTAAGGTACTTTAAACAAATTTCAGCAACTTTATTTCTTACAACTACATTATGCCATTCGGTTTCTGTAACTTTTTCCCCTGTATCCTTTTTTGTATAAGATTCATTTGTTGCCAAAGGAAATCGACCAATGGAACCTCCTCCTTCAAAATGATGAATTTTCACGTCATCTCCAAGATTTCCAATTAACATGACTTTATTTAAGGAACCGCTCATACATAAAATTTAAATCAAATATAAGAAAATACTGTTATGACTTTAAATGTTTATTTATAAAGTCTGAAATCACTACCGGTTTAGGAAAATTTGTTATTTCCTCTATAGAAACCGAGTTTTTGAAAGATTCCTCCGAAAAAAAAAGCCAAAATTTGATATTTAATATTTGGTGACTTAGAAGATGTTTTGCGGTTACTAATTTTATAAATTTTAAGGGGGTTTTTAATTTCTTTGTCAAAATAATGAATTTCTTTTTATTAGTTATTTGTTCCAACTTTGAGTGATTACCTTCAATTAGGGGGAAGTCATAAAGATTTTTCCAGATATCGTTCCCTGTCCTTTTTTTAAAAATTATTTTTTTATTTGTTGAAATAACGATGTAATTCAAATACCTTTTTTTTTTATTGATTTTATTTTTTTTTAAAGGATATGATTTAATATCTCTCGTTGTATATGCCTTGCACTTTAATTTAAATATGCATGAATCACAGAGTGGGTTAATTGGCAAACATTGTAGAGCTCCGAATTCCATTAAAGCCTGATTAAAATCACCTGGATTTACATTTTCAATCAAAGATTTTAATTTTTTCTTAAAAAAAAAGAATGTTGACTTTAACTTTGTATCTTTCTTTATTCCAAATAATCTAGATATAAACCTAAAAACATTTCCATCAACAACAGCTTCTTTCTTACTATAACATATAGATGAAATCGCGCTAGCAGTATAATCTCCAACTCCTTTTATCTTTAATATGTCATCAAAAGTATTAGGGAAAATACCTTTATTATTTTTTACAATTATTTTAGCTGATTCTAAGAGATTAATTGCCCTTTTATAATAACCTAACCCCTGCCATAACAACAAAACTTCTTCCTCACTTGCTTGTGATAATTCATTCAAGGAAGAAAACTTTTTGATGAATTTTGTATAGTAGGGTAACCCTTGATTTACTCTTGTTTGTTGAAGAATCACTTCTGATATCCAAATCTTGTATGGATCTTTTGTTTTTCTCCACGGTAAGTCCCTTTTGTTTTTTTTATACCAGTGGACTAATTTTGAAGAAAATTTCATTTTAAAACTATACACTATTATAACAAATAATTATGTTTATACAAAATCACTGATTGTGATTATTATTTTTATATTTGCCAACAGAAATTAATTAAACCATAAATTCTAATTATATGACTAAGGCAGAAATTGTTAATAATATTTCGAACCAGTTAGGAATTGATAAAAGCGACGTTCAAATTACAATTGAAAAATTTATGGATGAAATAAAAGGTTCGCTCGAAAGTGGTAAGAACGTCTATCTAAGAGGTTTTGGTAGTTTCATTATTAAAAAACGTGCAAAGAAAACTGGCAGAAACATTTCTAAAAATACTGCTGTAATTATTCCAGAGCACAATATTCCTGCATTTAAACCTTCAAAGACGTTTGTAAACGCTGTAAAATCTAAAGTAACTTTATAGAAATTTTAATATGCCAAGTGGTAAAAAAAGAAAGAGACACAAGGTAGCAACTCACAAAAGAAAAAAAAGAAGAAGAGCTAATCGACATAAAAAGAAATAGTGCTTGAAACACTCTAAACTTGACTGATCTTTGAAAGTTTGGCAAAATTAGCCAAATCCGTATAATAAAAATTTGTTTAATCGACGTACATACGTCATAAAAAATAATCGATGTGAATAAAGAATTGATAATACGATCAAATTCTTCGGCTGTTGATTTTGCCTTATTAAATGAAGGCAAGCTAATTGAGCTTAATAAAGAAACTGATGATAATAAATTTTCTGTGGGCGACATATTCTTTGCTAGAGTAAAAAAACCTATCTCAGGATTAAATGCGGCTTTTGTAAATATTGGTCACGAAAAAAATGGATTTCTTCATTATCACGACTTGGGACCTCAACTCCTATCTCTTTTAAAATATCTTAAGGTTATTAATTCTGGCAAAATAAAGAATTATATGCTTAACAATTTTGAGAAAGAAAAAGACATAGAAAAAAATGGTAAGGTTGTAGATTTACTTAAACCTAATCAATTTATTTTGGTCCAAATAATTAAAGAACCCATTTCAACTAAGGGGCCTAGAGTATCGTGCGAAATTTCTCTAGCTGGGAGATATATGGTTTTAATTCCATTCTCAGATAGGGTTTCTATATCTCAAAAAATTGAAACTAATGAGGAAAGAACTCGTCTTAAAAGACTGGTAAATAGCATTAAACCAAAAAACTTTGGTGTTATAGTTAGAACAGTTGCTAAACAGAAAAAAGTTGCTGAATTAGATTCTGACTTGCAGAACCTCGTCAATAGATGGGAAAAACTTTGTAAGAACATTAGGAATATTAATAAGTGTCCATCCAAAGTTTTAGGGGAAATTAATAGAACTTCCTCAATATTGCGAGATATTTTTGATGATTCTTTTAAAGGAATTTACGTAGATGATAAATTTCTTTTGCAAGAAGTAAATGAATATTTAGACTCTATTGCTCCAAAAAAGAAGGAAATAGTGAATCTTTATAAAGATTCAATGCCTATTTTTGAAAAGTTTGGAATTGAAAGGCAGATTAAGACTTCTTTTGGAAAAACTGTTTCTATGAAAAAAGGAGCTTATCTTGTAATAGAACATACTGAAGCATTACATGTTATTGATGTAAATAGTGGCAATAGATCTAATAAAGAAAAAAGTCAAGAGGATACTGCTTTTGAAGTTAATATGATATCTGCTACTGAAATTGCAAGGCAACTCAAGTTAAGAGATATGGGCGGAATAATTGTCATTGATTTTATTGATTTGTCATCAAGTGAAAATAGAAAAAAACTTTTTAACCACTTGAAAGATGAGATGAGTAAGGACAGAACTAAACATAAGATTCTTCCTCCATCTAAGTTTGGACTTATTCAAATAACTAGGCAGAGGGTTAGACCTGAACTAAAAATCAAAACTTTAGAACCTAATCCAAATCAAAGTAATGAAGTAGAAGCTCCAATAGTTGTGATAGATAAAATAAAATCTGACTTGAATATTATATTAAATCATCCGAAACATAAAAAGAAAAGTATTTACTTACATGTTCATCCTTTTGTTGCGGCATATTTAACTCAGGGCATTGCATCAATAAAATTCAAATGGTGGATTAAATTTAAAAGAAGAATTAACATAATCCCTAGAGATGCCTATCGTTACTTGCAATATAAATTTAGAGATGAAAAAAACAGATCTTTAAGAATTTGAAATAAATGCGATGCCATGACTGGCATCGCATTTTTTTATTTGTAAAATGAAAGAAAAATATAATGAGATTTTAAATAGATTTAAAAGATATTGTAAATATCAGGAAAGATGCAAGTCTGACTTAGAAAATAAATTAAATAGATTAGAAGTCCCGGATAAAATGAAAGAATTAATAATTCATGAACTTTCTGAAAAAGAGTTTTTTAACAATAAACGATTTTCCAATGAGTACGCAGTTGGTAAGTTTAAAAATAATAATTGGGGAAAGATTAAAATCAGATATAACCTTAGGTTTAAGTCTATAGAAAAAAATATAATTGAAGATGCCTTAAAAAAAATACCAGAAGATGAATATTTATCAGCTTTTAATAAAATAGCAAATAAGCATTGGATAAATGGATCTCAACTGGACTTAATTCCAAGAAAAAAAAGGTTTTTTAGAACACTTCAAAGTAAAGGTTGGGAATTTGACTTGATTAACAAATTTCTGTCAGAAATTATTAAAAATAAATTTTAATTTATTAGAACTTTTATCGAGTTTTTTTTCATCTCGATTAATCCAGATTTAATTTGTAGTGAAGTTTTATTCTCATCTTTTTTGATTTCGTAAAGACCTTCCATAGGACTTCCGTCAAGAGAAACTTCCCCTTCAATTATAATCTGACCTTTTTTTAGTGTTGAAACAATAGGGGCATGATCTTTAAATACCTGAAAAGAACCATCAGAACCAGGAAAAATAACCGAAATAATTTCTCCTGACAATAATTTACAATCAATTGAAAAAATCTCTATTAGCATATTATTCTTTTGCTAACATTTTTTCTCCAGCTTCGATAGCTTCTTCGATAGATCCCTTTAAATTAAAGGCCGCTTCTGGTATATGATCTAGTTCACCATCCATAATCATGTTGAAACCTTTAATCGTTTCTTTAATGTCAACCAAAACTCCAGGAATTCCAGTAAATTGTTCGGCTACATGAAAAGGTTGAGACAAAAATCTTTGAACCCTTCTAGCCCTTGAAACTGCTAATTTGTCCTCCTCAGATAATTCTTCCATCCCCAAAATTGCTATTATATCTTGAAGCTCTTTATATCTTTGTAATAATTCCTTTACCCTTTGCGCACAATTGTAATGATCATCTCCAAGAATTTCAGGTGTCAAAATTCTAGAGGTCGAATCTAATGGATCAACTGCAGGGTATATTCCCAATTCAGCAATTTTCCTTGAAAGAACTGTTGTAGCATCTAAATGTGCAAAAGTTGTCGCAGGAGCTGGATCTGTTAGGTCATCAGCTGGAACATAAACAGCCTGAACTGAAGTTATCGAACCAGTTTTAGTTGAGGTGATTCTTTCCTGCATAGCACCCATTTCAGTTGCTAAAGTTGGTTGATAACCAACTGCTGAGGGCATTCTACCAAGTAGGGCAGAAACCTCAGAACCTGCTTGAGTAAATCTGAAAATATTATCAACAAAAAATAGAACATCCTTTCCTTTTCCATCTCCAGCTCCGTCACGAAAATATTCTGCCATAGTCAAACCTGAAAGAGCTACTCTTGCCCTAGCTCCGGGAGGCTCATTCATTTGCCCAAAAACGAAACTGGCTTTTGATTTTTTCATAGCTTTTTTGTCTACTTTAGACAAATCCCATCCTCCACTTTCCATAGACTTCATAAACTCTTTTCCGTAGTCAATTATTCCAGATTCTAACATTTCTCTCAAGAGGTCATTACCCTCTCTTGTTCTTTCACCGACACCGGCGAATACAGATAGACCTCCATGACCTTTAGCTATGTTATTTATTAGTTCCTGAATCAAAACAGTTTTTCCAACCCCAGCTCCACCAAATAAACCAATTTTACCTCCTTTTGCGTAAGGTTCAATTAAATCAATGACTTTAATACCTGTGAAAAGAACTTCAGTTGATGTGGAAAGCTGATCGAAACTTGGCGCCTTTCTATGAATAGGTAATCCATTCTTACCAGACTTAGGTAGACTCCCTAGACCATCAATTGGATCACCAATAACATTAAATAATCTCCCATAAACATCTTCACCAATTGGCATTTGAATTGGACTTCCTGTAGTTTGTACTTCTTCTCCTCTACTTAAACCATCTGTTGAATCCATAGAAATTGCTCTAACAGTATTTTCGCCAATATGAGACTGTACCTCTAATATTAATTTCCCGGATGAAGTATTTACTTCTAAACTTTCATGTATGCCTGGTAAATAATTTTCTTCGTTTTCAAAGATTACATCTACTACTGGCCCAAGAATCTGAGATATTTCCCCCTTAATTTTAGTCATTGTTACTTTTTTAATTAACTTTTGAGCAAATATAACTTTTAAGGATTTAAAATAAATATAATGTTTAAAATTTTTAATCTTTTACATGAATTAATTATCAATCAATAAAAAATTTATCTGGAGGTAAAAAAGTGAAAAAAATATTTTACGAATTTGTAGCATTTACACTTTCAATTTACAACAACTTTTTTTTTAAAAAACTTACCATCATCGGAAAGGAAAAAATACCGAAAGATGGGGCAATAATTTTTTCTCCTAACCACCAATCAGCTCTCTTAGACCCTTTGCTAATTGGTGTAACCAACGGCAAAAGAGTATATTCGCTTACAAGAAGTGATGTATTTAAAAAACCTTTTATTTGGATTTTAGATGCAATGCAGACAATACCTGTTTACAGAATTAGGGATGGATATGAAAAGTTACTTCGAAACAAGGAGACTTTTGGAATTTGTTATGAATTATTAAAAAATAAAAATAACTTAATGATATTTTCAGAAGGAAAACATCACGATAAGTATTTCTTATTACCAATTTCTAAGGGAAGTTCAAGAATTGGTTTGGAAAGTTTAAAAAAATTTCCAAAATCAAAAATTTATCTGCAAGCGGTTGGAATAAATTATGGAAGTCATATTCACCCATATCATAATTGTACAATTGTATATGGCAACCCAATAAAACTCAATAAATTTATTAATCTTTATAAAACAAAACCTGTTGAAACATTAAATACGGTTAGATTAGAATTAGAGAATGAAATGAAAAAATGTCTTTGGCTACCAAATTATTCAAAAGAATACAGTGTTAAAAGGAGTTTAATCAATTACAAAAGTACCAAACAAGAATTTAAATTACTGAAAATGAAAATTTCCAAAAAGGATACTAATCTTAAAAATAATGACTCTAAAACAGTGATTGAAAAAATAGCAATTATTTTTTTTTCAATCTTTAATTTAATCCCCCTCATGATAACTAATTCAGTCTTGAAAAAAGTTGAGGACAGGGTTTTTCACCTTTCTACTAAATATTTATTAGGTATTATTATTTTTCCTTTATGGTGGACAACTGTATTTTTTATTTCAATATATGTTTTAAATCTCGCTTTAGGCATTGTAATTATTGTCTTTTTAATCTTGTTTTTATTTTTAAGACAGTTTTTAATTATTAAATATAAATAATAATAGTTTTTTACAATCATTTAGCTATTATCGACACAAAATTTATTTTTTTTTATTTTTATATTTAATTTAAAATAGTTAAATGTTATTAATAATATCTATCAATAGTTATATCTTATTATTTGCTGTATTTGAAACATCCATTTTATAAATACATATATTTATAAAATGTTTGATGTTATAATTATTGGAGCTGGTCCTATTGGTTTAGCATGTAGTATTGAGGCTAAAAAGAAGAAATTGAAAGGCTTGATTTTAGAAAAGGGAGTTTTAGTAAATTCTATCTATAATTATCCTCAAAACATGACTTTTTTTTCTACATCAGATAAACTTGAAATTGGAGAAATCCCATTTATTTCACAAAATCCAAAACCAACACGTCCTGAAGCATTGGAATATTACAGAAGAGTTTGTACATCATGGGATTTAGACATTAATTTATACGAAACCGTAGAGAAAATAAATTTTGATTCTGAAATTTTCAATATTAAGACAGATAAGTCAAATTATAAATCAAAAAAAATTATAATTGCAACAGGATTTTATGACATCCCTTTCCCTTTAAACGTTAAAGGTGAAACCCTAGCAAAGGTTTCCCACTACTACTCAGAGCCACATCCCTATTTTGGTATGGATATAGTAATTGTGGGAGCGGCCAATTCTGCAGTAGACGCAGCATTGGAGACATTTAGAAAGGGAGCAAAAAGCGTTACGATGATAATTAGAGAAAAGAAGATCAGAGAAAATGTTAAATACTGGTCTAAACCAGATATTGAAAATCGAATAAAAGAAGGTTCAATTAAAGCATTATTTAATTCTGAAATTGTAGAAATTCAAAAAGAATTTGTGATTGTAAAAAATGGTAAAGATAAAATTAGAATAAAAAATGACTTTGTTTTAGCTATGACTGGCTATCAGCCAAATTTCGAGCTTTTAAAGTCGGTTGGAATAAAGTTTAATACGGATAGATACTCTAGCCCTTACTACAATGTAAGTACAATGGAGTCTAATGTTAAAGGCGTTTACCTTGCTGGAGTAATTTGCGGAGGGTATCAAACTAATAAATGGTTTATAGAAAACTCTAGGATTCATGCCTCTCACATAATTAGTCATATAAAGGACAACGTATGAAAATTTTAATAGCTCCAGATTCATTTAAAGAATGCTTGTCCGCAAACAAAGTAGCTAGATCAATAGCTATAGGCATAAAAAAAATAAACCCTAATCATAGTATTGAGGAAGTTCCAATTTCTGACGGCGGGGAGGGTGCCATTGAGTTTTTAAAAAAAAACTGTGATGGTAAGGCTGTCGAACATGAAACTGAAAACGCCATTGGAAATAAAATTTTAAGTGAATATTTTAAGTTTAGGAATTCAAAGACAGCTTGGATTGAACTATCTCAAGCATCGGGATTATCATTAATAGAGAATAAAAACAGGAATCCTGGACTTACATCTACATATGGAACTGGATTATCCATAAATCATGCCATAAAAAAAAGTGGATGTTCAGATATAATTTTAAGTCTTGGTGGAAGTGCAACCAATGACGCAGGTACAGGAATTTTTCATGCGCTAGGCGGTAAGCTTTTAGATGAGAACAACAATCAGATAGAAAGAGGATGTGAGTCTCTATTCAAAATAAAACAAATAAAAACTCCTAAATATTTAAATACTATAAAATTTAAAATAGCATATGATGTTACAAATCCACTATTGGGAATTAATGGTGCCACAAAAACTTATTCAAGGCAAAAGGGGGCAACCTTAGATCAAATAGAAAAGCTAGAAAAGAATATTTTTCATTTCTCTCAAATAGTAAAAAAAGATTTAAAAATTGATATAACTAAGGTCAAAGGAGGTGGTTCAGCTGGAGGAACAGCTGCTGGTTTGTATGGCCTTTTAGGAGCTAGACTTACAAATGGGTTCAAATTGATAGCGGAATTTGTAAATCTTGAAAAAAAGGTAAAATTATCAGATATTATTTTTACCGCAGAAGGGAAACTAGATTACCAATCATTAAATGGAAAAGTTCCCATTGAGTTAGGAAAATTAGCAAAAAAACACAAGAAAATTCTCATTTGCTTGGCTGGAAGTATTGAGCCTCCTTACGAAAATTTTTATAGAAATGGAGTTACTGCAATATTTAACATTCAAAATAAACCGATGTCATTAGGTAAATCTATGAAAGCGGCTGAAAGTCAAATTTCAGATATATCCAGTAGAGTATTTTCATTTTTTGAAAAAATTCAATAATGTTTTTCCTTTTAATTTCAATATTCATATTAATTCTGTGGATTATAATAGGCACTACTTATTTAAAATTAAATCCATTTTTAGTTCTTTTTTTGGGATCTATATTCCTTTGTTTTTTTTTAGGGATTCCTTTGTATGATATTCCTAAGTTTTTATTTACTGGGTTTACTGAAACTATCGAGAAAATAGGATTATTAATAATATTTGGAACCATTATTGGGGCAACTTTGGAATTAACAAATGCAACTTCTTCGATTGCTAATTATATAATTAATAGATTTAAAAACATACCACTTCAGTTCAAAATTGGCTTTATAGGTTATATAATTTCAATACCCGTTTTTTGCGATGCCGCTTTCATAATACTTTCAAAAACCGTAAAATCTATTTCAAAAAAATCTAATATCCCATTAAAATCTCTTGGAGTTGCACTTTCAACCGGCCTGTTTGCACCACATGTCTTAGTCCCACCAACACCTGGCCCACTTGCTGCAGCTTCTAATCTTAGATTAGAAAACTTCCCTCTTTTAATAATTATCGGGGGTATTCTTGCTTTTATTCTGGTGATTGTGGGCTCATCTTATTCTTTTTTAATCTTCAGAAAATCAAAGTTTGATTATAATACGCTCATAATTAAAGAATTCGCTAATAAAAATCCAAATCTATATGATTCTATTATGCCGATTTTTATTCCAGTTATTCTAATGGCAATGGGCACCCTACTCGGAAATATAAGTGCTTTGAAAAATTTAGATTTTATATTTAGTTTTTTAGGTAATCCTTCTTTTGCTTTATTTGTTGGAGTTCTTCTTTCATTTAGATTAATTAGATTTAGTCCTAAGGTTAAAATAAAAAATTGTATTAAAAAAGGAGCCTTTAGTGCATTCCCAATAATCTTGATAACAGGAATGGGGGGCACACTAGGCCTTATTATGCAAAAAATCCCTCTAGATGAAGTTATTAATAATTATTCTTTTGATTTTGGTGTAGTTCTTTTGATTCCATTCTTTATGTCTTCAATGTTTAAAACGGTTCAAGGTTCTTCTACTGTAGCTATAATTACTACTTCTACAATTTTGTATCCTTTGTTGAGTTCATTGGGTCTTAATAATGAGATAGATAAAATCTGGACCATATTGTCTATCGGTGTAGGGTCCATGACGGTATCACATACAAACGACTCCTATTTTTGGATAGTCTCTGAAATGATCGGGATTTCAGTTGAAAAGGCCCTAAAATATCATACAACAGGGACATTAATACAAGGTATATCTGGGATTGTTTTTATTTTAATTGGGTACAAATTAACTTCCCTAATTAATTTTATTTAAATTGAAAAATAATTTAATGTCTTTAAAAAAATCTGTTGAAATTTCTTGGTTTGCTCCGATTTGTGACGGAGATGATGATTTCCTTGGTAATAGAAATCCCTTATATAAAAGTTCTTGGGACAACTGTTGTAAAATAGCTCAAACTGCAGATAAAAAAGGATATAAAAATATCTTATGTCCATCTTCTTTCCAAGTTGGTCAAGACTCACTTTCATTTGTGGCTGCAATGTCAAGTCTAACAAAAGATATAAATTTTCTACCTGCTGTTAGATGTGGAGAAATTCATCCTCCAATGCTTGCTAGAGCAATCGCGACAATTGATCATATGGTTAAAGGAAGATTGACTCTAAATATAATTTCATCAAATCTTCCTGGAGAAAATTTAGAGTCCAAAAAGCGGTATGAAAGATCTAGAGAAGTGATTCAAATTTTAAAGTTATTCTGGTCAAAAGATTTTGTGGAATATAATGGTAAGTATTATTCTTTTAAATTGCCTTCAGATCCAGCCAAACCTTACCAAATAAATGGTGGTCCACTTCTTTATTTTGGAGGATATTCAGATGATGGGATTGACCTATGTGCTGAATTTTGTGATGTTTATTTAATGTGGCCAGATAAAGAAGATAATTTAAATGAATTAATAATAAAAGTCAAAAATAAAGCTAAGGAGTATGGAAGAACGATAAAATTCGGTCTTAGGATTCATGTAATTGTAAGAGAGACTGAAGATGAAGCAGTGGACTATGCTAGAGGGTTAATTTCTATGCTGAGTTTGAAGAAAGGAGAAGAAATAAAAAACCGAGCCTTAGATTCAAAATCATTGGGTGTTTCAATTCAAAATAATTTGAGATTACAATCGAATCAAGACTTTTTTGCTGAATCAAATTTGTGGACAGGTATTGGTATGGGCAGATCTGGCTGTGGAGCAGCTTTGGTTGGGAATCCTAATCAAATTATCTCAAAACTAAAAAGGTATATCCGTATGGGTATAGACTCCTTTATTTTATCTGGCTATCCCCACAACAAAGAGTGCGAAATATTTGGAAATTATGTTTTGCCTCACTTTAACAATATTTCCTTATCAAAACAATTAGGAAGAGTTCCTAAAAGGAAATCTAATTCGCCTCTCAGCCAAGGGCCAAGGAAATAAAATATGTTTGATTTATTTATAGTAACCTTTTATTTTTTCATTCTAATCTCATTCGCATTAAAGGGAAGGTTAAGCAACAACGTAAGTGCTAGCCAATATTTTCTAAGCTCAAGAAATCTTCCGTGGTATTCAGTAGCAATATCGACTATTGCGACAAATATCCAGGGTTATCAGTTATTAGGGATGATGGGATCCGCTTATATATTTGGTCTTGCACAAGCAAATTTGGAAATTAACGCTGTTCAAGGGATACTTATAGGTGCATTTATTTTTGTTCCTCTTTATTTAAAAGAAAAGGTTTACACCATAACCGAGTTTATTGAGAAGAGACTTGGAAAGAATATTGCATTATTTTACTCTATAGCAAACATATCTCTTTTTTCAACTATCACACTTGGTGCAGCTCTATTTTGGGGAGCATATGCGACAGAGGTTGTTTTTGACGATTTTTTGGAGTCTTTTGTCCCAAATAAGTTTGAAAGAATTGTCTATTTAATAATAGCTTTAGGCTTACTCTCCGGGTATTATACGTACTTAGGAGGATTAAATGCTGTAGTAAAAACAGATATAATTCAGTTTGTAATTATAATAGTTGGAGGGATATTAGTTTTTTATACATCGATTTCAAATTTGGGGGGGATAGAACAGTTATACGAAAAAACTGGAGATAAAATGCATCTTCATCTTAGTTATAACCATCCAACTTTACCATGGACACACGTTTTAGGGCTTTTTTTTCTTAATATAAATTACTGGTGTGCAAACCAAACAATAATGCAGCGTGCTATAGCTGCGAAAAGTTTAAATCACGCTCAAGTGGGGTTATTGGCTGGTGGATTAATAAAGTATTTTATGGCTGCCATTATAGTTTTGCCAGGAATTGCACTGTACGGAATCTTAGGTGAAAATCTAGAAGACCCTGATTTAGCTTTCCCCTACATAGTGAAAAACCTATTGCCAAGTGGATTTAAAGGTATTATCCTTTGCAGCTTGTTTGCTTCTTTAATGAGCACCTTGGATTCCACATTAAATTCCATAGCTACAATGTGGTCAACTGATATATATTCAAAATATATAAATAAAACTGCCTCTGACAAAGAAAAAATAATTGCTGGAAGAAAGTCAATAATAATCGCCCTTTGCACTGGGCTAGCGGTCGGAATATATTTACTTTATTTAAAACTTGACAAACCTCAAGTAGCGTTTACCCACGTTTTAAACAACTTAAGATACTACATAAATTGTGGCATAGTTATATTGATTTGCTCATCAGTACTACTTATTAAACCTAATAAAAAAATAATCTTTTGCCTGTTGCTTTTAAGTGTTCCATTTAACTTGACTATTGAAAAACTTATTCCTGAATTGAATTATTTCTTGCGAGCTTTTACAGTTATTATATCTTCATTGATTTTGTCAATCATATATAGTGAAAGAAAGATAAAGAATATTAGAAGTTTGTTTTATCCTAGTTCTATATTAAATAGAAATTTAGGTTATTTGCTTTTGAGTAGTTTAATAATTGTACATTTTTTGTTTAGTTAAATTTATCTATAATAGTGAAGTAAGATGTCTTTGAATATTATTATCCCATGCTACAATGAATCTATAAGGCTTCCCGTTAATAAATATTTAGATTTTTTGAAACTAAATAAAAAAGTTAGAATAATTTTTGTAAATGATGGTTCAACTGACAATACAAAAAATTTGATAAATGAATTATCTAAGAAGTTCCCTAAACAAATTGAAATTTTGTCATATGAAAAAAATAAAGGAAAGGGGAATGCTGTACGTGACGGCTTTTTATATGCGGCTAGTCAAAATATGAGTGGAAATTTGGCTTACCTAGATGCTGACTTATCAACCTCACTTGAAGAATGCAAATTATTGTCCAAAAAAATAAATGATAAAATCCAGTTTGTGTTTGGTTCTAGAATATCGAAATCAGATAATGTCATTAAAAGAAAATTTCATCGTTTTATAATAGGAAGAAGCATTTCATATATTATATCTTCAATTATAGGAATTTATGTATATGATACACAATGTGGATGTAAAATAATACATCAAAAATTGGTAAAACCATCATTTGAAAAAGCTTTTTTATCTAGATGGTTGTTTGACGTGGAGATTTTTTTAAGGCTCATAAAGTTTTATGGTAAGGACAGGTTTTTAAAAATTTCAAGAGAAATGCCTTTAAAAAGTTGGATTGACACCGAGGATTCAAAAGTAAGATTTACACATGCCCCGAGGATTATTTTTGACCTTTTGATAATAAAAAAAAGTTACAAATAATGGAATTTCGTTGTTTTAATTATGCAAATAAGCTTTTCGTTGGTTTTTTATTATTCGCATTAGTTGCAAATAGAGGGCTGATAAATTATTTGCTACCGTTAATGGATAAAACTGAAGCTAGATACGCCGAAATAGCCAGAATAATGGTCGAAACTAACAATTGGATTCTGCTACAAATTGACTATAATGTTCCATTTTGGGCTAAACCTCCACTATCTACGTGGCTGACAGCAATTTCAATCAAATCTTTTGGATCACACGAATTTTACATAAGACTTCCTTTTTTAATTATAAGTATAATAACTATTATACTTATGTCCAGATATGACAAAATTGAAAATAAAATCTTTTTTCTAACGCCTTTAATACTTCTATTGATGCCTGAATTTTACTTGCATGCAGGTGTGGTTTCAACCGATACGATGCTAAATTTTTCAATAATAATGGTTATGCTTTCATTTTGGGAAGCAATAAGCAAAGAATCGGGATACAAATGGTGGTATGCTTTTTTTATAGGAATTGGACTTGGACTTTTATCTAAAGGACCCATAATTTTAATATTGACATTACCTCCGATTTTTATCTGGCTTTTCGTTTACAAGGAAAAACTTAAAAATATTCCAATTATTAGCGGATTATTTCTTACTATCCTCATATCGTTCCCTTGGTACTATTTTTCAGAGTTAAAGTCACCTGGGTTTATTGATTATTTCATTTTTGGAGAACATTTTAGAAGATTTTTTGATTCAGGTTGGAAAGGGGATTTATATGGATTTCCTAAACAACAGCCTTTTGGTATTATATGGTTGTTTTCAATATTAGGTATTTTTCCTTGGTCAATTTTAATCATTGTAAAATTAAAAAGAATACTCAAAGAAGCTTTAACTAATAAATGGATTGGCTTTCTTCTTTGTTGGATGCTGTTTACTCCAATTTTTTTTACATTTTCAAAAAGTTTAATACATCCATATACTTTACCTATGACGGCTCCGGCTGCACTTTTAATTTCACATTATTGGTCTGAAATTAAGTTCAAAAAATATTACTTTTCAATATCTATTTTATTATATGTGATGATTTTACCTATTTTTTACTCAGGTCTTGTAAACGAGACTATCACAAGTAATTCTGACAAAGAGATGATAAAAAATAAAATAGTAAGTGATTACTCACTATTTTATTTAAATCATAAATCTTTTTCTAGCCAATTCTACAGTTTAGGCTCGATAGAAAAGATTGATTTTGACCAGTTAAAGCAAAAAATAGATAATAAAGAAAAATTTGCGGTAATTATAGAAAAGTTTGAAATAAAGAAAATAGATTTATTTACAATTAAAAAATTAAAAAAAATAAAAGAGACCAATAAAAAAATTCTTTATGTATATGATTTTTAGACTAAAAAAGAGGATTACTTAATTTTTTGGTTTAAGTTTAAAATTCAGTATATATTATCTCTAAAATTAATTTTTTTTCGGTTAATCCCTCTGGAGGATTTTCATTTAAAATTACGGTGCCTAATGGATTATATATTGCTCCTTCGGGAATTGAAATTTTTTCACTTCCATTTTTAAGGATTGCTTTTCTAGATCTTATGAACGCAACATCTGAGGTAACTACCAAGGAAAGTGGAACGTTTTCAGAATAAACCCCTTCGTTTGAGTTAATTAAGTCAGAAATATGTTCTGTGATATTTATTTTATATCTAAAAGGCTTATTATCCTTGTATTCTAATTTCCCTCCATGAAGAATTTTATTTAAGGTTGGGTCTGTTTCACTACTAGTTGGATCTGAAAAGTAGTCAAGAAGAGGAAGATCATCCGTAGTTTTATATACATACAATCTTTCTGCAATTAAGCCTTCTCTATTCCAGTTTTGAACAAATAAAGGGTCAACGTAAAGAATCAAATTGGCTTGATTGATCAAAATATTATCTTTTAGTCTTAAATTTTCAATAACTTGAAAATCTCCTTCTTTGTCAAATAAATTTATAATTGATCTGGTTCCTAAACCTCCCTTAAGATAAATTTTCCCAGACGAAAGTGTGTTTTCTGAAGTGTTATAATTTTTAAAATGATTGATTTTTACACCTCCAATTGGCAATTCCAAAATCCTTTCTCCTATTTCAATAGTGTCGTCAGTCAAAATATTTTGAGTTCCATTATCATTAACTAGATCAAAATTATATTTAATCTTAATTGACGCTCCAGTCATATTTAGCAGCATATATATATCTTCATTCGAATTGGAAATCCTAAAATTTATAGACTTTATGTGATTATGAAAATTATTAGCGTTCTCCAAAGCCTCTGAACTTTCCATATCAAGAACTTTCTCTTGAAAAAAAGAGTTATCCAGTGGTATCCTTATCCTTGGTGTTAGCCTTGTTTCTACAAGTTTTGTTTCATCAACGCTCTCAGTCTCGGGATCATCTTCTTTGTAGTTATATCTTATTTCATTAAAGTCAAGTTGGTAAGGATAATCTGCTAGAACTTTTCCAATAAAACCCTCTTCATAGTAATCTCTTTGAGAATAATATGGCTTAATACTTTCAAAATTATCATCTGGATCTAAATCGCTAAAAAAATAATTTAACTCTGTAACTTTGAAGTTAAATAGGGTATTTTTATTTCCATATATCGAATCTACACTATATGTTTTATTTTCACTATCGTATGAACTATTGTCTGTATCCGTTAAATCAGAAATTCCATCACCATCTGAATCAGAATCAAGAGGATTTGTACCATTTCTTTGTTCCTCTATGTCAGTAACACCATCACCATCTGAATCACTATTTGGATTATTTGGGTCGGTATCGAAGGCGTCTATTACTCCATCATTATCTGAATCTCTTTGATCGATTATAAACGGTATTTCAAGGTAAACATCTTTGACTGTCTCGTTTTCTTCAATAACCTTTGTATTGCTAGGATCACCTTCTAATTCGCGATTTTGAGAAAAATTTCCAAAAATACTATTTGGCGCAATATTAATCTGTGTTGTAAAATTAGCTGAACTCCTTCCAAAAAAGGGAAGAGTGAATTGGCCAATATGCATATAAACCTGCCTATCGGACTGAATATCTGCAATTGAATCAGTTTTGGAGTAAACTGGATAATATTCAGTTTTAGTTTCAAAATTAGATGTAGAAACAAGATCTATTCCAATAGTATTGTAGTCTTCGTTGCATGAAAAAATAAAAACTATAATAAGAAGAGTTAAAAAAAGAGCATTGAAAGGTTTCATTAATTACAAAAAGTGTTTTTTAAAAAAGGTCGTATACCCATTTTCTTTTTTTGCATTGTCAAAATCCAGAACTGGTTTATTAAAGTGTTTAAGTTTATCTTTTAATTCTAAACTCAAGTTATCTGTATAACTTATTATTCCATCCGAATAATCTATTGCTAGTGAAATTAAAGAGTTATAGTCAGGTTTATCAATCGAATCCAAATCTACATTAATATCATCAAACTTAATTTTATCTTTAAGTTTTTTATCTAAAATCCCTTCCATGTTATTCTCATATATTGAGGTTACAATTTTACTTTTTTTGAAAATTGGCTCGTTGTTAAAATAAGTTTTCATATATAAAGGGAATAGAGATGTAAACCATCCATGGCAATTAATTACATCTGGAGACCAATTCAGTTTTTTAACAGTCTCTAAGACACCTTTTGTAAAAAAAATCATTCTCTCATCGTTATCTTTAAAACCCTTCCCTTTAGTATCAAGTAACATTTGCTTTCGTTTAAAATAATCTTCATTATCTATGAAATAAACTTGCATTCTTTCTTTAGGTATAGAGGCGACTTTTATTATAAGCGGCATATCAATGTCATTTATTACCAAATTCATTCCTGAAAGTCTAATAACTTCGTGAAGTTGATGACGACGCTCATTGATAATGCCATATTTGGGCATAAAAATTCTAGTTTGTCCACCCATATCATTTATTTCCTTGGGAATATTAAAGGAACTTTTAGAAAGTATAGTTTCAGGAAGATAGGGAACTACCTCTGAGGAAATTACAAGTGTATTCTTGTTGCGCATAAAGTTTAGCAGTTAAAAAAAGTTTAGCAAAATTACAAAAAATCTTTTCTTGAACTCAAAAAAGACTAAATTTAGAATTATAAATTGCTAATATTGAGAAGTTTTAATCATTCCTCAGAAATTCTTAGGCTTTTAAAAAAAAAGGAGTATAGAAGTCTTGGATTAGTCCCCACTATGGGTTCATTACATGAGGGACATACTAAACTTATTGAAAAATGTTCGATGGAATGTGATGAAACTATTGTTTCAATTTTTTTAAATCCTACTCAATTTACCAACAAAATAGATTTGGTCAACTATCCACAATCCATCAAAAAGGATATACAAATCATAAAAAAAGTTAATAAAAATGCTATAATTTACACTCCAGTGGTGTCAGATTTATACTCATCTCCCGTTAAAGCAGAAGTTTTCGATTTAGATGGAATTGATAAAATTATCGAGGGGAAATTTAGAAAAGGACATTTTCAGGGAGTTGCAACTGTAGTTAAAAGACTATTTAAAAAGTTTTCGCCTGATTTTGCATTTTTTGGTGAAAAAGATTATCAACAAATTTTAGTAATTGAAAAATTAATTAAAAAATATGATTTGAAAGTTAAAATCAAAAGTGTTTTAACCGTAAGGGAAGAAAATGGCTTAGCGATGAGTTCTAGAAATTTTTTATTAGACAAGGAAACTAGATATGATGCAAAAATCATTTATGAATCTCTATGCATAGCCAAGAAAATGATTAAAACGAACGATATAAGTCAAATAAAATTTTTTATTGGTGAACTATTTTTAATGACTAAAAAATTCGATCTTGAGTATTTTTGTATTGTAGAAAACCGTTCTTTAAAAGAGGTGAAATCATTCAACTCTAAATTAAAACTTAGAGCATTTATTTCTGTAAAAGCAAAAGGAGTTAGGCTTATTGATAATATTGCATTATTTTAACATTGAGGTTGTTTAAAAATATATTACGAAAAATAGCGCCTCCTTTGACAGGCCTTTTTTTTATTTATCTATCGTACTACTATACTAACCAAGAAGAGAGAAGTGAAGTATACAGATCACTAAAAGAAGCAAAAATTGAATATATATTTTTATCTATTCTGCTTGGAATTACCAGCTTCCTTTCTCGAGCATATAGATGGAATTATATGCTTAATTCGTTGGGCTATTACCCTAAATTTATCAATAATGTTTTATCAATTTTTATAACTTATTTAGCAAATTTAGGGGTACCACGTTCGGGTGAAATTTTAAGAGCTTCGATTATGCAAACATATGAATCCATACCTTTTAACAGGGCATTAGGAACAATATTAGCCGAAAGATTAGTTGATTTAATTATACTGTTTTCTATAATTATTTTGAGTTTATTTTTAGAAACAGATATTCTACTTCAGCTTTTAGAAGAGAAAGTGGGTTTGTATTTAAATGTATATTATCTATTCTTAATAGGTTTATTTTTTTTAATATTAATTTTTATTTTGATTAAAATTTTCAAAAAAGGAATACTTAAAAAAATTTCTAATTTATTTGAAGGGATCAGTGTTGGTTTTTCTTCTATTTTGAAAATGAAAAATAAATTTTCTTATGCGGCACACACGATACTTATTTGGTTCATATACATTTTAGTATTTTATATAATGAAATTTAGTTTAAACGGAACTGAATTATTAGACTTTAAAACACTTTTGGTTTCATTTATATTTGGAGCCATTTCAATAACAACCACGAATGGTGGCGTTGGTGTGTATCCTCTTTCAGTCTCAGTAGCTTTAAGCTTTTATGGTATTCCATTTGAAATAGGTTTGGCGTTTGGCTGGATAACATGGACTGTCCAAACCCTTGTAGTTATATTTTTTGGTGTTTTGTCCTTTTTCCTTCTTCCGATTGTTAATAATAAAGTTTAGAAATCTTTATCTTAAAAGTGAGCTTGATTAATTTTACTTGAAGATGAATAAAGAAAAGGTCTTATTTTTTTGTAAAAATTGTGGTAACGAGCATTCAAAATGGCATGGCCAGTGTAAGTATTGTAAAGAATGGAACTCCCTTAAAGAGATTAAGGTAAGTCCCTTAAAAACCAAATCTCAAACTGAAATTGGAAAATATTTTCAACAAGAAAATATTCCACTTAAAATGAATGAAATAATTACTGATAATGAAATAAGACTAATAGTTAAAGATGAGGAATGGAACAGAGTTCTTGGAGGAGGTCTTGTCCCTGGCTCGGTTTGTTTAATAAGTGGCGAACCGGGAATTGGAAAGTCTACTTTGCTGCTTCAAATTTCCATGAAGTTTGATAAAAAAGTCTTATACGTATCTGGAGAAGAAAGTCAAAAACAGATAAAGGTTCGTTCAAATAGAATTGGTAAGGGAGCTGGTGAAGTTTTTATTTTGAGTGAGACAGAAACAGAGAGTGTTTATGAACAGATTAGGAAAATTAAACCTGAAATAGTGATAATAGACTCAATTCAGACCTTACACTCAAAAATGGTAGATGGCTCTCCTGGAAGTGTTATTCAAATACGAGAATGTTCGGGTGAGCTAATTAAATACGCAAAAAGTACAGGTTCTTCTGTAATTCTTATAGGACATCTGACTAAAGACGGTAACATTGCCGGACCAAAGGTTTTGGAACATATGGTAGATGTGGTTTTAAGTTTTGAGGGAGACAACAATCACGCTTATAGAATATTAAGAGCTAAGAAAAATCGATTTGGGTCAACAAGTGAGATAGGTATATACGAAATGCTGTCAACAGGGCTAAGGGAAGTCAAAAACCCCAATGAAATTTTCTTGACCGTTAATAAAAGTAAAATGAGCGGGCATGCAATTGGAGTTTCAATGGAAGGTATGAGACCCTTAACACTAGAGGTGCAAGCATTGGTTAGTTCAGCTGTTTATGGGACGCCCCAAAGAAGTACTACCGGATATAATTCTAAAAGATTAAATATGCTTCTTGCAGTATTAGAAAAAAGAGCTGCGATTCAATTATCTAATAAAGATGTTTTTTTAAATATAACGGGGGGAATCAAGAGCGAAGACCCATCTTTAGATCTTGCAATAGTTTCAGCAATTTTATCGAGTTATCATGATACTCCCCTAAACGAAAAAGTTTGTTTTGCTTCTGAAATTGGTTTATCTGGCGAGCTTAGACCTGTAATTAAATTAGATCAAAGAATTAGTGAAGCAGAAAAACTTGGTTATGAAGTTTTTGTGACTTCGAATTTTAGAAAAGAAAATGTTAAAATAAAATGTATAAAAATTTTGGAATTAGAAAAAATTGGAAGTCTTATAGCTAACTTATTTAAATAAATTGATTTAAATTAAAGTAAAATTTTAGATGCAGAAAATTGTAAAATCTTTTTTGGATGAAGTAGGCAAAAGGAACCAAAATGAACCAGAATTCATGCAGGCTGTTACTGAAGTCGCTGAGACTGTAATCCCATACATATATCAAAATGAAATTTACTACGGGCAAAATATACTCCTTAGAATGGTAGAACCAGAAAGAGTTGTTTCGTTTAGAGTCGCATGGATTGATGATCAAGAAGAAGTTAGAGTTAACAGGGGATACAGGATTGAAATGAATTCTGCCATAGGACCTTATAAGGGTGGATTGAGGTTTCATCCAAATGTAAATTTAAGTGTCCTTAAGTTTTTAGCATTTGAACAAATCTTCAAAAATAGTTTAACAACCTTGCCTATGGGAGGAGGCAAAGGTGGATCTGATTTTAATCCAAAGGGAAAAACAGATACTGAAGTGATGAGATTCTGCCAAAGTTTTATGACTGAATTATTTCGTCACATTGGCCCCAATCGTGATATACCTGCCGGAGATATTGGAGTTGGAAGTAGGGAAATAGGATATCTTTTTGGGCAATACAAAAGACTTAAAAATGAATTTACAGGTGTTTTAACTGGTAAAGGAGTTAGTTGGGGCGGTTCACTTATAAGGCCTGAAGCAACAGGTTACGGCGTAGTATATTTTGTAGAAAAAATGTTAGAACAAAAAGGTTTAGATTTTAAAGATAAGACGGTTTCCATTTCAGGTTCTGGGAACGTTGCTCAATACGCCGCAGAAAAAGTTATATCTCTTGGAGGTAAAGTAATTACGATGTCGGATTCTTCTGGTTTTATCCTTGATAAAATCGGAATTGATATTGAAAAACTAAAATATTTAATGAAAATTAAAAATGTTGACAGAGAAAGAATTAATAAATATGTTGAGAGGTTTCCCTCTGCTAGTTACTTTAAAAATAAAACTCCTTGGGGAGTTGAATGCAATATTGCCCTCCCTTGTGCTACCCAAAATGAATTGCAGCTTAGGGATGCAAAAAATTTAATTAAAAATGGTTGCATTTGCGTTGGTGAAGGTGCAAATATGCCTACAACCCCAGATGCAATTAATCTATTAATTAATAAAAAAATATTATTTGCTCCAGGAAAGGCTTCAAATGCAGGAGGTGTAGCTGTTTCCGGTTTAGAAATGGCTCAAAATTCGCTACGGTATAACTGGAGTAGAGAAGAGGTAGATTCAAAATTAAAAGAAATAATGAATGAAATCCATAAATCCTGCTTAAAGTATGGTTCTGATAAAAATTATATAAATTATGTTAAAGGCGCAAACATTGCAGGCTTTGTAAAAGTTGCAGACGCTATGATCGCTCAGGGTGTTGTTTAGAAAATGATAATTTCAACTAAAGCAATTGTCCTTCGTAAAATAAAGTATAGTGACTCTAGCCTCATTGTCGATGTCTTCACTGAGTTGGAGGGCAGAAAATCTTTTTTCCTGAAAGGTATATTAGGAAAAACGAAATCAAAGATTAAAAATTCATACTTTCAGCCCTTATCACAAATTTTAATTAAATACAATAAAAAGCAAAACAAAAAGATAAATTTTTTAGTGGATTGTAAGATTAATTTTCATTGCCAAAACTTATACTTAGATTACCAAAAAAGTTCAATTATCCTTTTTTTAAATGAAATTTTGAACATGTGCATAATTGAAGAGGCTTGTAATAAAAACTTATACCATTACCTCGAAAATTCACTCAAGTGGTTAGATAATAATCATAAAATATCCAATTTTCATATAGTGTTTATTTTAAATCTATTAAAATACTTGGGTGTTACTCCTCAATTAAAATCCCCCACTTCAAGGTTTCTCTCGTTTGAAAATGGTTCATTTGAAGACGAAAAACCAAAAGGTTTATATGTAGAAGGTGAATCTGTAAAAAGTATAATAAGTTTATTAGGCATGAAATTTGATAATTGTTTCTTGCTAAAAATTAGTCAAATACAGAAACATGAAATCCTTAAAATACTTATGGAGTACATCGAATATCATGTACAGGGTTTTAAGAAGCCCCAATCGCTTCATGTACTACATCAAGTTTTTGAATAGACAAAAACTATTCTTGATTATTCCCCTTTTAGCTGGAGGTTTTTACGGCTTTTCACAAGTTGTAAAGGTAAACGATATGCTGACTCAAGAGCCCTTATCTGATGTATATATCTTTAATGAAAACAAAAAAAAATACACTTCAACTAACAACAACGGAATTTTTAATTTGAATATTTTCTCCCTAAAAGACACCTTAACTCTAGGTCTTATTGGATACGATGACAAAAAAATTACAGTAAAGGATATTATTTCTAATTCTAACTTAATAGAAATGAGTCTCGATGAAAAAAAATTATCAGAAATTGTTCTTTCGGTCGCTAGAACGGCTTTACAATCAGAAAAAATTAGTCAAAAGGTAGAAATTATTAATAAAAATTCGATAATTAAAAATTTCCCAGCAACTGGAGCTGAAGTTTTATTATTAGCTCCTTCGGTAAGAGTTCAAAAATCTCAAGGTGGTGGAGGAAGCCCAGTTATTAGGGGGTTTGAATCAAATCGAGTTCTTTTAGTTGTCGATGGAGTAAGAATGAATAATGGAATTTTTAGGTCTGGACATTTACAAAATGCCATAACGGTGGACCCAAACAGTCTTGAGCGAGTAGAGATCATTTACGGTTCATCATCTGTTGGCTACGGCTCCGATGCTCTAGGGGGAGTAGTTCATTACTATACTAAAACTCCAAAAATCAATAATGCTCAAAAATTAACGAATTCCTTTTCATCAACCTTTAATAGTGCAAGGCAAAGTTTTGTTTATCATTTAAATAGTGAAGCGAGCTTTAACAAATCTGCTATTATAACAAGTTTTACATTTTCAAAATTTGGTGACATTGTAATGGGGAAAAATAGACGACATGGTTTTCAAAATTGGGGATTAGTGAATGAATATTCCTCTAATTCCAGTTCAATATATTTCGAAACTCCCTCAAAAAACGATAATCCTAATATTCAAAAAAATTCCGGTTATAGTCAAGTCGATTTTATGCAAAAAATTGTATTTACCTTACCCAAAGAAAAACAACTATTAATTAATCTTCAATTCTCAAACTCTTCAAATATTCCAAGATTTGATAAATTAAATGAAATAATGAAAAATAAGTTGAGATTCGCTGAATGGAACTATGGCCCACAAAAAAGATTATTAATTTCACCTCAACTAAAAATATTTCCTAAGAAAAAATACCTTTATAAAGGTACTATTGTAGGTGCTTACCAGTGGGTTAAAGAATCTAGAATTCAGAGAAGGTTTGAATCCTTAGACAGAATCAACCAAAATGAAAATGTGAATATTTTTAGTTTAAATGCCGACTTCGAAATGCCAAAAACCAGGAAAATTAGCATTGTTTATGGTTTCGAAATAGTTGGTAATAAAATCAAATCTAATGCCTTTAGAGAAAGATTGTCGGTAATTGGAAATACAATAACCCAAACTCAGTTTGTAGGAAGATTTCCTTCCAGATACCCAAACAATGGAAGCTCCTATTTCGTTTCTGCTGCTTATTCAAACTTGAGAGTAGATTTTAATACAAAATCGTCAATTTCTCTAGGTGCACGTTATACCTCTACTAAAATAAAAGCAAGTTGGATTAATGAACAATTTTTAAAATCTAGAAATCTAGATTTAAAAACAAAAAATAATGCACTCACTGGCAGTATTTCTTCTTCATACCGTCCAAATAAAAATATAAAAATAAATATTCTTTTTTCTACTGGGTTTAGATCCCCAAACATAGATGACATTGGGAAAATTAGAGAAAATAGGGGGATACTTATTATTCCAAACCCAGAATTAAAACCCGAGTATGTATACAATTTTGAGAGTGGTTTAACATTTTATAATGATGATTTTTTTTCAATTGAAGGACGTTTTTTTAACTCCAATATTAAAAATTATATAGGGAGATTTATCTCTCCCTTTTCAGATGATTTGTCTAATAGTAATATATGGTCTTTAATTATAGAGAAAGAAAAGATTTCTACACAAATTAATCAAAATATTGGAAATGCAAGAATTTATGGTGTTTCCATTGATGGAATGGTAAATTTTTTAAATGGTTTCACTATCATGGGAAACATTAATTTGACAGATAGTGCAATAAACAAAAAGATAGGTCCGCTACCTTCAATACTGCCTTTGTTCGGAAATGTTAGAATTAACTACAAAAAGGAAAAATTTAATTTGTCGTTAAGTAACAATTTTAGCGGAAGAAAATTATCACAAGATTATAGCAGAGGTGGTGAAGACAAAATTGAAGAAACGCCAATAATAAATATTAAAAAGGGAAATATAATGTATTATGGTTCGCCCAAATGGTCAATTTACTCTATTACAGGGGCATTTGACCATAATGAAAAGGTAAGAACTTCTCTTTCTATAGAGAATATATTTGATTTACATTACAAAGAATTTGCTTCTGGCATCTCTGCACCTGGGAGGTCAATTATTTTTAACCTTAACGTAAAGTTTTAATTAGTCAAAATAATTTATGGTTAAAATGTATAAAAAATGCTTATTTTCGGTCATTTAATGTTCGCCAAATGGCTTTCAATAGTTATAAACAACTTGAGTTAAATACAATAGCTTCCGAAATTCTAACTTTTTGGGAGAAAGAAAAAATATTTGACAAAAGTATAAGTCTAAACAGTAGTTCAACTCCATATATATTTTATGAAGGGCCTCCATCTGCAAATGGTCTTCCAGGAATACACCATGTTATGGCGAGAACCATAAAAGATATATTTTGCAGGTTTAAGACGCAAAAAGGTTTCAAAGTCGAAAGAAAAGCTGGATGGGATACTCACGGTCTACCTGTGGAGTTGGGAGTTGAAAAAGAATTAAATATCACAAAAGAAGATATCGGAGATAAAATCAGTATTCAAAAATATAACAATGCTTGCAAAGATGCAGTTATGCGCTATACAGACGTTTGGAACGATTTGACAAAAAAAATTGGCTTTTGGGTTGATATGGATAATCCCTACGTGACTTATAAAACTAAATATATTGAAACTGTTTGGTGGTTGCTAAAGGAAATTTATGATAAGGGGCTAATTTACAAAGGCTATTCGGTCCAACCTTATTCTCCAAAAGCTGGAACAGGTCTGAGTTCACATGAATTAAATCAACCTGGAACTTACAAAGATGTAAGTGATGTATCAATAACTGCAATGTTCAAAGTTTTAAATAGCAGTCTACCTAAGGAACTAAAAACAGATTTAGATCTATTTTTTCTCGCGTGGACTACTACCCCTTGGACCCTACCTTCTAATACTGCATTGACAATTGGTAAAAAAATTAAATATTTTGTTGTTGACACTTTTAATTTATATACCAAAAAACCCATAAGAGTTTTACTCGCAAAGGAACTAATGAGTAAGGTTTTTGATAATAAGTTTATTCAAATAGATTCTCCCGAAAGACTTTCATTGAAATCCACAGAAAAAAAGTTTCCTTTTTTAATTGTTAATGAAATAGAGGGAAATAAACTTATTGGTATTAGGTATGAAAAAATCTGGGAAGACGCTCCTCCCCCTCATAATAATCGTGAGAATGCATACCGACTAATTTCTGGAGATTTTGTAACCACAGATGAAGGAACAGGTATAGTCCATACGGCACCAACTTTTGGGGCGGATGATGCGTTAGCTGCAAGTCAGGCCAATCCTCCTGTTCCTCCATTGCTCACAAAAGATAAAAGTGGAGAACTTGTTCCACTTGTAAATTTACAAGGAAAATTCATTGACAGTCTAAAAATAATTGGTGGTAAGTACGTTAAAAATGAATATTATGATGATGATCAAAAGCCCGAAAAATCTGTAGATGTTGAAATATGTATACATCTTAAAGAAAAAAATAGGGCATTTAAAGTAGAAAAGTACATTCACTCTTACCCAAATTGTTGGAGAACAGATAAACCTATTCTTTATTATCCTCTTGATTCTTGGTTTATAGGTGTGTCTAAAATAAGAGAAAAATTGGTTTCTTTAAATAGTGAGATAAATTGGATTCCCAAATCAACAGGAGACAAAAGATTTAGCAATTGGTTGTCAAGTGCAAATGACTGGAATCTGTCTAGAAGTAGATATTGGGGAATTCCACTACCTATATGGAGAACTATTGACAAAAGTGAAACAAAAGTAATTGGGTCACTCAAAGAATTGAAAAATGAAATTATTATATCTCTTAAGAATAAACATTTAGACTTTGACCCATTGAAAGGTTTCGAAGTAGATAATATGAACAACGCAAATTATGATAAGATTGATTTACACAAGGATACCGTAGATAAGATAATTCTATCAAGTGATAAAGGTAAGCCAATGTATAGGGAAAAGGATTTAATTGACGTCTGGTTTGACTCTGGCGCTATGCCCTACGCTCAAGTTCACTATCCTTTTGAGAATAAAGATTTTATAGATAAGAAAAAGTTTTTTCCTGCCGATTATATCGCAGAGGGTGTTGATCAAACTAGAGGATGGTTTTATACGTTGCATGTTATTTCTACAATTGTTTTCGATTCTATTTCATACAAAAATGTAGTGTCAAACGGATTGGTTTTAGATAAAAATGGTCAAAAGATGTCCAAACGACTAGGAAATAGTATTGATCCTTTTGAAACAATTTCAAAATACGGTCCAGACGCCACTAGATGGTATATGATTTCAAATTCCAATCCATGGGACAATTTAAAATTTGATGTAGACGGAGTTAATGAAGTGTCAAGAAAATTTTTTGGAACATTGTTTAATACTTATTCTTTCTTTGCTATTTACGCAAACATTGATGATTTTGATATCAACAGAAAGAATATTCCTATCGCAAAAAGACCAGAAATAGACAGATGGATAATTTCGGAACTTAATCATCTTATTAAGGAAGTAGAAAAAGCATTTGACAAATATGATGCTACAAAAGCTGCTAGGAATATATCAACTTTTGTAAATGATTTACTGAGCAATTGGTATGTGAGATTATCGAGAAGAAGATTTTGGAAGGGAGCATTAAGTGAAGACAAACTATCTGCATACCATACACTTTTCGAATGTCTCGATAAAGTTTGTAGATTAATGGCTCCTTTGGCTCCTTTTTTTGCTGAAAGACTTTTTTTAGATCTCAACAAAGAAAATAAATTGGAATTAAAAGATTCTGTGCATTTAACAATATTCCCAACAAGTAATCCTGAGCATAGAGATATTGAACTCGAAAATAAAATGAGTTATGCTAGAGATATCTCTTCTTTGGCTTTGTCCATAAGAAAAAGAAATCAAATCAAAGTAAGGCAGCCTTTAAGTAAAATAATTGTTCCTGTAAAAAGCATCTTAGAAAAAAAATCTATTGAGAGTGTTTCAAAACTAATTTGTGCAGAGATAAATGTGAAGAAAATTGAATTTATTGACGATTCATCAGGAATTATTGTAAAATTTGTTAAACCCAATTTAAAAATTTTAGGACCTAAATATGGTAAAGATATAAACGCCTTAAAGAATGAATTTAAAACATTAACTAGAAATCAGATTGATGAATTAGAAAGTGGGGAAGACATTTCTATAAACATATCCGGTAAGAAATTCAATATTTCAACATCTGAAGTGATAATTGATTATAAAGATATTGAGGGTTGTATTGTTGCAAGCAATTCTAAAATTACTATCTCTCTTGACACAAGAATTAATGAAATTCTCTTCAATGAGGGATTGTCTAGAGAATTTATAAACAGACTTCAAAATTTAAGAAAACAGTCCGGTTTTGAAGTGACTGATAAAATTATTTTATATTTGACCCCTGATAAAATTTTAGAAAAAGTATTTATAGATCATTTAGATTACATTAAAAATGAACTTTTGGCTAAGGAAATAATTATCAAAAAGGAATTGAAAAAAGGAGAAATTATTGAATTTGATCAAATTAAAACATTTGTTGAACTTTGTAAAATTAATCCATAATGAGTGAAATAATCAAAAATAAATATACTGACAATGAGCTAGATGAATTTAAGGTTTTAATTGAAGAAAAAATCCAGAAAGCGAAAAAAGACCTTGAATTGTTAAAAAGTACTTACATGAACGATGGTAATAATGGGACTGATGACACTTCACCAACTTTCAAGGCTTTTGAGGAAGGTTCTGAAACTATGTCTAAAGAGGCAAATACTCAATTGGCTTTAAGGCAAGAGAAATTTATTCGTGACCTAAAGAGTGCATTAATTAGAATTGAAAATAAAACTTACGGCATATGCAGGGTTACTGGAAAACTTATAAAAAAAGAGAGATTAACCCTAGTACCACATGCCACTTTAAGTATAGAGGCAAAGAATATGCAAAAATAATTTGTTTTGCTTTTGTCATTTTGACGAAAATTAATTCATACTCTCAAAACATAAATGAAAAAAAATGGAACTCAGAAAATTTTGATTTTGTTTTTTTAAAACTCGATTTCATTAGTCAAATAACTATTAATGAGTCAACTTCACGGGAAATTTATATTAAATATAAGCAAGAAGGAGAATTCAAAGAAAAGGTTTTACTAAGAACAAACGGAAACGATAGAAAATTGTATATTCAAGAAATAGCCTCCCCAATATCAAAAGGGTATAATGATAAACTAAGTGTCCATAAAACAGTTGCTAATACAATTGAAGTTTCAGTTCCAGTTAATTTTAAAACCATTATAAAGGCACAATCTTCCAGTATCAAAATAATGTCTTCCTTTTCAGACATAAATATAGAAATAGAGGAGGGTAAAGTGGATTTAAATCAAAAAAAAATTAAAGGTCGAATTAAATCTATTTCAGCTAATATTTTTTGTGTCAACCCAGATGATAAATTATTAGTTCGTTCAAAAGATGGGATTGTTTCTGGTTTACATAACCACAGCATGAAGCCCAATCTAATACTTGAGTCTGTCAGAGGAAATATTAGCAATGAATGTTTTATAAATTAATTATTTTTAAATATGCGTTTAAACTTATCCTTCCCATCAATTAATCTCAAAAGGGCACTATATATAATATTTACTGTAATCTTATTAGATCAAATTTCTAAATTTTACATCAAACTAAATTTCCCTTTAACCCTTTACGGTGACGATGCCATCCTTGATTATGGTTTTTTTAAACTGCTCTTTATTGAAAATAAAGGAATGGCATGGGGAACGAAACTAAGTGATTTTATACCTTTTCTTGATGACGAAATATCAAAATTATTATTAACAATAATAAGGATAGTTGCAATTGTTTTTCTCGGTTACTGGATAAAAAAATCTCTAGAGAACAAATCTTCAAATTCTTTACTGTTATCATTGTGTCTTATATTTGCTGGAGCTATTGGAAACCTGTTGGATTCCATTTTTTATGGGGTCATTTTTTCACACAGCTATGGACAGGTATCAACATTTCTGCCTGATGAAGGCTATGCTCCATTTTTTTTTGGTCATGTTGTTGACATGCTTCAATTTCCAATTGCTTCATGGATATGGCCAAAATGGATTCCTTTTGTAGGAGGAAAGACATATACATTTTTTGAATACGTATTTAATGTTGCTGACTCCTCCATTAGTTTAGGTATAGCAGTTATCATTTTTTTTAATAGAAAATTTTTAACTAATTAAACTTGTAATTTTTTTTTGGAGTCACGCAATAATCAAGTTTTATATCTAGAGGTGAGGTGGGAATTTTTTTTTCTGGCGTGAAAAATGATAACCCTATTTTTAAGCATTTGTCATCGCATTTAGCAAGAAACCGGTCATAATAACCTTTGCCATAACCAAGTCTGTTCCCAAAAAAATCATAGGCAAATAAGGGGATAAAAACTACCTGAATTTTTTTTTCTTCTACTTCAATTCCATTTATTGGCTCTAACACATTCCAATGATTTATTTTAAGTTTAGTCGCGTCAGTTAATAAATAATGAGCAAGACGGGTGTTCGATATAACTTTAGGAATAATGATATTTTTGTCTCTTCCTTGGAGAATAGAAATAATATGATTTGTATTAATTTCTTTCAATTTTTCAACTCCCATGAATACATGAAAGTTTTCGGAATCCCATATGGGTAAACTCAGAATTTGATTCGCTATTTCAATACTTAAATCCTCTATTTTTAAAGGAGCTAATTCGGCTCTTTTTTTCTTATATAAGAATCTTATAGTTTTTTTATCCACTGTTTAATATATCTCAACAAATAAAAGAATTAATTTTGTTTATTTAAAAGTTTATGTTTAAAGATAAAACTATATCCATTCAGCTTGAAACCCTACCAAAAACTCCAGGGGTTTACCAATTTTTCAATGAAAAAAACGAAATTTTATATATAGGTAAAGCTAAAAATATAAAAAAAAGAGTTAAATCCTATTTCACTAAAAATCATGATAACAATAGAACTAGATTATTAGTAAAAAATATTTTCTCAGTAAAACATATCATTGTAAATACTGAGACAGATGCACTTTTATTGGAAAATATTTTAATTAAAGAATATAAACCAAGATATAATGTATTATTAAAGGATGATAAAACATATCCTTGGATATGTATTCAAAAATCTCCACCTAAAATATTTTATACCAGAAATAATAATATTAAAAATGTAGAATATTTTGGTCCATACACAAGTGTAAAAAATTTAAAAATACTTTTAGCCTTAATAAAAGAAATTTATCCTTTCCTAAATCATGAATTGAACCACCTTCTCAAGACTAACAGTGAAGCACAATCAATTAAACTGTTTGACAAAAGCAAAGACTCTATCAAAGAGCTTATCAAAGGGAACCTTAAATTTTGTTTAAATCATTTAAAAAAAGAAATGGTTAATTTATCAAGTAAAGAGAAATATGAAGAAGCTCAATTTCTAAAAGATAAAATTATTTCTTTAGAAAAATATCAATCAAAGTCAACAATTGTAAATCCTAAAATTAATAATGTTGATGTATTCTCAATAGTAAATGATGATACTCATGCCTATGTTAATTTTCTTCAAATTGCTTTTGGTTCAATTATTAGATCTCATTCTGTTGAAATTAAAAAAAAGTTAAATGAAAATAAAAAAGATCTTTTAACTCTAGCTATAATCGAAATAAGAAATCTTTTTGGTTTGAAGACAAATGAAGTCTATGTACCTTTTAAACTTAACCTAGGCGAAAAAATAAGGGTTCGTGTTCCAAAATTAGGAGAAAAGAAAAAACTAATTGAACTATCTCAAAGAAATGCAAAATTTTATAGGATTGAAAAAATCAATCAAATGAAAATTATAGATCCTGAAAAACATAAAAATAGAATATTGGAGCAAATGAAATTAGATCTTCGACTTAAAAATAAACCTAAACACATTGAATGCTTTGATAATTCAAATTTACACGGCACAAACCCTGTTGCGGCATGTGTTGTTTTTAAAAACGGAAGACCGTCTAAAAACGAATATAGACTTTATAACATAAAAGATGTTGTTGGAATTGATGACTTTGCCTCAATGAAAGAAGTTGTCTTTAGAAGATACAAAAGACTAGTTGATCGTGGTGAAAGCTTACCTCAACTAGTTGTTATCGATGGAGGCAAAGGTCAGCTCTCTTCGGCATTAAAAGCCATTGAATCATTGGGAATTGAAAGGGAAATATCATTGATTGGAATCGCGAAAAGACTTGAAGAAATTTTTTTTCCTGCAGATCCTATTCCAATTTATCTTGATAAAAGGTCTGAGACGTTAAAAATAATTCAGCAATTGAGAAATGAAGCTCATCGCTTTGGTGTTAATTTTCATAGAAAAAAAAGATTGAAAAGCAGCTTTGATTCTTATTTAGACGATTTAAAAGGGATCGGCCCAAAAACTAAAGAATTGCTTTTAAAAGAATTTAAAAGTGTAAAGAGAATTAAAGAGTCTAGTCTCGAAGAATTCATAGGACTATTAGGAGAAAAAAGGGGTGAGAAAATTTATAATTTAATAGATAACTAAATGAAAAAAATAATTTTAGCCGTTATCATTTTTGCTTTTTCATTTTCATACTCACAAATATCTAAAGAAAGATTTGTTTCAAATTCATTCAATTCTTTTAAGGAAGGTGAATGGCTTCAATTTAGAGTTCATTATGGATTTTTCAACGCAAGTGAAATTGAAATTAAACTTGAGAAAAAAAAAATAGACAACATACCCGTATTCCACGCAAAGGGATATGGAAGATCTACTGGCCTGTTGAGATTTTTTTTCAAAGTTGAAGACTATTACGAATCATATTTTAATGAATCTAATGGTTTACCTGTATGGTTTATTAGAGACATATATGAAGGTGGATATACCAAAAACCTCGAGATGTTTTTCAATCATGACTTAAAGACTGTAAAATTGAATGATAAGAAAAACAAAAGAGTTTTAAATTTTGATATTAACTCAAATGCCCAAGACTTAATCTCGGCATTTTACTACCTAAGAAATTTTTATAATACTGACAACTTTGAAATTAAAGAGGAAATAAGTTTAAACATGTTTTTCGATGAAGAAAACTATTTGTTTAAACTTAGATTCTTAGGGTACGATGCTCTCAATACTAAATTTGGTAAGGTTGAGTGTATGAAGTTCCGACCTTATGTTCAAAGCGGCAGGGTATTTAAGGAACAAGAAAGTGTGACTCTATGGATAAGCAATGACAAAAATAAAATTCCGATAAAAATGAAAGCAGATTTAAAAATTGGATCCATAGAATGTGATCTTGAAAACTTTAAAAATTTAAATCATCCATTTAATATTATTACCAATTAATTGTTGTTAACTTTTTTGATAAGTCATTATTGATATTTAAAAAGAGGTCGAAAACTTCCCGAAATTTGTATAGTAATGAAAAATTATCTTTTCAATATAATATCTCTTTTTTTTATTTTAACAGTACTAAGTTGTAAAAATGAAAAAAAAATACCAAAGCCAATTGAAATAAGTAATGAAATAATTGAAAAGCCAGATATTAACTATGGGTTTGATTTTAATAAGTTTTCCACAGAAGAACATAAAATCAAAAGAGGTGATACATTTGGAGACATACTAGAAAACAACGGAATCGATTATCCAGAGGTCTACCAGATACTCCAGAAAATAAAGAGTTCAATAAATATTAGAAAATTACAAATTGGAAAACCTTACACTCTACTTTTTACTAAAGATAGTATTAGGGCTCCAAAGTATTTTATTTATCACCCTGGACCCCTGAGCTACACAGTTGTGCATTTAAGGGACAGTATTTATGGTGAAAAAGTAGAGAAACCTATAAGAATCGTTGAGTTGCAGGCAACTGGTACTATAAAAAGTTCGTTGTATGAAACAATGATCAATAGTGGTTATAATAGTATGCTAACGTATTTTTTGGCAGACGTCTATGCTTGGACAATTGATTTTACAAGACTTGATAAAGGTGACCGATTTAAAGTTATATATACCGAGAAGTTTGTCGACGATAGTGTATCGATTGGAATTGAAAAGATTAAAGCTGCCTACTTTGAGCATAGAGGGAAGGGTCTTTATGCTTTTGAATTTATTTCTGACCAAAATAAAGGAATTATAGATTATTTTGATGACAAAGCTAAAAATCTAAGAAGGGCTTTTTTAAAATCACCTGTTAAATTTAGTCGAATATCGTCGAGATACAATTTAAAAAGGAAAATTGCATATTACGGACGTGTTAAACCTCATAAAGGAACAGATTACGCAGCTCCAGTTGGAACTCCAATAATGGCAACCGCAAACGGAAGAGTAACCGAGTCTAAATATGCAGGTGGTAACGGAAATTATGTAAAAATAAGACATAATAATAAATATTCTACCCAATACCTGCACATGAAAAGAAGGAAAGTAAGAGTAGGACAATATGTTAACCAAGGCGATGTAATTGGTTGGGTTGGTATGACAGGTTATACCTCTGGTCCTCATGTATGCTATAGATTTTGGAAAAATGGCAGACAAGTAGACCCTTACAAACAAAAATTACCAGAGGCAAAACCAATTTCGAAATCTCTAAAAGCTGAATTTTTTGAAAAAATTAAACCTTTAAAAACAAAATTAAGGTGCATTTATTTTGAAGATGAAGTAAATAAGATAAAATTAGCAATGAATTAAAATGACCTTACCTAAAATTAATCCCTTAAAAACAAATAGTTGGCAAGATTTAAAAAATCACTTTGAAGAAATTAAAAGTCAAACTATATCACACTTTTTTTCCAATAATTCGAAGAGGTTTAAAAAATTTTCAATTAAAGCTAATGGATTACTTTTGGATTACTCAAAAAATAGAATAAATGATAAAACACTAGAAATTTTTGAGAAACTTGCAAAAGAAATTAAACTTGATGACGCGATTAACTCATATTTTAATGGAGAAAAAATTAATGAAACTGAAAGAAGAGCCGTTTTACATACTGCAATAAGAAATCAAAGTGATGATGAATTAATCCATGATGGGGTCGATATCAAAGAAAAAATAAAAATCGAAAGAGAAAGAATTTTTAAGTTTTCAAAAGAAATTATAGCTGGTGATTATATGGGTTTTTCTGGAAAAAAAATATCAACAGTAGTGAATGTTGGAATTGGAGGTTCTGATCTTGGACCAAAAATGGTTACAGAAGCCCTGGAGTTTTACAGAAATCACCTTCATATAAAATTCATATCAAATATAGATGGTGATCATATTCATAGTTTGTTAGAGATTTTAGATCCTGAAACAACAATTTTTATTTTAGTATCAAAAAGTTTTACAACACAAGAAACATTAACAAATGGTGAAACAATTAAAAAGTGGTTTATTGAAAAAACAAATAAAGAAGCGGTTTCAAAACATTTTGTGGCGGTTTCAAATAATTTAAAGAAAACTAAAAGCTTTGGTATTTCTAGTGATAAAATCTTTCCCATGAATGATTGGGTAGGTGGAAGATTTTCTTTGTGGAGTTCAGCGGGGATTACAATTAATCTTGCAATTGGTCCGGATAACTTTCAAGAACTTCTAAATGGTGCCGAGGAAATTGATAATCATTTTAAAACAGCAGAGTTTAAAAATAATATTCCAAAAATTTTAGCCATGATCGGCGTTTGGTATACTAATTTTTGGAAAGCTGATACAGAGGCTATTGTCCCCTACTCCGAATATTTAAGAAGTCTTCCAGCATATTTACAACAGAGTGTAATGGAAAGTAATGGAAAGAGTGTAAATAGAAAGGGTGAAAAAATAAATTATCAAACTAGTCCAATAATTTGGGGTGCAAGTGGCACTAATTCTCAACATGCTTTTTTTCAACACATCCACCAAGGAACAAAGTTAATCCCTGTGGATTTTATTGGGTTTAAAAATTCTTTGTTTAAAAATTCAGAGCACCAAAAAAAGCTACTTGCAAATTTAATTGGTCAAGTGAATGCTTTAATGAAAGGAAAGAGCAAAGATGAAGTTGGAAAAGAATTGGCATCAAAAAAAATGCATGAAGATGAAATTAATTTTTTAACCCCATATAAAGTTTTTGATGGTAATAAGCCTTCAAATACTATAATTTTTGATAAAGTTACCCCTAGAAATATAGGTAGATTAATCGCTATTTATGAACACAAAATTTTTGTTCAAGGAATAATTTGGAATATTTTTAGCTATGACCAATGGGGAGTCGAATTAGGTAAGGAATTAGCTGATGAAATTCTTAAAAAGGATAATAAAAACGTTTCTTCTTTAGAAAATTATCTGTTTGACTAAAAAGGATTTTTCAATTATTTAATTTTTATATCCACTATAACTAATTGCAACTCAGTATTACCGTTCCAACTGTTTTTTTCTAATGAGTATAAGATATCAAAACCTTTACTTTCTTTTATTTTGTTTACTATATCACCCCTGCCAAAAGCAATTCCTTTATAAGTTTTATTTTTTGATCTTATGTACAGTTGCAAGTGCACATTTTCATTACCTACACACCTAGTCTGAGATGTACTTATACAATCTCTTGTAAAAAAAATAGGCTTTAAATTATTTGGTCCAAATGGCTCCATTTGGTTTATAATTTGAAAAAATTTAATATTTAAATCACTTAATGATATTTCTAAATCATAGATGAAGGTGTTTATTTTTTGTTCATCAGATATGTTTTTATTTGTGAGTTTTTCAAATTCATTTTTAAATAATTTGAGATTTGATTCATGCAATTTTAATCCTGCGGCATATTTATGGCCTCCAAACTGTTCCAAAAGATCACTACATTTTTTTAAAGCTTTGTAAATATCAAAGCCTTTTATTGATCTAGCAGAACCAATATAATATTCATTCCTTTTTGTTAAAACAATTGTTGGTCTGTAATATTTCTCTATTAATCTCGACGCAACAATTCCTATTATTCCTGGGTGCCAGTTGTCATCATGGACTAAAGTAGAAGAAAATAATTCTTCTTCTCTATCTTTTATCTGAATAAGTGCCTCCTCCGTAGTTTTTTTGTCCTCTTCCCGTCTCTCGACATTGATCGATCGAATCTGTTCTGATAAATTGATTGTGTCTTCAAGTTTTTCACACATTAATAATTCGAGGGCTAAGCTTGCGTGTTTCATTCTGCCAGCTGCGTTAACTTTAGGAGATAATTTGAAAACTAATGTTGAAGTAAAAACCTCTTGATCTTTCAGATCAGACAAAAGTGCTTTTATTCCAGGTCGAGGGTTTTCATTAATTTGCCTAAGTCCTAAATAAGTCATTACTCTGTTTTCATTATTTAAAGGCATTTGATCACCCACCGTTGCAAGAGATACTAAATCCAAATAATTAATTAAGTTTTTAGGGTCAATCCCCCACTCTAGACATAGAGCTTGAATTAACTTAAATCCTATTCCACAACCACATAGCTCTTTAAATGGGTATTCACAATCGTCTCTTTTAGGGTCTAACACGGCTATCGCATTTGGTATTTCGCTTTCTGGCAAATGATGATCACAAATTATAAAATCGATATTGTTAGCTTTTGCATATTCTACCTGCTCTAATGCTTTTATTCCACAATCTATTGAAATGATTAAAGAAACTCCTTTTTTAACAGCTTCGTTAATTCCATTGATTGAAATTCCATATCCTTCTGTCTCTCTGTCTGGAATATATGGAAAAATATTACTTGTTTTTTGTCTTAGAAAGGTTGTTAATAATGCCGTTGAGGTAACTCCATCTACATCGTAGTCTCCATATACTAAAATTTTTTCATGATTCTTTATGGCTTTATCAATTCTACCTGTTGCAAATTTCATATCCTTCATTAAAAATGGATCATGAAGATGATTAAACTCTGGTCGGAAAAAAGATTTTGCCATATCAAAATTTATTATCCCTCTTTGAACTAAAATGATTGAAATATTCCTTGAAACACCAATCTGATTTTGAAGGAGTTTTATTACTTCATCTTTTGGAATTGGTTTGGCCTCCCATCGCATAATTAACTTTTTAATCCTTGTATGCAAACCACAAACTCTCCTTTTGGTTCCTTTTGTTCAAAATGTAATAAACATTCGTTGACAGTTCCTCTAATTGTCTCTTCAAAAATTTTTGAAATTTCTCGTGATATAGAGATATTTTTTTCTGTACCACAAATATCTTTGATTTCGTTTAATAATTTAATTAGCCTGTGCGGGGACTCAAACAGTATTGCTGTCCTTGATTCTTTAGAAAGTTCTATTATTTTTTTATTTCTACCTTTTTTTTTAGGTAAAAAACCTTCAAAAATAAAATTTGTGGTTGGAAATCCACTTTGAGTAAGGGCAGGAATAATTGATGAAGCTCCTGGTAATGATTCAAAATCAATACCTTTACGAATTACCTCTCTAACCAATAAAAAACCTGGATCTGATATACAAGGGGACCCAGAATCAGAGACTAAGGCAATATTTTTATCAGATATCAACAAATCAACAATTCCATTTAGTAGTTTATGCTCGTTGTAAATATGATAACTTTTAGTTTTTGTATTAATCTTATACTGTTTCAATAATTTTTTTGTGATTCTCGTATCCTCAGCCAAAATCAAATCAACTTGTGCTAAAACATCAATCGCCCTTAATGTAATATCCTTTAAATTTCCAATTGGAGTTGGAACCAAGTAAAGCTTACCCATCTGCTAAAAGTTACTTTCAATACACTTTAAAAACCTTTTTTCAATTTCTTCTTTACCCTCCCAATTATTATAATCTGGTTTCACAATGTTGTTTAAAAAATTGGAAGCTTCATCCCATGAAGTGTAAGTTAGAATTTGGGAGACTACACGAGAATAGTCTTCTTCATTCCCATCAAATAAACTTTTTGTAAATGCAATTTTATCGTTTAGACCAATATTAATTCCTTTTATCAAAGATTCATTTAGCTTTTTTGATTCGTATGAAATCTGGTTTTTATTTTCCTCTTTTGTAATGAATTCAGGATTTGCTACTGAAGAAAACAAATCCTCAAAATTATCTGTATTTTCTTGGTGCGAAGTTTCTATTACCAATTCATCGATTTTCTCCTCTGTTTTATTAACTTCTTTTTGTTCTGCTTTACCAATTATATTTTCACTTTCTTTATTAAATTGAAATAGTATCATTTTTTTATAAAGCTCTTGAAAATTGGATATAATTTTATCTATGTCAGAAGTCTCATTGACTGTTTCTAAATCTTTTAAAATAACTTTTAATTCATCTTTTATTTCATCAATCATATTGCAAAATAAGATTAGCTGATTAATTACATTTATAATATAAATCTATTTTTTTAATTAATTTAAAATACAAAAATGTTTTCAAAATATACTTTAAATGAAAAATCTAATTTTGGCTTAATTGAAGTAATCTGCGGATCAATGTTTTCTGGTAAGACAGAAGAGCTGATTAGAAGAATAAGTAGCGCTAAACTAGCAAAACTCAAAACTATAGTTTTCAGACCTAGAATTGACTCTAGAAATGAAGGTGATTTTATTAAGTCTCACGACAATAATAAATTTACAGCTACTGTTGTTGTTGATGAAAATGAAATTTTAAATAAGGCGAAAAAACATCACGTGGTAGGAATAGACGAAGCTCAATTTTTTAGCAATTCTTTGGTGGATGTATGTAATAACCTTGCTAATAGTGGTAAAAGAATTATTGTTGCAGGGTTGGATATGGATTTTAAGGGGAAACCTTTTGGTCCTATGCCTAATTTAATGGCTACAGCTGAATTTGTTAGTAAACTTCACGCAATATGTGCTAGAACTGGAAAAATGGCAAATTATACACTTAGAAAATCAAAAGACAAAAAACTCATAAAAATTGGAGATGATAATGAATATGAGGCAGTTAGTAGAATTTATTTTTTTAACAAAAAAAATCGCTATTAATTTTCTAAAAAAAGTGTTTAATTTGTAACATAAATCTTTTTATTTGGTTAGAATTTGTTTCTTTTCAATTTTAACCTCTTTAATTTATTAACTTCCATCTAAAAATGAATATAGCGATAATAGGCTCCACAGGGCTAGTTGGGGAAAAAATGTTAGAGATTTTAGAAGAAAGAAAATTTCCAATTGAAAAAATTATCCCTGTAGCATCAAAAAAATCAGAAGGTAGTTCAATTGAATTTAATGGTAGACAGTATCGAGTAATTTCAATAGAAAATTCTTTAAATGAAAAAATTGATATTGCTTTATTTTCTGCTGGTGCAGAAGTTTCGCTTAAATGGGCTCCGAAATTTAGTAATAAAGGAATATATGTAATCGATAATTCTTCAGCATGGAGAATGGATGACGGAGTTAAACTTATCATTCCAGAAATTAATGGGTCCCTTCTTGAATCTAAAGATAGAATTATTGCTAACCCAAATTGCTCTACAATTCAGATGCTTATGGTCTTAGCTCCTATACATAAACACTTTCAAATAAAAAGAATAATAGTCTCAACCTATCAATCAGTGACTGGAACGGGAAAAGCTGCAATTGATCAACTTAATAATGAAAAAAATAATATTGAAGGTTTAATGACTTATCCTCATCCAATTCATCAAAATGCTCTCCCCCAATGCGATGTATTTCTTAATAACGGATATACAAAAGAAGAAATGAAGCTAGTGAATGAAACTCATAAAATTTTGTCAGATAAAAGTATAAAAGTTTCTGCAACAGCTGTTAGAATTCCTGTCTTTGGAGGCCACGCTGAATCTGTAAATATTGAATTAAAAGAAAAAACCAGCTCTAATGAAATAAAAAAACTTTTGACGAAAACATGTGGTGTGACTGTTCAAGACAATCCAAATAAAAGCATATATCCAATGCCTATATATGCTGAAGGGAAGGACCAGGTTTTTGTTGGAAGAATAAGAGAAGACTTTTCAAAAGCAAATTCTTTTAATCTATGGATTGTTTCAGATAATTTAAGGAAAGGTGCAGCCACGAATACAATCCAAATTGCTGAGCATATTGTTAAGAATAATTTAATACGTAAATAGTTTTACATTTTAAAGGATTCCATAAATTTAGTAGTATACACACCACTAATGTATTTGGGGTCTTCCATTAATTTTCTATGAAACGGAATTGTAGTTTTTATACCTTCAATAATAAACTCATCAAGCGCTCTTTTCATTTTATTAATAGCCTCTTCCCTTGATTGAGCAGTTGTAATTAGCTTGGCTATCATTGAATCATAAAAAGGCGGTATGATGTATCCAGAATAAACATGTGTGTCTAACCGAACTCCGTGCCCTCCAGGGACATGGAGATTTGTTATTTCGCCTGGTGAAGGTCTAAAATCAGAATAAGGATCTTCAGCATTAATTCTGCATTCAATTGAGTGCAATTTTGGGTAATAATTCTTACCGCTTATAGGTATTCCTGCAGCAACTGATATTTGCTCTCTAATCAAATCAAAATCGATGACTTGTTCAGTTACAGGGTGTTCAACTTGAATTCTTGTATTCATTTCCATAAAATAAAACTTTCTGTTTTTATCAACTAAAAATTCAATTGTCCCAGCACCTTCGTATTTAATGAATTCAGCGGCTTTAACTGCTGCCTTTCCCATCTTTTCTCTTAGACTCTCTGTCATATAAGGAGAAGGTGTTTCTTCTGTGAGTTTTTGATGTCTTCTTTGGATTGAACAGTCCCTTTCGGATAAGTGACATGCTTTACCAAAGCTATCACCAACAATTTGAATTTCTATATGTCTAGGTTCCTCAATAAATTTTTCCATATACATACTGTCATCCCCAAAAGCTGCTTTTGATTCTTGTTTAGCACTTTCCCAAGCCTTTATTAGTTCAAACTCACCAGTAACTGCTCTCATTCCTTTTCCACCTCCACCTGAGGATGCCTTTAACATTATTGGATAGCCTATTTTTTTTGCAGTTATTTTAGCAGAATTTAAATTTTGAATTATTCCATCTGATCCTGGTATAGTAGGTACTCCAGCTTTTTTCATAGTTGCTTTTGCAGACGACTTATCTCCCATTTTACTTATCATATCACTTGAAGCTCCAATAAATTTTATTTCATGCTCCGAGCACATTTTAGAAAATTTTGAATTTTCAGACAAAAAGCCATATCCTGGATGGATTGCATCGGCATTAGTGATTTCAGCAGCGGCTATAATATTAGATGGTTTTAAGTAAGAGTCTATACTTTGAGAGGGGCCTATACAAACAGCCTCGTCAGCGAACTTAACATGTAAACTTTCTGCATCAGCTGTAGAATAAACAGCAACAGATTTGATTCCCATCTCTTTACAAGTTCTAATTATTCTAAGAGCAATCTCTCCTCGATTTGCAATCAAAATCTTTTTGAACATAAATTTTATTTTTAAGAAGGATCTATTAGAAATAATGGTTGTTCAAATTCTACTGGGGATGAATCTTCAACTAAAACCTTTACAATTTTCCCAGACACTTCTGATTCGATTTCATTAAATAATTTCATTGCTTCGATAACACAAAGTACGTCCCCTTCTTTTATGTATCCTCCTACTTCGACAAAAGATTCTTTATCCGGAGCCGGTTTTCTGTAGAAAGTACCAATAATAGGAGATTTTACTGTTATTAAATTTTCGTCCTCACTTCGCTTCTCTGTGGTGGGAGCTATCTTTTTATGGGAAGGATCTGATTTACTCTCTGTTTCAAGATCATCTTTGTTTATGATAATCGGTTGGTTTTGAGTTGGAATAACAAGGGATTGTTGATCTTTATTCCCATCATCTCCGGTTTTTATCGTAATCTTAAAATCTTTTAATTCAAGGCTAACCTCCTTGGCTTTAGATTTAGATACAAACTTAATTAGCTTTTGAATTTCTTTGATATTCATACCTAAAAAGTATCTAATTGTGAAGATAAATTATTTATTCTTAAATCCCATCTAATAACATAGAGAGTTTAATAAAATTTACTCTTCAATATTCTCTGTCTCCTCTATAAGAACTTTTCCCTTATAGTACAGCTTTCCTTCGTGCCAGTGAGCACGATGATAGAGATGTGGTTCTCCGGATACTTTGTCAGTGGCGACTTGTGGAGCTGAGGCTTTTATATGTGTTCTCCTTTTATCTCTTCGCGTTTTTGAAATTTTCCTTTTAGGATGTGCCATTTTTGTAGGTTTTTGTTAAAGGTAATCTTTTAATTTATTCCATCTAGGGTCTAATTTATTTTTTTTAGCTCCAGGGGAAAGCTCATTTAAAATTTTTACAGTTTTAGAATTTAGTGACCCGTCAATTACGCCTGGATGCAGCTTCTTTTGGGGAATTGAGAGTACTATCATTTCATAAATTGTTTTAGCTATGTTGAATTTATAGCTGTTGTGAGGGATTATTACAAATTGATCATTATCATCGTTATAATTTTCACCAAACTTTATTATATAATTCAACTTAGAATCTACTTTATAAAGGAACTCTTCATTCGAAATGTCACAAGTTAAAACATAACTTCCTTTACCATTTAAGCTAAGCTCCATTAATGAATTTTTCTTTACAAAAAGAGAGTTAACTTGTACATCTACATTATTTAGTTCATTGAAACCAAAATTTTTTAAAAAAGCATCCCTTATTTTAAAAACATATTTGTGCTCACCCTCTTTCAATCCAGAAAATACAATATCGTAATCTGTTATTTGAAATTTTTTTTCCATAGAATCGGCAAATTTAGTTAATAGCCAAGATTATACAACAACACTAATAGTTTTTTTTGTTCAACCGATTATTAAATACTTCCCTTGCTAATAATAAAGCTTTGTTAAATGAGGTAAAAGAAGCTGTACCCCTACCCGCAATATCATAAGCAGTTCCATGATCTGGTGAAGTTCTAACAATTGGTAACCCCGAAGTAAAATTAACTCCAGTTCCAAAATTTAAAGTTTTAAAAGGTATAAGGCCTTGATCATGAAACATGGCTAATACTGCGTCATATCTATCAAGATTAGCTTTTACAAAAAAACTATCAGCAGAGAATGGTCCAAAAATGAAATTATTTTCTTTATTCAATTCCTGTATAACAGGTTTAATGATTTTTTCTTCCTGATTCCCAATTAACCCACTATCGCCAGCATGAGGATTAAGACCTAGAATTGCTATTTTAGGTTTAGGAATTAAAAAATCATTATGCATTGACACAATCATTTTTAAAATCTTTTCCCTTAATGATTTTTTTGTTATGTAAGACGAAACTTTATCTATTGGTATATGGTCTGTTAACAATCCTATTTTAAGATTCTTCCCAATCATGAACATCAAAGACTCAGAGGAAAAACAATCAGAAAGAAATTCGGTATGGCCTACAAAATTGAATTTTTCTGAAAATATATTTTTTTTACTTATTGGACCAGTAACCAAAGCCTCTACTTCTCCTGATTTAAGAGCTTTCGTAGATGCTAAAAGTGATTTTAAAGCAACTTTTCCTCCTTGACTAGTAGATTCCCCAAAAGTATGCTTAAAATAGTCCCTAGAAAGATTAAAAACATTAACTCTATCATTACAAATTTTTTCGATTGTTTGTATTGAATTTAATTCAAGATTAATATTAAAATGTCTCATTTGGTATTCAATTATTTTTATGTTTGCAAAAATCAGTGGATTAAATAACTTTAGCATTTCAGGGTTTTGAAAGCTTTTTAAAATTACTTCTATTCCTATACCATTTGGATCTCCTACTGAAATACCTACTTTAAGCTTTTGTTTATTCAATTGTATTAATTTAATTAATTTTAATAGCAAATTTAATCAATACAGTAATCATGTTCACAGGTATTATAGAAGATTTGGGAATTTTAAAAAAAATCGAAAAGGACGGAGGAAATATTAATCTTTATTTTGAAAGTAAATTAACTCAAGAACTAAAAATTGATCAAAGCCTTTCGCATAACGGGGTGTGCCTAACTGTTGTTTCTATTGAAAATGATATTTACAAAGTAACAGCTGTAAAAGAAACGCTTAAGAAAAGTAATCTTGGAGAGCTTAAAGTAGACTCTATAATTAACCTTGAAAGAGCCATGAAAAGCAATGGTAGGTTAGACGGACACTATGTTCAAGGACATGTTGATCAAATAGGAAAATGTTTAAATGTTAAAGAAACAGATGGTAGTTGGTATTATGAATTTGAATACGACAATACTTCAAATAATGTTACAATAGAGAAAGGTTCTATTGCAATAAATGGAGTTAGTTTAACTGTAGTCAACTCAAAACATAATGGTTTTTCAGTTGCAATAATCCCATACACTTACAATAACACAAATTTTAAAAAAATTCAAAAGGGTGATATTGTAAATATTGAATTTGATATGATTGGGAAATACATCAGTAAACTTTTAAGCAATAGGTAAAGAAATTTTTAATTATGTATATTTAATAAAATATATATTTTGGGAGTTTTAGAATTATCAACCATTTTACTTTGTTTAGCTTCAATCTTTTCTTTGATTAATATAAGATTATTGAAATTACCTCAAACAATTGGACTAATGGTCCTTGCTCTTTCTCTATCTGTCATAATTACTATCGTAGGTCTTATTTCTCCAAATATTTTTAATGCCGTCCTTAAAATTACGGAAGAATTTGATTTTAGTGAATTACTTGTCAATGTGATGCTACCTTTTCTTCTGTTTGCTGGAGCAATGAGCGTAAATGTCCATGAGCTCCTTAAAGATAAATGGACAATACTTTTGCTCGCAAGTTTTGGGGTAGTGTTCTCGACATTTGCTGTAGGAACCGGTCTTCATTGGCTTGTGTCTCAAGAATTATTGGGGCTTAGTTCTTTGGGGTTAAGCTTCGTTGATTGTCTTCTTTTTGGAGCATTAATTGCTCCCACAGATCCTATTGCTGTCTTGGCGATGGTCAAAAAAATGAATCTCCCGTCAATAACTGAAACTAGAATCGCAGGAGAGTCCCTATTCAACGACGGGATTGGGGTTGTAGTTTTTTTAACGCTGCTAAATATAAAAGCTGATGGTGTAGAAAATGTAACCATTTCTAGTATAGGAAGTCTTTTTTTTACTGAAGTTGTTGGAGGGGTCGCACTGGGTGCTTTAATGGGATTTCTTGGACTTAAGCTTTTGAAATATATAGAAAATGAGCATATCGAATTAGAAGTCTTAGTAACATTGTCACTTGTTCTTCTGTTGCCAATTATTTCTCATTATTTCCATTTTTCAGCTGTTTTAGGAGTTGTAGTTATGGGACTATTTTTGAATCAAAACATTGATACAGATAAGAATGAAGAAGGTCTTCAAAGAGCAATGGGTGACTATGTTTATAAATTTTGGCACTTGCTTGATGAGACACTGAATGCTATTCTTTTTATATTAATTGGTCTTGAAATATTAGCAATTTTTAAGGACTTTCAATCTACTTTTATTTTGATTTCAATAATCATGGTTGCCGTTGTTGTATTGTCCAGGACGTTTGGAGTCTCTGCAGCTATTAAATTATTATCCATTAAATATGAGTTTGAAAAAAATACAGCCCTTATAATTAGCTGGGGGGGGCTAAGGGGTGGACTTAGCATTGCTCTTGCCCTAAATCTTCCAGATTCAATTGGAGAAGGAAAGTCATTGATTCTTTTTCTCACGTATGCGGTTGTTTTATTTACAATCCTAGTTCAAGGTCTAACTCTTAAAAAAATTGTTAAATAAATTTATTTAACAATTTTTTATTTAATTGAAAAAGAGATTTTTATTAATTTTACGGTTGAGTAGTTAGAGCTGGACAACAGCTATTATAAATTTAATCATAAAGGAGGTGTCATATGTCTAATACAAAATATTTAAGTTGGGATGGACTAAATGACGCTTTTTTAGTTATTTAGCATTCCTTCTTACAATGGTTACAAAGCAGGTCGATGGACCTGCTTTTTCTTTTAAATGTTTTAATTTTAATTAATGTTTACAACTGAAAATATTTTTAATATTATTAACCTAATTGTATTATTAGGGTGGATTCCTTTATTTATATTCCCATATTCAAGATTTACCAAAAAATTAGTCGATGGTCTTTACCTCCCATTTTTTTTGTGTGTTTTTTATCTTTACTTTTTATCGCAAACAAAAGGACTCTTTTCTGCTGACTTTTCATCCCTTGGAGGAATACTTGATCTGTTTAAAAACTCTACTGAGGAGTCAGCCGCAGCAGGATGGATTCATTATTTAGCATTTGACTATTTTGTTGGATGCTGGATAGTTAATCATTCCATTGAAAAAAGGATTCCATATATAATTTTTATTATTCCTTTAATTTTAACGCTTTTTGCAGGTCCATTTGGACTGCTACTTTTTTTAATTTTTAGACTATTTTACAAACGGGTTACTTTGAAAGATGCTGAGCAAAATTAACAGAAAATACAAAATTACAGGATTGACTTGTAGCAGTTGTAAAACATCAGTTGAAAATAGTTTGAATCTTTTAGATCAAGTTGTTAGTTCTAATGCTGACGTTAGACTTGGTAAATTAACTTTGAGCTTAAATAAAAGTGTTAGTTTAAAGTTATTACAAAATGCAATTCCTGAAAAATATGTTATCAATGAAGAAATATCTTCCCCAAAAAGACTTAGTAAAATTCATTCTGATTCAACAAACAATGACTCTAAACTAAAACAACTGAAACCTCTTTTTTTGATACTATTTTATATCACTAGTGCTTCAATTTTACTAAATTTTAGGGATTGGAATTGGAATGATTTCATGTTGGATTTTATGGGACTTTTTTTCATAATCTTTAGTTTTTTTAAAATGTTAGACTTAAAAGGATTCCCTGTTTCATTCAAAATGTATGATCCTTTAGCAAAAGTTATTCCAATTTATGGGTTCTTATATCCTTTTATTGAGACTGTTTTGGGTGTACTTTTTTTAATGAGGATACAAATAATTTTTACTTTGATAGTTTGTTTAATTATTCTTGTAATTACAACTATTGGTGTGACCAAAACTCTTTTGTCTAAAAAATCTATTCAATGTGCTTGTTTGGGAACACATTTAAAACTACCCATGACTGAAGCAACTCTTTTAGAAAACACAATAATGATTTTTATGTCTATTTTTATGCTCTTTTACTATTCAACCATATGAAAAGAAAAGTTTCACTTAAAATTAGAAAGGCTCACAGATATTTGGGTATTTTCTTAGGAATTCAATTTTTATTTTGGACAATAAGTGGTCTTTATTTCAGTTGGACAAATCTTGACGAAATCCATGGGGACCACTATAAAAACCTTGAGTATGAACCGTTATCTTTTGAGAATTTAATTAGTCCTTCGCTAATTAAAATTAAAGAATCCATAAATTCCTTAGAAATTAGAGACATAAATAAAAAACCCTATTATTTCATAAATAAAAAGTGGCTTTATAGTGCAAGAACTGGCGTTAGAAAAAATGAGCTAACAAAAGACGAGGCGCTTTATATAGCTGAAAAATACATGAAGAAAGGACTAGTGGTTAAGTCAATAGAGAAAATTACCAAAGTAGGTAAACATCATGAATACAGGAAAAAACTTTTGCCTGCATATGTTATATCATATAAGTCAGATGATAATTTAAAAGCGTATGTATCAATATTGGATGCAAAATTTCAATCGGTTAGACATAGAAGTTGGAGATGGTTTGATTTTTTATGGATGGCTCACACCATGGACTATGAGGGGAGAGATAATTTCAATACCATAACCTTAAGGGCATTTTCATTATTAGGTTTAATTACAGTTTTAAGTGGATTTACTTTAGCATTTGTTACAACTCCAAAATTAATGAGGTTCTTTAAAAAGAATTAATCTTTTTTCTTTGGTAAAAAAGATTCGACTAAAAGACCGATCACACCAAAGAGAAACCCTAAAATAAAACCCTCTACATGACTCCTTCCTCTTTTCTCAGCAATATAGGAACCAACTGCGCCTAATAAAACTCCAATGGCTAGATAGACATACAAAGACATAATTAAAACCTATAGTTCAGTTCTACCCCAATAAGCCTTCCTGGTTCTGAAGCAAAAAATCTAAGTCTATTTAAATAATTTCGGTATTCAGTATTCAAAACGTTTTCAATATATAATCTTGTCTCGAATTTTTGAAGAAAATTTTTCTTTATTTCTATATTCAAAAGATTATAAGAACCTGGAGGTGTACTCACATCAACCAGATCACTGTAAATTACACCATTTTCCAAAAAGTCGTAATTGAAATTTAAATCGGGATAGTAATTCTGCTGAGACACGTACTCGCTACTTATTCGAACAAAAACAGGAGATTTTTTAAATAATGAAAGCTCTATCTGATTTCTCAAATTAAAAGGTGGCATATCTACTAAAGGAGTATTGTTGTCTTCAAAAGCCCTCAAGTAAGAACCTGAGGTGTTAAACTTTAAATTTTTTAAAATATCAAAACCAATGTCTAAATCAATCCCTCTCATTACCACTCTTGATATTTGTCTATAATCTCTTTTTAGAAATGCACCTCTTCTTGTCAAATCAAATCCGTCCACAGAAGGCTGAAGAATTATAAAATCTTCAATGTTTGAATTATAAAATGTAAGAGTGTATTTAACCCTGCTATAGTTATTTTCAATTGAAATCAGAGTTTGTAAAGATTTCTCCGGAACCAATCTTAAATTTCCAGTTTCAATGGTTGCCAAAGCATGGTGGAGACCATCACTAAATAATTCTGCAGGATTAGGTGATCTTGACGAATAAGCCAAATTGATAGCTGCACTGGTTTCATTTTTGAAAATTTTCTTAGCTCCAAAAGACGACGAAAAGTTGGAAAAAGAACGAACCTGGTTAGATAATATTTTACCAGATTCAGTAACTCTAATTATTGTGGATGCATAGTCATCACCATAATTATTATCATCCCAATCATTTCGCCAATAATATTTTTTTGCATTTATTCTATCCAGATCTAGTCGTGATCCAAATTCCAATTTAAAATCATCGGAGTAACTGAATTCAGTAATCCCATAAACACCCAGTTTGTATCTGTTATGGTCCGGTATTAATCTTCTAATTCCCGTTCTTGGATTAGAAAAGTTATCCTGAAATTGTAGTGATAGTCCACTTTTTAAAACAAACCTCTCATTAGATGAAAAAAATGTGTCAAAAAGTAAATCATGAGTTTGAAGTAGAATATTTAAAGACTCTATGTCTCTAAATTCACCTCTTCTTAAATCGTATTCTTTTCTACTGTTAGATTGATAAGAATAATTCAGGTCCCATTTTAAATTCCGGAGACCCCTACTTTTATAATATAATGAAAGTGTATGGTGTTCATTTTCCTGTTTAGGATTGTCAATCTCTCTCGAATAGGGATAAATTGTTAGAGGTATATCTGATTTAACTGATCTCGCTAAGTCACCTAAGCTTCCAACGTGAGCTGATTTTAATATCCCAATGTCTTGTCTGAAAAAACTATATCGTATCCCCCATTCTTTTGTTATTCTATTTTTTGAAAAAAACAGTGTAGAGGCAATTTTTTTTCCAGCACTATTTGATAAAGAATAATTTGGACTGTTATAGTCTCCATTGGATTTTAATGAAATGCTCCCTCCAAAATTTACTCCACTTGAAGAAGATTTGCTGATTTTAGATATTACATAGTTCCCCCTACCATTGTCAGTGTATCCAATACTTCCATATCCATACAGGGAGTCCATCAATAAACTTCTGCTAAAATTGGTTTTGATTATTCCCCCAACTGCATCTCCGGCGTATTTAAGAGCTCCAGCCCCTTTAATTAATTGGATGGTTTCAATACTAGACAAATCTAAACTTGGTGCATGGTCTGCTCCCCATTCATTATCCTGCAAGCGTATTCCATTTTTTATTATCCCAACTCTACTTCCTGTAACCCCATGAAGTAAAGGTTTAACAATCGAATTCCCCATTTTATAGGAAGATACTCCTGAAAGTTGCTCCAGAACCTCCCCGAAGTTTTTTGACTTGAAATCAAATATTTTTTGCCTATCAATTACGTCCTCTATTGAGGTTATACTTTCCTTCCTATTTGAATTAGTTGAAACTATTATTTCCTCTAATTCAGTAATATGGTGTTCTAGATAAATTTTTTTTGTACTCGTATTGGGAATATCAATACTGATTGTGATTTCTTTACAATTTGGGTGACTTATTACTAAAGTATGTTGTCCTTTGCAAATTCCACCAATTGTAAATACTCCTGTTTGATTGGAAATGACCTCATTTTCGTTGTCAATTAAAATTTTTGCTCCATTTAGCCCTTCATTTAAATGAAGATCAATTACTTCTCCATAAAAAGTATAGCTACAGTCCTGTGAATACAAAAAAATAGACACAGAAAATGAAATAATTACAAGTATATATTTCATCTTATGTTAATTATTAAATTGGAAAAAAGGACCAGTTTTTTCAAATTTAACAGGATGCCAATAAATTCAGTAGTAATTTTTACTGAACTGTTGTTGGAAATGTAAGTTCTATATCCGTTTCACCACCCAAGGAGGATCTAGTTGTTCCAGTCTTATTGGTTGGTTCGTGTATTAAAGTAACTTTAATATTTCCTGACTCTGCACCTCCAGTGGACCAATCCGTAACTAAATTAATTGGAATGCCATCTGAGCCCGAATAATCGGTTGAGGCCGAAGTAATTGTAATGTCAGATAGCCCTGCTATCTCCCATAAAACAAAATGTTCATCTACTTCCTCGATTACCTCTTCAGTTATATCTTCAACGTCCGTTGGATCTGAAGCGTCATAAAAATAAATACTTGCAGTATAAACTTTATCTACGTCGAGGGTAATTGCCGGTGGCGTAGAGCCTTCGTTCCAAGTTACAGTTTGGCTAGAGGAACCTTCAGTGAGAACAATACTAACTCGGTTTATTACTTCTTGCTCGTTCACTTCTTCAGGTTCATCATCGCTTTTGCTACAACTGTATATAACTGTTGAAGCAAGAAATGTAAAAAATATTTTTGACGCATATTGTAAATATGCTTTTTTCAGTTCGTTTATCATTTTATTAAATTTTTATTATTTGTTATTAAAGGGTTCTAGTTTATCGAGAGTAAAGTGAAAGGTGGGGCTCTCAAATTTTTTCCTGTAATAAATTTTTTTAATAAAAACTGGTCCTTGTAAATTACATCTTCAAGTATTATTTGATCTTTAACTTGAAAAGTTGACTTTTTTTGAATGTCGACAAATGGATTGGTAAATGTGTATTCAAGGATACACTTATTTTCTTTTTCATGAATATGTGTATTTTTCTCTGTGCAAAAATGTTCATCTGAATGCTCATCCAAAATATGAAGTGCTTGAGCCAGATTAGGCAAAAGCAAAAGGAACATAAGAAAAAATGAAGTTATCGACTTTAACATTGTTCTTTAAACCGCAAAGTTAGTTAATAAATCTTTTTAATTTGACTACTTTTAGTTTAAAAATGTTTAGAAGATGAAAAATTCATTTATTGTAAGTTTAATAATAATCGTACTATCTTTTTCAAATTTAAACGCCCAGGTATACGAATTTGCAGTTCAGACAGATACACACCGAATTATAAAAGATAAAAGCTACATAGTGGAAACGGTTTTTAATACCTCAACTGGAGAATTTAAATTTACAAGAGGGGGATTTTACTCTGGTAAAAAAAACTTGAATGTCGATTTTGAATTCAATTCCAATTTTACAAACGACAGTATTAAAAAAATTCTATACACGAATACCAAAAAATGGAAGAAAGTTTCTTCATCCGAACAAAAGCTTCAGGGTAAATGGCTAATGGCAGGAAGAGTAACAGATAAAGGAGAAAAAAGAAGAGATTTAAATCGTTCTAGAAAAACAATGAAATTTTTAATGGATGGGTTTTTTCAATGGATAGCATTTGACACATCCAATTTTCGTTTTTATGGTTCTGGTGGAGGAAGCTACAATACAGAATATGAAAAAAATCCTGAAAAAGGAGGATATACCGAAAAAATTCAATTCTTTTCTAGGGACAATAACAAGGTTGGTTTAATATTACCTTTTGAATACGATCGTAGAGGAGAAGATTGGTATCACAAAGGATTAAATAGTAAAGGTGGTGCATTACACGAGATTTGGCACTTTAGAAAGTAATTAATTAGTTCACTCCTACAATCCTATCAAATATTGAAATTTGAAAAAAATCTGTGACCTATTAAATTGAAACAAACTAAATGTTATGTCGTCAATTTCTTCTAATGTATTTTGATTTGCTCCTAAATAAAAAATAGTTGAAGGATTGGGGTTCCACTGAATTAAGGGTTGAATATAAAATTGATCTATAAATGAGTTGTTTTCAGCGACTAATCTTATGTTTAAATAATTTGAAAACTGATATTTGAAATTGAGTCTAAGTATTGATCCCTCAAAATAATTTTCATTTTTTGACAAATTTTCCAGACGGGAATACCTTAAAAGTGGAGTTATGTTAAAATTGTCATTGATTTGAAAATTTATACTCACATCTGCTTTATGAATTCTACCTACTTCTGGGACTTCCTCATTAACAGATAATTCTTTCCCTAGTGTGTACTCAAACTCAAAATTAAATTGTTCATAAGGGGCTCCTCTTAACAAAAATGTATGGGATTGAAGGTGGTAATACGTTCTTCTTAAAAAAGTTTTTACAGCATCATAGTCCAATGTGTATTTTAATTCAGTCCGCCCGAAAGTGGTAAATCCAGTGAAGAAATCGGCACTAAATGCTTTATAAAAAGCATCAAAAGTATAAATCCTATCAATTTTAGTCCCAAATCCAAATTTTTGAAGTGCGGGTTTATTTAAGATATTTATGTATTCATGAAAAAAAGTAGTCCATCTTCTGTTGTTTTGGACTACAAAACCCACGTCAGCTCGAAATTGCGGAGAAATATCTCTATAATAAAAGTAACTTCTCCAGTGCTCCGTGTTCCTGTAAAGTCTCATATACAGGCTATAGCCATCTAGATTATCTCCATCCAATCTTACTGTTTTTCCATAAATTTTTGCATCTGAATCAATCCAGTCTTGATTCGGCTCTTGGTTGAAGCTCTTGGTATATTCAAAATTAAATCGCCAATTACTGCTAAAAAGAAATAACCCATCTAGGCCCGTTGAATGCCCATAACCACCTCCGTTATATAGTCTGTTCGTTGTAAAAGCACCCAATCTAGATTTAGGGTCAAGTAGATATTGATATCTTAATATATTAACAAAGCTTCTGCCACCAAAACCTTCATAAGAGCGGTCTTCCCCACCTACCAAGTAAGGTGAGTTCTCATCTATGGCATTAAGAAGAAAAATTCTTGATTTATTAAATTGACTAAAAAGTTTGGAAGCAAAAACAGGATTAACAATTGATCTTGAATAAAATGTGCCACTAACAAAGTTTACCAAATCCGTGCCTCGATTAAAAAAAGGACGTCGTTCTGGGTACCTTAAAGAAAAGGAAGAATTAGCATCAATTTGAGTTACATCTGCTTCGACTTGCGAAAAGTCTGGATTGAGAGTAACTTCTAAACTGGTATTTTTATTAATATCTAAATTAAGTCCTATGCCTATGTTTCCACTGGGCTTGTTAAAAATGATTTTTTGATCATTGCTGCTCCTACTTCCTGATATGTTGCTATACAAATATGGCAGTAGTTCAAACCTTTTTTTAATAGTTACATCATTAAATTTTATAACATCGGTTGTCTGACATACTAGACAAGGGTTGTCTCTATCTCTAATTTGACTACTTAACTCCATGACGTTCCCGTCTTCAAAATATCTACGATAGAAGTTAAAGTGCCAAGTTTGGTCATTGCCATTTGGAAATTCAATTTCTGAGAACGGGATTTTCATTTCAATCTGATATCCATCTTCTACTATATTGCCAAAGGATTGAAAATTTATATTGAAAGAAATGTCGTATCGTTTATCTTCAGAAATTTCATTTATTTGCCTTGCATCCAGTTGACTTCCTAGTGCATTTACTCCTAAAACAATATTGTTTCTTGCATCTCTGAAAGTATCAAAACGTAACGCGATGAAGTCATCATTTAACATATTCATGTCATCTCTTTGCCTAACTGAGGCACGAATATTTTTTGGATCTACTTTTGCGTCAATTCCAACATAAATGAATTCTTTCGAATAGGAAATATATCCAAATGTTTTTATTCTTGACGGCTCATTATTTGCAGGACTGAATTCAATATCAAAAGGAACTTTTGCAGCTGTGGACCATATCTCTTCATTAAGATAACCATCGAGCGTGATTTGATTATCAATTATCTTGTTTGGTGTAAAGTTCTCCTGACCAAGAATTAAACTTGTTTTTAAAAACCAAAAACAAATTAAAAAATATCTCAAGTAATCTTTCAAAATAATAAAAATGTTTATTATAAATTAGGCATTCAAAAATATATTTAATAATCTCAATAAAATGAAAAAAGCTTTATTTTATTTTTTAATCTCGTTACTGTTTATTTATTGTAATACCGAGAAAGAAAAAAACACATTACCCATTTTTAAAAATTTAGTTTGGGGAGATGAATTTAATTACGAGGGTAAAATTAACCAATCCCTGTGGCACCTTCAAACAATACCAATTGATAACGGAAGTTGGGCTAATAACGAACTCCAACACTATACTGAAAACATAAAAAACTGTTTCGTTAAGGATGGATCATTAAATATTGTAGCTGTAAAAGAAGAAGTTGAAATGTATAATTCATTAAAGAATTATTCTTCCGCTAGATTAAATTCCAAATTTGATTTTAAATATGGGAGAATTGATGTTAAAGCAAAGCTTCCTTCTTCAAAGGGTACATGGCCTGCTATTTGGACCCTTGGTTCAGATATAGATGAAATAGGAAATTATCTTGGTGAAAGTAAAGGTGAAAATCCTTGGCCATACTGTGGAGAAATTGACATAATGGAACAAAATGGATGGGAAAAATCAGACCTATACAATGTCCTTCATTTTCATAATACCGGTACAAATAAAAAGGATGAAATGAAAAAAATTTCAAGTATTTCAAATTCTAATGAATTCAATGTTTATTCGCTGGTTTGGACCAAAAAAAAAATATATTGGCTCCTCAACAATAATATTACTTATAAACATAAGAACATGGACGTAATGCCCTTTGATAATAATCATTATTTGTTATTAAATCTTGCAATTGGTGGAGCATTAGGCGGTAAAGTTCCTGAGGACTTTAGTGAAGATAGAATGGTTATTGATTATGTTAGAATATTTCAATAAACTTTAAAAATCTGTCTTAGGGATATTAGATCCATGTGGGTCAATTATATCTTGTTTTAGCATGTTTCTTACTTTACTAAAAAAAATAGGAGAATTAATGTGCTCAATTTCTTCGGCAATTTCATGAACTTCATCTGGTTTAAATTCCATTACTTCGACCAAAAATGATTCTATTAGTCTGTGCTTGGCAACAACTTGCTTAGCAAATTTTCTTCCTTTGTGAGTGAGTTTTATTGACTTATACGGAGATGTATCTACAAATTCCATCAACGAAAGTTTTTTTAACATATTAGACACAGATGATTTTGAAACATTCAAAAGCTTGCTTAAAGCAGAAACAGTAACTTTCACACCAGATTCATCTAGCTTAAATATTTCTTTTATATAGTGGTCTTTTTCTTTAGTTTTTTTCATTAGTTTTGCAGTGGTGAACTTTTTTATGTCCAATTTGAATTCTTTATCACGCTTTACCCTAATATTTGTCAATTTATTGATTTTTTCTTCAATTTATTCAAATGCGCAAATTTTTAAAGGAATCATTTTAGATCAAAATAATAATTTGTTGGTAGGCGCGACGGTTTACAACTCTAGCCTAAAAAAATCAATTATTTCAGACAGCTTAGGAAGATTTAAAATCAATGCGAAAAAAGGAGAAAATAAATACACAATTTCTTTCGTTGGTTTTAAACCAGAGTATTTAAATATCACATTTAAAAATGAAGATTTTATTGAAACCGAAGTCATATTAAAAAGCGATGAGTCCCTTCAAGAGGTTGTTGTCTCAGGAACATTAAGAAATGTATCTAAACTAAATAGTATTGTCCCAATTGAATTATACAAAGCAGGTTTTTTTAAAGCTAATCCAACAGCAAATATTTTTGAAGCAATAGAAAATATCAATGGAATCAGAGGACAACTAAATTGTAATGTTTGCAACACTGGCGATATTCGAATAAATGGACAAGAGGGGGCTAACACAATGGTTCTTATAGATGGCCTTCCAATTGTAAGTGGCCTTTCTACAGTTTATGGTTTATCAGGAATTCCACAATCTTTAATTCAACAAATCGAGATTATAAAGGGTCCCTCCTCTACTTTGTATGGGTCCGAAGCTATTGGAGGAATTATAAATTTAATTACAAAAGTGCCAGAACAAGTAAGTCCATTATCTATTGAAAGTTTTTCGTCTTCCTGGGGTGAGATAAATACTGATCTTGGGATTAAATTTCTAATTGGACAAAAAACTAATCTTCTTGGTATAAACCACTTTTTATATCAAAACCCTATAGATAAAAATAACGATGGATTTACTGACCTAACTCTTCAAAATAGAATTTCAATTTTCAATAAATTAAGTGGTAAAAAAAACACTATTGCTTTTAGGTACTTCTACGAGGACAGGTGGGGTGGTCAAACTAATTGGAATAAAGGCGAAAGAGGAAAGGATAATGTTTATGGGGAGAGTATTTATACCAATCGAATAGAGATTTTAGGTAAGTACTTATACAATGACAATCTCTTTTTTCAATATAGCCTGAATCAACACCATCAAGACTCGTATTATGGGATATTATCATTTGATGCAAAACAAACAATTGGATTTTTACAGGCTATCTATAATTTTAAGATAGATAAAAGTTTATACACCTTAGGATTCAGCTATAGATATACAGGATATGACGACAATACGGCCGCAACTTTAAAAAAGGATAATACTCATCTACCTGGAATATTTATTCAAAATGAAATACTTAAAGACTCTGGCAAATCACTTTTGCTTGGAGTTAGATACGATTATAATTCAAATTATGGAAATGTCCTGACACCAAGAATTAATTTTAAAAAATCAAGTAAAGAAAAAAATTCAACCATAAGAATAGGATTTGGTTCTGGTTATAGAATAGTAAATGTTTTTACAGAGGATCATGCAGCACTAACTGGTGCGAGAGATCTTGTATTTACAGAAAAATTATCCCCGGAGAAATCATGGAATTTTAATCTTAACTATGTTAAGGATTATTATACAAAAAAGGGCCAAATTTTTAAATTTGATTCAAGCATTTTTAGAACTCATTTTTCTAATAGAATAATACCAGATTACGATAGTAATCCAAATCAAATAATCTATTCAAATGTAAACGGAATAGTAGTTTCTCAAGGAGGAAATATTGACTTTTTTGGAAAAATTTCAAATGTCTTAGATTTTCAAATTGGATTAACGTTTATTGATACTCATATTAAGGAGGATGATACGAAATCGATCCCTTACTTAACCGAAAAATTTTTAGGAAATTATAAACTAACATATTACAATAATTTTACAAAATCTAAATTTGATCTAACGGGTAATATAGTTGGGCCCATGAAACTCCCTCTTTTAAGCACTTTGGACCCTCGACCTGAATACAGCCCAACTTTTAATATTTTAAATCTACAGTTAACAAGAAAGGTTTCAAATTTTGAATTTTTTATTGGGCTGAAAAATTTATTTGATTTCAAACCTCCCATGAATAGTATTGCTCGAGCATTTGACCCATTTGACAAAGAAGTAGTATTTAACGAAACCGGAACTCCCGTGGTTAGTGAAAGCAATCCTTTCGGGCTTACGTTTGACCCCAGTTATGCATTTTATTCAAATCAAGGAAGAAGATCTTTTTTCGGACTTAGATATTTAATCAATAATTAATATTAATTTAATTTGATTTTTAAATTCACTCCATGAAGTTGATTGGTAAAAAAATTGCTTTACTCCTTTTTCTCTGCTGTCTAATTTCATCCGGTCAAGAAAAGGTTGTGATTTTTTCAATAAATGATATGCACTCAAGAATTGAAAACTTTTCTAAAATAAAGCCTCTGATCGACATAGAAAAAGGTAAGGGGAATAAAGTTTTTTTTGTAAGTGCCGGTGACATATTTTCAGGTAACCCTGTAGTAGATAATTATTCAGAAAAGGGGTTCCCAATAATAGATCTATTGAACCGTACTGGATTAGACATAAGCGTAATTGGCAATCATGAATTCGATTATGGCCAAAAAGTACTTAGTGATAGGATTTTTCAAGCTAATTTTCCTTTCGTGTGTGCCAACTTTTCTGGTGGGAAAGGTGAATTGAGTAATGTTAAGGGGTTTTCGATTATTGAAAAAGATGGATTTTCAATTGCCTATATAGGTGCAGTTGAAACTGGAAACTTTGGGAGATACCCTCTTACTCATCCAAAAAAAGTTAAAGGTCTTTTTTTTACCAATCCAATTAAGATATTTGAAGATTACAAGATGATTGGTGAAAATTCTGATATTGATCTGGTCGTCGCATTAACTCACTTAGGAAAAAGTGGAGATGAAAAAATATTAGAAAACTACAATTATATAGACTTAGTTATAGGGGGTCATTCGAATCATATTTATGGGAAAAGATATGAAAATGGTTATATGATAATGTCAGGGAAAAATCTTGAAATGATTTCGAAGACTACTATATCAGTTTATAAAGGAGAAATTTTAGACTTTCAATTTGAAAAAATTAATTTATCAAACAAGGGTTTAGAAAAAGACCCTAACATTGACCTATTAATTCAAAAATATAAGGACAGTCCGTCGTTTTATAAAAAAATAGGATATTCTTCTGTCAATCATACCAAAGCTGAAACTGGCTGTTTTTATACCAAAGCAATCAGAGAGACAACAAATGTTGATATTGTAATTCAAAATAATGGAGGTATAAGAGGTACTTTAAAAAAGGGGTTTATTACACCTATTGACATATATACCATTGACCCTTTTGGGAATGGACTAGATAATTTTTTAATCACCCCAGCTGAATTAGGCTTTTTTTTTAAAAAATATAATAAAAAATATTCCATTTCATCAAGGTTAAATATCAAACAAAAAACCAGTGGCAATATAGAAGTTTACAGAAATGGGGTGGAAATAGCTTCCGATGAAAAGATTTCATTAGCAATGAATGATTATATATCAAATACATACAGTGAGTATTTACCTGAACCATTATATTCGTATCCATCTACCACAGCTGAATATTTAATTGAATTTTTAAATAATAATGTTGGGGAAAAACTGAATTTTGAAAATTGCAGTGATTTTTAAAAATTGGTTTTATAAACTTAATTAGATTAATTTCATTAATTATTTATGATTTTTTCAACGCCAACTTTAGTTATAAACAAAGCCATCTCTTTAAAAAATTTGGATAAAATGATTGATGTTGCCAATACAAACAATTTAGTTTTAAGGCCACATTTCAAAACCCATCAGTCCATAGAGATAGGAACCTGGTTTAAGGAAAAGGGGGTTACTTCAATTACCGTTTCTTCAATATCAATGGCCAAGTTTTTTTCAAGTGAGTGGAATGATATTACAATAGCCTTTCCATTAAATATTTTAGAAATAGATAAACTAAATTTAATGATAAGAGGAAATAGAGTTAAACTTTTAATTGATTCCCTTTCATCTCTAAAAATATTGGATGGTAAGTTAGAAGATTCTATTGAGGTATATCTAAAAATAGATGTTGGATATAATAGGGCTGGATTAAAAGTTGAAGAAAAACAAAAAATAAAATCAATTATCGAGTTTTGCAAGACCAGCAAAAAAATTTCTTTTTTAGGTTTTTTAGCACATTTTGGTGATTCATACAAATCTAAAAACAAGATGGAAATCAAAAATGTTTTTCAAAAATCGATAGAAAAAATTAAAGTTTTAAGTGATAGTTTTCCTAATTATCATATCTCTATTGGTGACACCCCCACCTCCAGTATTGTAAAGAAATACCCAGGTTTTATAAATGAAATTAGACCTGGGAACTTTATTTTTTATGACCTTGCCCAATATAAAATCGGTTCTTGTGAAATAGATGATATCGCTATAAGAATGATTTGCCCGGTTGTGTCCATTTATGAAGAAAGAGAAGAAGTTTTAATATATGGAGGGTCTGTTCACTTCTCAAAAGACAGTTTAAGTGAAAATGATAATGAAATATTCGGTTATGTATATTTTGGAAGAATTTGGGATGTGAGTAATAAAATTGGACATATAAAATCATTATCTCAAGAACACGGAATTGTCAAATTAGAAAAAGAAATAGATATAAAAATTGGGGACCAACTAAATATAATACCTGTTCACTCTTGCCTTGCAGTTGACAAGATGGGTAAATTCTACACGCAAGATGAAAAAGTTGAAATTATGAAATAAAAAAAGCCCCTATGTGGAGCATTTTTTTGAAAAGGGAAAGTAATTCAAATCCCTCCATAGGTTTTTAAAACTTGTATAACAAAGTTTGACTTAGGATCTACTCCTCCTCTTGATTTGTAATACTCATCCCACTCTTTTTCCATTTTCTCCATTTCAACCTTTAGTTTCATCAAATCATTAAGACTTTTAGAGCCTACAGCAACCCAGTGTGTAGCCCCTTCTCCTCCAATGTCAAAATTACCAAAGGCAACCGGTCTGTTATCCAAAGTTTTTTTCATTTGAGATACTATTTTATCATGTGCTTTTTTGAATGCAGACGGGTTTGAAGCCCTAAAAGTGTAGAGTTGAACAAAGGGAAAATCTTTAATAGATCCTCCTTCGTAACTGGAAAAACGTCCGGCAGCTGAGGGACCCCATTCCTCAACATAATCGTTAAGTCTTTGAAGAAATAAACCCCACTCATATTTTTCAACATCACCTTCTACTCTTCCGAAATTATCAACTTCGCCAAAAAAGATAATCCTGTGAGACCACTCATTATCTCCAATTCTTATTCTTTCAATAGAGACTCCTCCCGATTTAAATTTTGCGTCGCCCCAGTAACTATCTGTGAGATTTGCTATGGCGGCCTGCCCCCCTTCTTTTGCATTAAAGTGATACAAATGGAAGGAGTTTTGGGAATATGTTAAAGTCCCAGAAATAAATAATATAATAATCAATAATTTTTTCATTTTTTTAAATTTAATAGTTAGTAAAATTAATTGCTAGTTGATAGATCCGCTCTAAGAGAATAATTGTATTGAGGCCTAGCCCACTCAATTAGTCTTTCATTGTACTTATTAAAGTCATCTTCCCATGCACCTTCATACATTTCATCGTATACCTCTCTAGCAGCTCCATTTTCAGATGCCCCTTGGGGATTTTTCATGTCATCGTAAGCAGTTACAATTCTGATTGTATTTGCATTACCTCCAGAGTCCAATCTGAAAACTGTCCATCTAACATCTGGCCTAGTCTTCTTTAAAACTTCTGAGTATCTTCTAAGATATCTCCAAAAATCAGAATTATCACCATTTTTTAAAACTCGAGTAAGTACACGCAAATATTTTGCTGGTGATGGTTTGTCAAAATTGATGCTTAATTGCTTTACCCTCATCCATACATATGGCCCTTCTCCCTTTTGAACATATTTGTCTACGTTTGTCATCCAATATTTACCTTCGGCTGAGTTGTCCCTCATAAACCAATCTATGTCTCTTCTAGGCATAATCCTTTCATATCTTCCATTTTCAGACAGCTCTCCAGTTGTTTGTATGGCTGTGTAAACAGGGTTATCCACCTTGTTGTACATTTTTGTTTTTGCTTTTACAGCACTTTCAAATTTGGCTGTCATGCCCTTCTTTGGGGTATACTGATAAGTTATCCAATATTCCGCATTGGGATTAGATTGAGCAACTGATATCGATACAAATAGAAGTGCTAAAATTAATATTTTAAAATTTTTCATAATGAATAAGTTTAGGTTAATGAACAATTTTACGAAAATATATTTAATTTGAGAACATATCTATTTTTTTATGTTATATAAATTTTGAAGAATATTAGTTTTTGGGAAAGGAATTGGCTTACAAATTATGACTACGTAGTGATCGGTGCTGGAATTGTAGGGTCGTTTACAGCTTTAAAAATTGCAAGTGAAAATAAAAATGCAAAAGTAGCATTAATCGAAAGGGGTATTTTGCCATTAGGGGCCAGTACAAAAAATGCTGGTTTTGCTTGTTTTGGTTCAATTTCAGAAATTGAAAAAAACCTTAAAGAAATGTCAGATGATGATTTATTATCATTATTGGAGTTAAGAATTAAAGGTTTAGAAAAACTCCGAAGTAATCTTGGGGATAAAAACATATCTTTTTCAAACTGTGGAGGGCATGAGCTGTTTTTTAGTAAAAAAAAATAGAGGAAAGAATCCATAAAATCAATGATTTCTTGGAGCCTTTAATAGGTAAGAATTGTTATTCGCTTTGCAATAATAAAATTAAGGCCTGTAGTTTTTCAAAAGAAATTGTTGCTGCAATTGCAGAAAAATAAATTTGAGGGCTCAATTGATCCAGGAAAAATGATTTTTAGTTTAAAGAAAAAGTTGGGCTCTTTAGGTGTTGACTGCTTCTTTTCAACAGATGTTGAAAGCTTTGAGGAAACTTCAAAGAAAATTTTTCTAAAATTGAAAAGTAGTTATCAGTCTATAACTATAAAGACAAATAAATTGGCAATTTGCACAAATGCCTTTGCAAAAAAATGGTTTAAAATGGAAGATATTTCCCCAGGAAGAGGAATTATTTTACTTACAAATAAAATGCCTAATTTGAAAATTAGTGGGTGTTTTCATTACAACCAAGGGTATTATTATCTCAGAAATCTTGGCAATAGATTACTTTTAGGAGGGGGGAGAGAAATCGATATCGAAAATGAAACAACCTTCTCTTTTGGGACAAATAGCAAAATACGCCAAAAACTAATTGAGGACTTAAAAGTCTTTATTCTACCTAACGGAGAATTTAATATTGAAAGCGAGTGGTCCGGAATCATGGGTTTTGGGAAAAATAAACTACCCTTAATTAAGAAGTTATCTGAGAATATATCTTTAGGTGTGCGACTTGGGGGTATGGGAATATCAATTGGCTCAATAGTTGGAGAAAAAACAGCAGAGCTTATTCTATGAAAATAGTATTTTGTAAAATATTTACTTTGAATATATTTTTTTATTTTACATAAAAAGTCCATAAACTAAATAAAATGAAAAAAATAATCTACCTATCAATATTTTTAAATGTTATTGCTTGCAGTAATGAAAACAATATCAGTCAATTTAAATATGACTCTCCGCCTCAAGGTAAATATATTCAGTGGTTTGGCGACAATAGCTTAGCCAACGAACTAGCAATGATTGGAATGTATCACTTTATGAATGCTGAACAAGAAAAAGCAACGGCTTTTTTTGAAGAGGCAGTCAAATATGATTCAAGTATGTTTGCTCCTCATGTTTGTCTAGCAGAAATGTCCGTGGACGGATCTGAAAAACAAATGTATCATATTGCTGAAGCAAAAAAAAATGTTGCAGATAATAATGAAACCTCAAAAATGTTTGTTTCAATATTAGATTTAAAGCCAGACGGTTATTGGGGATTTTTTGATTCTTCAGAGGCACTCCCATTATGGGAAAAAATGCATGAACTAGAGCCTAGGGGTAATTTTATTCAGCAATTTTATTCATATAATATAAAGGATAATAAAAAAAGTATTTCAACAATCTCTGGGTTCATCGAAAATGCACAAAAAGAGGGAGATAGATATGACCATTTTTTAAACCTTCTTGCCTATAAGTACATGGCTGAGGGGGATATAGAACTTGCCAAATCTACTTTTGAAAAATATATAGATGTTTATAAAAATGGTTACAATCCTTATGACTCTATGGGTGAATATTATTTAAAACAAGGGGATTCAACCTTAGCAAAAGAGTACTATTTAAAAGCGATAGAAAAATATCCATTTGCAAGAAATGCTTCGAATGTTTTAAAATCGTTTTAATATTGATGGAATATCCAAACCCTCCTTTTAGGATGTTGTTTTTATGAAAAATAGTGTTTGTAAAGGTTTGATTTTTTCTTTATTGATATTTATCTCTTGTGATATTAAAAGGGATAAAACAAATCTATTATATCAGGATTTAATTGATAAGTTAAGTGACGCTATCCAATACGAAATAGAGGATAAAAATCTTAATGCTATTTCAATTGCAATTATAAAACAAAAAGAACTTTTTTGGGCTGAAGGATTTGGATTTATAGATAAAGAAAAAAAAATAAAGGCAGATGAAAATACAATTTACAGAGTTGGATCAATATCCAAGTTATTTACGGATATGGCCATTATGAAAAAAACAGAAACTGGTGATATTGATATAGACTTACCTATCCAAAGCTACCTCCCAAGATTCAACCCTAAAAATGTTTATAATAATGAACCAATTACGCTGAGACAATTAATGTCTCACAGAGCAGGAGTTTTAAGAGAGCCCGCTTATGGAAATTATTTTGCTGACAATGAAACCTCGCTTAAAAAAACAGTTGAAAGTGTAAACAATTCTTCTTTGATTCATCCTCCAGGAACCACAACGAAATATTCAAATGCTGGAATTGCGGTTGTTGGTTATACATTGGAAAAAGTTTTTCAAAAACCCTACGTTGAGTTTATGCGAGATAATATTTTAACCCCATTGGGTATGAATACCAGTTCATTTAAATTCAAAAAGTCAATGTCCTTAAATCTAGCCGAAGCAAAAATGTGGAGTTACGATGGAAGAAGTTTTAAAGCCCCTAGATTTGAGCTTGGTATGATCCCTGCAGGAAGTTTGTATTCCTCGGTAACTGATTTAGCAAAATTTGTCAATATGATTTTTTCAGATGGATCTATAAATGGCGAGAAGTTTATTAATCCCGATACTTTAAAAGAAATGTTTACTCCACAATTTACTGATTCTAAAGTGAGCGGATATGGAATTGGATTTAGAATATCCAAACATAATAGATATAAAATGATTAGTCATGGAGGCGCGATTTATGGTTATTCTACACAGTTGTCAGCTCTACCAGAACCAAAGATTGGAGTTGTTGTTGCTTCGTCTGTAGATATTTCAAATTCAATAACAAGAAAAATTTCCAGTTATGCACTAGACCTTTTAATCGCTAAAGAAAAAAGATTAGACCTTCCGGAATATGTTAAAACAAAACCCATTGAAAAAGAAATTGAAGAAAATTTAATTGGAGATTATCAGAACGAAAGTGAAAGAATTACAATTAAAAAAATTGAAAACAAAATTGTTTTGGAGAATAACTATTTTGAAGTTCCAATTAGAGAATTTAACTCTAAATTTATTTCAGATGGTAAAATTAATCAGGGAGGAATATTAATTGAAATGAAAGGGGACAATCTAATCGTGAACAAAAAGGAGTACAAAAAGGTTATAAAAAATTCGGATCCAAATTTTCCAAATCAGTGGCTTGGTCTTATTGGCGAATATGGTTGGGATCATAATATCTTATATGTCTATGAGGATGAAGGTAGTTTGTGGGTTTTAATTGAATGGATTGAAAAAAATAAATTAATTCAAGAAAACAAAAGTTTGTTCAAATTCCCAAAGAAAACAGGGATGTACAGAAGCGAAAAGCTAAATTTTAAAATCAATGAAAATGGAATAGCTACTGAAGTTTCAATATTAAATGGGCCCATATTCAAAAGAAGAAGTCCTTTGTCCCTAACAAAAAAAACGTTCAAAATAACTCCCGTAAAGCCAATCGCTGTATTAAGAAAAGAAGCTGAAATGTCGTATCCTCCCATGGAAAATTCCGAATCAGAGAAATTTGATTTAGTTGAAATAAAAAACATTGATAAGTCAATTAAATATGACATACGTTATGCTAGTGAAAATAATTTTATGGGTAGTAAATTCTATAAAACAAGCAATGCATTTCTTCAAAGACCTGCAGCAGAAGCACTTAAAAGAGTTAATGAAAAATTAAGATCCTATGGATTTGGATTATTAATTCATGACGCATATCGACCTTGGTATGTCACAAAAATGTTTTGGGATGCGACTCCTGAGGACAAAAAAATATTTGTTGCAAATCCGCAAAACGGTTCAAGACATAATAGAGGGTGTGCCGTTGACCTTACACTATACAAGCTCTCTACTGGAAGCCCTGTTGAGATGATAAGCGGCTACGATGAATTCACAGATAGAGCTTTCCCGTATTATTATGGCGGTACAACCAAACAGAGGTGGTTAAGAGATTTACTGAGAAAAAACATGGAATCAGAAGGCTTTAGTGTATATGAGTATGAATGGTGGCATTTCGATTATAAGGATTGGGAAAAATATGGAATTGGGAATTTGAAATTTGAAGACATAAAGTAAATGAAACTAAAAAAATCTCCCGTTGATGTTTTTGATAACTGGGTAAAAATTGGAAAGGATGATGGATTAGAAAAAAATCATGCTTCAGCTGTGTCTAAAATGGTAGAATATTCAACAAGTTCTTTAGAACAATTTTCGTTTATAGATGCAGGGTGCGGAAATGGTTGGTTGGTAAGAAATATGTCTAACGACTCTAGATGCATTAAATCAATTGGGGTTGACGGCTCAAAGAGGATGATTAAAAAAGCGAAGAAATTAGATAGAAAAAATGAATATGTTTGTTCGGACTTGTTAAACTGGAAACCAAATGAAAAAGTAAATCTGGTCATATCCATGGAGGTTTTTTATTATTTTGAATATCCTGAAAAACTCGCTCATCATATTTATCAAAATTGGCTGACCAAGAATTCTAGGTTGATTATCGGTATTGACTTTTATAAAGAGAATTTAATTTCTCACTCTTGGCCAGAGGACACAGGTGTTTCCATAATGAAGCTTTTTTCAGAAAATGAATGGAAAGAATTTTTTTTAAATTCAAATTTTACAAATGTTCGTTCTTGGAGAGTGAATCAAAGAAAAGATTGGGAGGGAACACTTATAATTACAGGCGAAAAATTATAAACAATCGCAAACCGAATTTCCTGAGATAAACACAAAAACTCCCTACTCAGATGGGATAAGCCACTTATTATTTATTGTGTCAATCAAACCTGACATTTTTTTCAAAACCACTTTATCCACTATATTTTGACCCTTAAGAGCCATATTTCGAAAATTATCAATACCCCCATTAGAAAATCCTCGACGCGTTCTGTGAATGTTAAATGATGTAGAAAATTTTCTCCCAAATATTTCTTCTACCTTTTTTTTTCCTAACATGAATCCTATCAACCCTCCCCATGTAGAAGTTGGATTGTCAGAATCCCAACCCGCAAGAGCACCAATTTTTATTGTCTCTTTTAAATCTCCTTCACCATATAATAAACTGATTAAACTTGCACCAAAATTTATCCCCGCAGCAAAGCAACCGTTACAGGTTTTATCCTTTTTGGACCAAAGGTAATTATCCATGTTTTGAATTTGATATCTAAAATTTAGTTCGTCTCGAGCATCTTCCCAAGGAATTTGATCACAATGTTTTTGATAAACGAAATCAAACATTTTAGCTGGGTATTTTTTGTCGGATAAATGTGATCTAGCCGTTTTTGCCATCCACAGAATTTTATCTTTCATTGATCGATAATTTGTATTTTTTGAGGCTAGTGAATGCATAATGACATAGAATTCTGCAATGTCAGCCGCGTTTTCTCTTGCAGTGGTTCTAATAGGTAGATAACTTAAATCTAAAGCGATATTGGGTTTGGTGGGTGCAAATAAACCAAAAATTTCTGTTGTCAATTGTGCGTCAATCATTTCATAATATGGATTAATATCTGGATTGCTGGTTTCTGGTGGTACAATCCCTTGATTCATTAAATCAAAAGCTTTCTGATTTGAAACCCATAAGAAGTTTTCCTCCTTATGGTGAATATGCGTCATCCATGCTTTTTTAATATCCTCACCCGTAAAATCTAAACTTTCCCCGTTGTATAGTAGTTCTTGGTAGATATATTCAATATCGGTGTCATCATCTGAGCCCCAGATGCTATCTTTTTCTGCAAAAAAATAGTTTATGTATTGAGAATAATTATTTGAACCCCACAAATTTGGTTGATCTATTTTCCCCCAATCTTCACGAGTATAAAATCCTCCAGCTTTTCCGTCTACAGGAACTCCAATTTTGTCCATTTCAGTTATTAGTCCTGTCCAATTCCCAATACATTGGCCTAGCCAAAATCCTTCTAATTTATCTATATAAGCTCCCCTATCAACTTCATAAAAGTTATCATTATTATTACAGCTGGCTATGATTAAAGACAAGAATATAAAGCTAATAGAAAATTTCATTCTTTTTTTAAAAGAAAGTTTTGTTACTATAAAGTAATATATAATTAATTTCACAATAATTTAATTAGATTTAATTATTGTAAAAAATTAATAAATGAAAAAATATATTTTCTCATTGATAATTCTTTTGGTTTTCATTAACTGTAATCAAAACTTAACCGACACTGAAAATTATTCAATTGAAACCCTAATGTCCAACAACAGAACCTCTGGGGGGTATTTTTCAAAAGATGCCAGCAGATTAATATATAGCTCTGACAAGACAGGTGTATTTAACATTTATGAGGTTGATTTAGCTACCAAAAAAAAAACTCAAAAAACTTATTCTAAAAAGGAATCCTATTTTGTTCAAGGTTACTCACCTCTAACAAATGAAATTATTTATAGCGCTGACAAAGGAGGAAATGAAAACTCACATTTGTATCTTATCAGAAATAGTGAAAGCATAGATCTTACTCCTGGGGAAGACACAAAGGCATCATTTTTCGGATGGACAAAAGATCAAAAGAATATGTACTTCCAGTCTAACTCTCGAGATCCAAAATATTTTGATCTTTATATGATTGATATCAAGACATTGGAAACTAAAATGATTTTCCAAAATGATATGGCTTACAGCTATAATTCTATTTCTGAAAATGATAAATATTTGGTCTTCAAGCTAAGTATCTCTAGGAATGAAGATAAGATGTTTCTATATGATTTAGACACAAGAATAAAAATTGAAATTTCAAATAAAAAAGCAAATTATTCTGGGCAAGGATTTGATAAAAACGATGAAAATTATTTTTATACCACCAATTATGATGGAGAGTTTTACTACTTAATGTCTTATAACATGACTTCTGGTGAAAGAGGTTTAGTTTACAAAACGGATTGGGATGTGAGAAATAGCTATCTAACTAAAAACAACACCTATAGGGTAATATCCATAAATGAGGATGCTAAAAATAGATTAGTTGTTATAAATAACAATGAAAATTCTACCCTAAATTTTAAAGGGCTTGAGGATTTGAATATTGATGGTGTTTATTTTTCAGAAAATGAAGAAATACTGAGAATTAGTGCTCGGAGTTCTAAATCTCCTGGTGAAATATATACTTATAATTTAACAAATGATGAATTAAATAAAATCACTTCAAATTTAAATTTAAAGATAAATCCTTCAAACCTAGTAGAAGGAAATATTATAAGATACGAATCTTTTGATGGTTTGAAAATACCTGCCATTTTTTATAAGCCAAAAAATGCGACGAAGAAAGAAAAGGTTCCTGCTCTTGTATGGGTACATGGTGGCCCAGGGGGGCAATCTAGAATTGGTTACCGTCCACTAATTCAATATCTAGTAAATAACGGCTATGCAATTCTAGCTGTCAATAACCGAGGCAGTAGTGGTTTTGGAAAAACCTTTTATTCTTTGGATGATAAAAATCACGGAGAAGATGATTTAAAAGATTGTGCTTGGGGAAAATATTGGCTCCAAAAACAAGAATATATTGATACAGAAAAAATTGGAATAATTGGTGGTAGTTATGGTGGATTTATGACGATGGCTGCAATGACCTTTATGCCGGAAGAGTTTAAGGTTGGAGTAAATATTTATGGAGTAACGAATTGGGTTCGAACGCTACGATCAATTCCCGCTTATTGGGAATCGTCAAGAAACCAATTATATAAAGAAATGGGTAATCCTTACTCCAAAGACTCAGTTAGGTTGTATAATATTTCTCCTTTATTCCATGCCAAAAATATTAAAAATCCCATCATGGTTTTACAAGGGGCTAACGACCCCAGAGTTCTTCAGATAGAGTCCGATGAGATGGTAAAAGCAGCTCGAGATTCAGGTACTTATGTCGAATATGTCCTTTTTGAAGACGCAGGACACGGGTTTGCTAAAAAACAACAGCAAATTGAAGGATACAGCAAAATTCTCAATTTTGTTGACAACAAACTTAAATAGATTCATAATTAACGGCTGATCTTTTTCTTTCATTCTCATCTAATAATGTTTTTCTAAGTCTCAAAGAGTTTGGAGTCACCTCTACATATTCGTCTTTTTGAATGTACTCAAGGGCTTCCTCTAGTGAAAACTTAATTGGTGGTGCCAGTTTAACTTTATCGTCAGATCCAGCTGCGCGAACATTAGACATTTTCTTTGTCTTGGTTACATTAATAACCATATCATCTTGTCTTGTGTTTTCTCCTATAACTTGCCCCGTGTAAATTAATTCATTAGGAGCAACAAAGAATTTTCCACGTTCTTGAAGTTTATCTAAAGAGTAAGGTATGGCTAGTCCTTTTTCCATTGAAATTAGAGACCCATTTACCCTACCAGGAATTTCTCCTCTGTATGGGCTAAATTCAACAAACCGATGATTTATAATTGCCTCTCCAGCGGTAGCTGTTAAAAGTTGATTTCTTAGCCCTATGATTCCTCGAGAGGGGATTTTAAACTCGCAAATCATTCGATTGCCTTTGGGATTCATGGCAATCATTTCTCCTTTCCTAGTGCTTACCATTTGGATTACTTTTCCAGATACATCATTAGGTAGATCGATCGTTAATTCCTCAATGGGTTCCATTTTAACACCATCAATTTCTTTTATAATTACCTGAGGTTGGCCAATTTGAAGTTCATACCCCTCTCTTCTCATTGTTTCAATGAGAACAGATAGGTGAAGCACTCCACGGCCAAAAACTATAAACTTATCAGAACTATCAGTTGTTTCAAGACGCATTGCTAAGTTTTTTTCAAGCTCTTTTTCAAGGCGCTCTCGAATGTGACGAGAGGTCACAAACTTACCTTCCTGTCCGAAAAAGGGAGAATCATTTATTGTAAAGAGCATACTCATAGTAGGCTCGTCTATCGCAATAGTTGGTAAAGCTTCAGGGGCTTCAAAATCAGCAATAGTGTCTCCAATTTGAAAATCTTGAAGACCAATTATAGCGCATAGATCTCCAAGTTGGATGTTGTCGACTTTTTTACGTCCCAAACCGTCAAAAAGATTTATTTCTTTAATCCGTGAAGGGATTTTAGAGCCATCTCGCTTTATCAAATTAACTTTCATCCCAGAAGTTAACTTTCCTCTTTGTAATCTTCCAATTGCAATTCTACCAGTAAATGAAGAAAAGTCTAAAGAGGTGATTAGCATTTGAGTATTCCCTTCGGAAATTTCGGGGCTAGGAACGTGTTCAAGAACCATATCCAGAAGTGGGGCAACAGAATCTGTTTGTTTTTTCCAGTCTGTACTCATCCAATTATTTTTTGCAGAACCATAAACCGTAGGGAAATCTAACTGCCATTCATCAGCATCTAATTCAAACATCAAATCAAAAATTGATTCATGCACAATGTCCGGAGTACAGTTTTCCTTATCGACTTTATTTATTACTACTATGGGTTTTAGTTTAAGGTCAATCGCTTTTTTTAACACAAATCGAGTTTGTGGCATTGGTCCTTCGAAAGCGTCTACAAGTAAAAGTACCCCATCAGCCATATTTAAAACTCGTTCTACTTCACCTCCAAAATCAGCGTGCCCAGGTGTATCAATAATGTTAATCTTAACATTTTTATAGACCACAGCAACGTTTTTAGAAAGAATTGTAATACCGCGCTCACGCTCTAAATCATTATTGTCTAAAATTAGATCTCCAATGCTTTCATTAGATCGAAAAAGATTGCAATGATGGAGTATTTTGTCAACAAGGGTAGTTTTACCATGATCAACATGTGCAATAATTGCGATATTTTTGATAGCCTTCATAGTTTTTTTAAGCGACGCAAAGATAGCGGTATATCTTTGACTTTCACTTGCTCAAGTTGCAAATAAAGTATTTTTTAATATCACGTTTTGATTTATTGAAAGGAAAAAACGTCACTTTATACTCTTTCTATGTTTTTTTATCTTTGATAAATGAAAAGAGTTTTATTAGCCATTTTATTAATCACATCTTGTTCTAAAGAAGATGATATGCCTATGATTTAAATATTTATTTTTGGATTTTTAAGATAGTTTATATTTCTTTTCTGAGTTTAATTATATCCGAAATATGTGTCCAAATTACTATTGGTGCTATAGTAGCTGGTAATAGGACATATGGAAAATAATTTACTGCTCGATTAGGTTGTGCAAACCCAAACTGCTGAAATGGTAGTTCAGCTGACAACATTCCATTAAAAAAAATAAATACAACAAAGAACACACCAATAATATTCCACCCTATTAGAATTTTCTTACTTATTTTTTCTTTTAAAAATAGCCAACCAATAATTGGTGCGGTAATTCCTACTAAAATATCATAGTTCCTTCCTTCAAATGTCATTAATTCAGGTATCATATCATTGATGAATAATCCAAATAGAACAATTTCAATAGGTATCCTAACTGAATGTAGAAAAGTGCTAATTTTAATTTTTCTTGTTTCAGAAAACCATTTTTGCTGTCTAGGGAGCAATCCATAAATAATTAAGGATGTTATTGGAATCAGCACTAACCCGAATCTAGGGGGGATAGAGTCCGTATTTTGGTAAAATCCGATATATGCCAATATTGACTGCATTATAGACCAGACAATAATAAAGAGTGTTAACTTTTTTGGTTCTCCATTTGAGAAATGAAATAAAATTATTGTCAACACAAAAGTGAATATAAAAGTTAAGTCAATCCAAATTGGTAAATTTTCTATCATTATCTTTCCCCTAATATTTAAGATGCTAAATTAAAAAACTTTAATTCTACTTCTTGTTTTTCTTGTCTTTTAAGTGGTTTAAGGGTTATATAGTTACCAAATACAAATAGCAACGTGGCACATGGATATAAAACTGGTGGAAGGAGTGCAGGTACACCAAACAAAAAAACCAGCATAGGAAAACTTGTAGAACAACTACTTAAACAACCTAAACAACAAAGAAAGAATAGAAGTAATACTTAAACTACTACCCTATGCAACCCCAAAACTTACAAGACAAGAAAAACAAGGTGTTGAAGAACAACCAGATCTACCACTATTTTTAGAAGATTAGTATATTTAAATATGAAAAAACTAACTTAAATGCCTATTATTTTACCTAATCACAAGCTTGAAGAAATTCCAAGCATTGTTTTTTCTGAACTTAGAAATGGTATTTCTAGAAAAAAACACCCATTTAAAAACGTAGTATTAACAACAGTAAATGAAAAAAAACCAATGTCTAGATGGATTGTTTTCAGAAAATTAACATTAGAAAACAATCTGCTTATTTACACAGATTCAAGAAGTGAAAAAATTAAAAATTTAAGAAAAAATTCGAATTGTGGTATTTTATTTTATAATAATAAACAAGGTTTACAAATATATTTTAGTACTGTATCGACTATTCATCAAAACAATGAATTGACAAAAAAGTATTGGCAAGGTATTGTAGGGACTAGTTCTGAAAACTATACAACCATATATCCACCTAGTTCGCCAATTAATAATATTTATGAAGGACACAAAACTGAAAAAGATTTAAATGACAAACACTTTTCAATAATAGAATTACGTCCCATCAATATGAGTGTATTACAATTAAGTAGAGATGGTCATATAAGAGCTAATTTCAGTAAAGCTAATAATGGTTGGGAAGGATCTTTTATAGTGCCTTAAGTGATGTCTGTATAAATCTTTCAAATAATAATTGGCATATTTTATTGTTTTCATATACTTATATGTTTAGATTTAATACTCTAATTTATATATTTTTTACCCACTTTTAATTAGTGCCAAATAAGTGCCAAGAATTTAACTAACTTTATACTTAAACTTAATTGTAAGAAAAAACCCCTCATTAAATGAAGGGCTTGTCCTGATTGAGCTTACGCTCTTTCGTTGTTGGTGGTCCCACCTGGGCTCGAACCAGGGACCAACTGATTATGAGTCAGCTACTCTAACCAACTGAGCTATAGGACCTTTTCAATCACATCAAATCAAATACAAAAATGAGTTAATTGAAAAATTGCATCAACAAAATTCTAAAATTAAATCAACTTTTGGATTAATTTTCAAAAACAAATATAGTATAAATTTTAGGTGTCTATATCCAAGATTGATAGTTTGCTTTATGATTTTTTTTTAAGCTATATTGTAAAAAATGATAGAACGTAATTTTATAGATATTAATAACGAGGAGTTTTGGAATGCGGTCACTCATTTTATAGGATTAATTCTAGCATTAATAGGAATCCCTTTTCTTTTTTTCTATAATACTCACTTCTCCAGCTTAAGTGTTTTTTCTTTGTCTCTATTTTCTATTGGTCTTTTATTGGTCTATGGATCCTCAACAATTTATCATAGAGTGTCAGAAGCAAATCTTAAAAGAAAATTGAAAATTATTGATCACATCAGTGTATTTTACTTAATATTAGGATCTTATGCTCCCGTTTGTTTAATAACGCTTTATGATTATTCGGGGGTTTTTATTTTTTCTGCAGTACTAATTACAGCTATAATTGGAACTATTTTGAAATTTTTTTTCACAGGAAGACTCGAGATATTATTTCTTTTATTTTACTTGACAATGGGATGGTTAATTTTAATTGATATCAAAACACTTTTTGAAATAATTAACAGTGAAGCAAAAGTTTTATTAATTGCTGGAGGAATTTCGTATACCGTCGGGGTTATGTTTTATGCCTTTGATAAAATTAAATTTTTTCATTCTATATGGCATGTTTTTGTCTTGGCTGGATCAATTTTTCATTACTCGATGATTTTATTTTATATAATATAGATTCAATCATAATTGGTTGTTATTTAAATAGGGATAAATAATTTGTTAATTTAGCCGACTAGTTCTAAAAGAATGGGGTCAGTTAAATTTTGGAGAAATGCCACAATAATTTCATTAATTCTAACTATACTCTCTGTAGTTAATACCATTATAAAAATATTTGCATAACATGAGAAAACACATTACAGTATTTTTTTTGATTTTAGTTTCCTCTCTTTTTAGTCAGAAACCAAATTATACAGTTTCAAAAGAAAGGCTTTTAAGAAATTTGAAAAAACTTAGTGAATTTGGGATAAATAATAACAATGGAAACGATAGAGTAGCGTATAGTGATTATGATATCCAAGCTAGAGAATACATAAAAAAATACATGAAAAATCTTGGACTGAAAGTTGAGGTCGATTATGCTGCAAATATAGTTGCCAGAAAAGAGGGTACAAATAAGAAACTTAAACCAATTGCTTTTGGTTCTCATATTGATGCTGTTCCAAACGGTGGGCATTACGATGGGCCTCTAGGTGTAATTGGTGGAATTGAAGCTCTAGAAACAATTCTAGATAATGAAATTATTACTTCTCGACCTTTAGAGTTAATTATTTTTACAAATGAAGAAGGTGGGGTCTTTGGAAGTAGGGCTTTGGCTGGAAAATTAAATTATGATGCATTGGAAGTTAAAACAGCCTCAGGGTTTACAAACGGAGAGGGGGTTGACAGACTTGGTGGAGATCAAAGAAAAATTTTTGATGTGATTAAATCATCTAACGACTACTATGCTTTTGTTGAACTTCATATCGAACAAGGAAACATTTTAAACAAAAGCAATATTGACATTGGTGTTGTAACTGGAATAGTTGGTTTAAAATGGTGGGACGTTACAATTGAGGGGGTTGCAAACCATGCCGGTACTACCCCAATGGGTGAGAGAAAAGACCCAATGATTACTGCTGCAGATTTTATTTTACTTGTTAAAAATGTTATAAATGAGATACCCGGAAATCAAGTTGGAACTGTTGGCAAAATAGAAGCTTCCCCTGGAGCACCAAATGTAATTCCTGGGAAAGTAAAACTCAGTTTAGAAATAAGAGATTTAGATGAGAATAAAATAGACTTTTTATTCGACGAAATAGAAAAAAGGGCAAGAATAATTGCTTTGGAAAATGAAACTATTATATCATTTTCATCCATTGACATTAATGCAAGTCCTGCTCTGATGGATGATCAAATACAGGCTTTGATTATAGATGCTTCAAATGAATTGAATTATTCTTTCAAAAAAATGCCAAGTGGGGCGGGCCATGATGCTCAAGATATGGCAATCATTGCACCTTCTGGAATGATTTTCATACCAAGTGTTGACGGAATCAGCCACTCCCCAAAAGAATTCTCTTCAGATGAGTCTGTATATAAAGGGACCAATATCCTCCTTAATACGATATTAAAACTTGACAAAGAAAAGTTTTAATAGATAAAATATTTCATGGATAAAAATACCAAAAAATGGATTTATTTGTTTTTACTTTCAGGTATATGGGGTAGTTCTTATATATTAATTAAAAAGGGATTGATCGGTTTGTCCCCAATTCAATTGGCATGTTTTAGAATCGTAATCACATCCTTCATACTTGTATTTTTTGGCCTAAGGCATGTGAAAAACCTAAATAGAGATCAATGGAAATGGTTATCTGTTACTGGATTTTTTGGAACATTTTTCCCAACATTTCTTTTTGCTTATTCAGAAACAAAAATAGATAGTTCTGTGGTGGCAGTTTTAAATGGATTAACACCGCTGTTCACTCTATTTATTGCGGTACTTTTTTTTAGTTATACTTTTAGAAAACTTCAGTTTTTAGGTGTTGCTGTTGGGCTATTGGGGACTGTTATGCTTATATACGACGAATATTCCTCGAAATCTTTTTCTAATGCTAACTATTCTTTATTGGTATTAATTGCTTCACTATGCTATGGTTTCAATGTTAATATTTTAAAATATAAACTTAAAGGCGTTTCTTCAATTGGAATTGCTATTGGGAACTTTTTAGCCATCACTCCGCCTGCTTTAATTCTTTTAGTATTATCTGATTTTTCTTGGAACACCTTTTACAAAGAAGAAGAAGTTATTACCTCACTTTTATTTGTATTTGTTCTGGCTTCCATGGGGACTGCCCTTGCAAAAGTTATGTTTAATGAGTTAGTTGCTATTTCCTCTCCTGTTTTTTCAGTTTCGACTACATACCTACTCCCGATAGTGGCGATAGGTTGGGGGATACTTGACGGAGAATCATTTGGTATTAGTAAATTTATATCTGCTTTTATTATTTTAATTGGTATTTACCTAATTACTTTAAAAAAATTAAAGAATTAAATTTGTATAATTTCTAAAAACCGTTTACTTTAAAAAATTGAATATGACAAGCATAGTTAATTATTTAGGAAATCTAAGAACCGAATCAGTCCATATATCATCTAAAGATAAGATAATTACGGATGCGCCCACAGACAACAATGGAAAGGGGGAGGCCTTTTCTCCCACAGATTTAGTTGCTTCATCACTATCATCTTGTATTTTAACTGTCATAGGAATTATTTCAAAGCGGATAAAATATGACTTGGAAAACACTAAATCGTCTGTAAATAAAATAATGAGTGATAACCCCAGGAGGATAGCGGAAATTATTGTGAAAATTGAGTTTTCAAAAACTGCAGATTCTAAAACAAAGTCTATAATTGAAAAAACTGCTCTAAATTGTCCGGTAGCAAAATCCTTACATCCAGATATAAAACAGAGTATTTCATTTATATGGCCAAATTAATTTTCTAATGCTTTATTCAAATTTTATACTCTTATCAATCAAAAGAATTCTCCTTGTCTTGGCTTTTATATTTATAGGTGATTCATTTTCTTCAATTGAGATAAAAGATTGTCGTTTACGGCTGAGATATATGTCTTTTGATAAAATGACAAAAGATGAAAGACTTACATGGCTTTTTTGTGCTTATGAAAAACTTAAAGATGGAGACGACAGGCATCTTAAAATTTATAAAGAGAAAAATAGCGATATCCCAAATTACAATCAATTTTTGAAATTGTGGGAAAACAGGATATTGGACAAGTAAAGCTCTGTGATTTTTAAGGATTAAAAATCTTGACGTATTTTTGAATTTTTGAATCTAATATACAGATGATAGTTGAACAAATATATACAGAGTGTTTATCCCAGGGTTCTTATTATATTGAAAGTGATGGAGAGGCTGCGATAATTGATCCATTAAGAGAAATTGATGCCTACATTGATAGAGCGGCTAAAAGAAATGCAAAAATCAAATATGTCTTTGAGACTCATTTTCATGCTGATTTCGTAAGTGGACACTTAAGTCTCTCAAAAAAAACTTGCGCTCCTATAATTTTTGGTCCAAATGCAGATCCTTCTTTTAAATCAATAATTGCTGTAGATGGAGAAAAATTTAAAATTGGTAAAATAAGCTTACAATTAGTTCATACTCCTGGACACACAATGGAAAGCAGTTGTTATCTTCTTAGAAATAAAAATAATAAAGAGGTTGCTGTTTTTACTGGTGATACCTTATTCCTAGGTGATGTTGGAAGACCAGACTTGGCTCAAAAGAATAAGAACATGACAAAAGAACATCTAGCAGGTAAACTTTTCGATAGTATAAGAAGTAAATTGATGCCTTTACCCGATAGTATTATCATATACCCCGCGCACGGTGCTGGATCTGCTTGTGGAAAAAATATGATGAATTTAACTAGTGATTCTCTTGGCAATCAAAAAAAAGTAAATTATGCGCTCCGTGAAGACATGACTAAAGAGGAATTTATTAATGAAGTTACAAAAGGGCTTTCCTCTCCTCCAAAATATTTCCCCTCAAATGTAGAGCTTAATAAAAAAGGGTACGAGGATGTTTCAACTATAATAAATAAAAGTCTAAACCCTTTAAATATTAAGAACTTTAATTTACTAAGAAAACAAGGCGATGTTTTAATTTTAGATGTGCGATCTAAAAGTTTTTTTTCTAAAGGTCATATACCAGGTAGTTTATTCATCGGACTAGAAGGTATGTTCGCGCCATGGGCGGGTACTCTCATTAAGGATATTAAACAAAAGATAATTATAATCTCTACTAAAGGAAAAGAGGAAGAGGCTATAACTAGATTGGCTAGGGTTGGTTTCGGTAACGTTCTTGGGTTTTTGGATGGGGGTTATGATAGGTGGGTGAAATCGTCCGGAAAAATTAAAAAAATTAAAAGTATAAGTGCTGATAAATTTGTCAATAAGATGAGGGCATCCAAAAAAAATATTTATGATGTTAGAAGTGTTGAAGAATTTAAACTAGGTCATTTCCCGGGTGCAAAAAACACTCCATTAAAAAACATAGATAAGCATATCCCTGAACTTAAGAAAAACTCTCCATTTTATATTTATTGCAAAGCTGGATACAGAAGCGTTGTGGCAAGTTCTTTCATAAATAGAGTTAGCGACCTGAAATTAATCAACGTTGAGGGGGGATATGATTTGATTGAAAAACTTAGTTTAGCTACATAGCTCTAATAGTAAGCACTCATAAATATAAAGAGTACAAACGAAATGTAAAGTCCTATAAGATACATACTATGTACTGTTTTAAGCCCTTTATTGAAGTAAAAAATATTAAAAGAAACAATCGTTAAAATAATCAAACTTATTTGTAGTTCAATAACATCAGATAATGTCGTCTGAGGCATAACAATTGGTCCCTTAACCAATGTGTAGAAAAAAATAGGTAATCCAAGGGCAAAACAAATATCAAAAATATTGCTTCCTAAGGCGTTTGCAATTGCGTCATCATAGTCACCCTTTATTGCATCTCTATAAGATAAAATTGTATCTGGCAAACTAGTTGCAGCAGATGCAAGAATAACTGCTATAAAATAAGGTGCAATCCCCATCCCTTGAGCAATAGTCTCACATGCATTAATTAACAAAACACAAGCTGAACCAATTATAACCATAGAAAATAACAACAAAGACCATGCGTTAAGTGCATTTGCTTTTTTTCTGAAAAATATATTAACGAAATCAAAGTATACTATAGATTTTAAAATTGTAGTTTCTCCTTTTCCTTCGATTTTATTTGAAATTAAATTTACCTTTTCAGTTGACTTCATAGAGGTAAACATATAAATGACATATATTAAGTAAGATGACATTAAAATAAGACCGTCTTTCCAATCTATTTTATTTTTATAAATTATATACATTAGAAGAAACTCGCAGAAAATTAAACCCAGGCCATCTCTAAGTATTACTTTTTTCGAAACTTCAACTTTATTGGTAATTCCTAATAAAGTGACCGCCATTATTACAACTGAAGGAATAATCATGCTATTAAAAATAGCACTACCTGAAGTTGTGCCCATTCCGAAAGCGAAATTATCTAATTTGCCAAGCATTATAAGACCAAAAAGAGTAGTGAAAAGTTCAGGCATTGAACTACCAATGGCGTTGATAGTGGCTCCTCTAACGCCTTCGGTTAAATTTCTTCCCAGATAATCTGATGCAGCTTGAAACCCATCACTTGATCTCCAAATCACTACCATAGCAATGAAAATAGAACAAAATGGGACTATAAGGTCATTCATTTTTAATATGTTAACTGTCAAAAATAATACTAAATTTTGTTTTCTAATTATTTAAAAAAAATTTCAACCAACAGCAAAAAATTATATTTTTACTTTAATGAATTCACACAGACAAAAAAAGGTTTGTTCGCTACTACAAAAGGAGCTGTCAAATATATTTCAAAGAGCTATCAGATTTAGTGATTCCTCTAACAAACTCGTATCTGTTACAAAGGTTAAAATTTCACCAGATTTGTCAGTTGCCAAAGTTTATGTGAGCATTTATCCCACAAAAAACAAAGATGAGTGGATAACAGGGCTTCGTGAAAACACCCTACAGGTTAAACACGCTCTTTCACAAAAACTTAAAAATGAACTAAGAGTAATGCCAAACTTGACTTTTTATTTAGATGATTCTCTGGACTATATCGAAAAAATTGAATCCTCTTTAAAAGAAGGAAAAAATCCAATTAAAAAATAATTTGAAAGTATCTCTCTATTTTGCTCTAAAGTATTTTTTTTCCAGAAAAGAGAAAACTGTAATTAATATAATGAATATAATAGCTGTTATAGTTATATCAGTTTCAACATCTTCCTTGTTTATAGTTTTAAGTGCGTTTAGCGGATTAAAAACTTTTGGCCTCTCTTTCACAAATAAATTTGATCCAGATTTTAGAATAAAACCTGGAAATCAAAAAAAATTATTTCTTTCTAATGAAGAATTATCTAAAATTAATTCAATTCCGAGTGTTGTTGAAAGTTCTCCAGTAATAGAAAACAAAGTGGTTTTAAACTTCAAAGATAAAACTATGATGGCTGTTTTAAGAGGGGTTTGTCAAGAGTACTCAGAGATAGTTCAAATAGATTCGCTCTTAATTTCAGGCCGCTGGCTTGAAAAAGGTTATTCGGAAGTAATTATTAGCAGCTCTATTGCCAGACAACTAAATCTTGGTATTTATGATTATTCTGATCTTTTAAAGATAATTGTGCCAAGGAAATTAAATACATCAACAATTAATTTTAATCCTTTTAAAAATGAAACTGCATTAGTAGCTGGAATCTATTCTTCAATTGAAGACATGAATAAATTTTATATTTTCTCTAATATAGACTTTGCAAGAAAAATTTTTCAAAAAGAATTTAATGAATTCGATTTTATTGATTTGAAAATTCAGGGGAAACCCAATATAAAAAAATTAAATAAAAGTGTCTTTGAAATATTAAATACGCCATTAATTATTGAATCGAGGAAAGAGTTAAATTCTTCTGTATATAAGATGTTAAATACTGAAAACATAATTTTATATTTTATTTTTAGTCTAATCGTTGTAATATCTCTTTTTTCTGTGTTTGGCTCAATTGTTATTATGTATTTAGACAAAAAAAAGGAATTTTTTATTTTCCATGCAATAGGAATCGTTCCAAAACAAATCCAACAAATATTCTTTTTTTTGGGCTGTTGTATTTCTTGGGTTGGATCTTTTATGGGATTCCTTTTGGGCTTAATAATCGTTATTTTTCAAAAAAACTTCCCGTTTCTTTACGTTCCGTCAACATCACTCGCATATCCAGTTGAAATTCATTTTGAAAATTGTTTAATTGTATTGTTAACTGTTTTTTTGTTGGGCACCATAACCTCTTTTATAGCAACAGCAGGAATTAAAAAGAGAGCCTATTTGTATTTAAGCTAATTGTGGTTCATTAAAATTTTTACGTAGCACATGTAGGGTTTCAATAACCTCTTCAACTGTGTTTGAAGTAATTAGTTTTATTTTAAATTTCTTAATTTTTTCTATCCCTTTAAAATATCTACCGTAATGTTTTCTTGTTTCAAATACCGCAAGATTTGGCCCTTTCCATTTGACAGACATCTCAAAGTGTCTTTGAACTAAATTTATCTTATCAATTATTTTTGGTTCATCTAATTTTTCTCCACATTTAAAGTAGTGTTTTATCTGATTAAAAATCCAAGGATTTCCTATACTTGCGCGTCCGATCATTGCACCATCTAGGCCAAATTTGTTTTTCATTTCTAACGCTGCCTCTGGAGAATCAACATCACCGTTCCCAAAAACTGGGATTTTCATTCTTGGATTATTCTTAACATCAGAAATTATAGACCAATCAGCTCTCCCCTTGTACATCTGTGATCTAGTTCGCCCATGAATTGATATAGCGGCTATTCCTACGTCTTGGAGTCTTTCTGCAACTTCAACTATTTTAATAGAGCTTTCATCCCAACCTAATCTTGTCTTAACCGTAACTGGTATTTTAGATTTTCTTACTATTTCCTTCGTTAACTTAACCATTAATGGGATATCTTTTAAAATGCCTGCCCCAGCGCCTTTGCAAACAACTTTTTTTACGGGACACCCATAATTAATATCTATTATGTCGGGTTTGGTCTTTTCTACTATCTCAATAGATTTTAACATGGATTCCAAATTGGAACCAAAAATTTGAATCCCCACAGGTCTTTCTTTTTGATAAATATCAAGCTTTTGAATGCTTTTTGCAGCATCCCTTATCAGTCCTTCACTTGATATAAATTCAGTGTAGACAATATCCGCACCATTTTCTTTACATAGGGCTCGAAAAGGGGGGTCGCTTACATCTTCCATTGGAGCAAGTAGTAAGGGAAAGTCATCAAATTCTATTTTACCAATTTTTACCATGAATTTTCACAAAAATAAAAAAAAGCCTCCAAACAATAGCTTATATTTACAATGGTTGAAAATTTAAATGGAACAAATTAGAAATTTTTGTATCATCGCTCACATTGATCACGGAAAAAGTACTCTTGCTGACAGACTTTTGGAATTTACAGGAACCATTGGGCAAAGGGAAAAGAAAGATCAACTTTTAGACGACATGGAACTGGAAAGGGAAAGGGGGATAACAATTAAATCTCATGCGATACAGATGGAACAAGAGTTTGAAAATAAGAATTATATTCTTAATTTAATAGATACCCCTGGGCATGTTGATTTTTCATATGAAGTTTCAAGATCCATTGCTGCGTGCGAAGGTGCATTATTAGTAGTTGACGCTGCTCAAAGTATTCAGGCACAAACTATTTCTAATTTATATCTTGCCTTAGAAAATGATTTGGAAATAATACCAGTTCTTAATAAAATTGATCTTCCTTCTGCAAATGTTGAAGAAGTTACAGATGATATCGTTGATTTGTTAGGCTGTAAAAAGGAACAAATTTTAAAAGTCTCTGCAAAAACAGGTGAAGGGGTCGATAAAGTTATAAGCGCAATCATTAATAAAATTCCTCCCCCAGAAGGAAGTAATGATTTACCTCTTCAAGCACTAATTTTTGATTCTGTGTTTAACCCTTTTAGGGGAATTGAAACATATTTCAAGGTTATAAATGGTAAAATAAAAAAGGGACAACCCATTAAATTTATGGCAACTGGGAAAAGTTATGTTGCAGACGAGGTAGGAACATTAAAGCTTGAAAAAGTTTCAAAAAATCTAATTTTAGCTGGTGACGTAGGATATCTAATAACAGGAATTAAAAATGCAAAGGAAGTAAAGGTCGGCGACACTATTGTTGAAGATGGCAAGATTAAAGTAAGCGCTATTGAAGGGTTTGAAGATGTGAAGCCCATGGTGTTTGCTGGAATTTACCCCGTGGACACAGATGATTATGAAGAGCTAAGAAAATCCATGGAAAAATTGCAATTAAATGATGCATCTCTCGTTTTTATACCAGAAAGTTCGGCCGCGCTTGGCTTCGGATTCAGATGTGGCTTTTTGGGAATGTTACATCTTGAAATTATCCAGCAAAGGCTGGAGCGAGAATTCGGGATGAGTGTTATCACTACAGTCCCAAATGTTTCATACCATGCGTTTACTCGAAAAAATCCAAACAAAATGATTCTTGTTAATAATCCCTCTGATATTCCTGACCCTTCTATTTTAGAAAGAGTAGAAGAGCCCTATATAAAGGCTTCAATAATTACGAAGTCGGATTATATTGGAAATGTTATAACACTATGTATAGAAAAAAGAGGTAAAATGATTAATCAAACTTACCTTACTCAAGAAAGGGTCGAGATTCTTTTTGAACTACCGTTAGCCGAGATTGTTTTCGACTTTTATGACAGATTAAAAACTGTGTCTAAGGGTTACGCATCTTTTGATTATTCTCCAATTGGATTCAATACTTCAAAGCTTGTGAGAGTAGATATCTTATTAAATGGCAATCCTGTAGATGCTTTATCTTCTCTAATTCATGCTGACAATGCATACACCATTGGTAAAAAAATGTGTGAAAAACTTAAAGAATTAATCCCTAGACAACAATTTGACATTCCAGTTCAAGCAGCAATTGGAGCCAAAATTATATCTCGCGAAACAATAAAAGCTGTAAGAAAAGATGTTACTGCAAAATGCTATGGTGGAGACATAACAAGAAAGAGAAAATTGCTTGAAAATCAAAAAAAAGGGAAAAAGAAAATGAGACAAATTGGGAATGTTGAAATACCCCAACAGGCATTTTTAGCAGTTCTAAAACTTAATGATTAAAATATAGTATGATTTCTTCTAAATTCGGGTTAAATTTAAAATGATGGAAAGGATTACCGCTTTTTTTGAAAAACTGAAGAATTTTTCGTTCTGGGAGAGACTTTTTTCATGGAAATTGATAAAAGAACTTTCCGATTCCACACTAGATGAAATCAAAGAGATTGAGCAGAAAGTGGATGATCTAGAAAGGCAACTTATAGACAAAAGTGCTAAGAACAAAGTTTTAGCAACCGAAATAAACAGTTTGGAAAAGCAAATTTTAATTCAAGAAAAATCTTTAATGAAGGAATATCAAAGAGAGGTGGCGCAAGTCTCTCAAGTTAAAAAAGATTTAGATACTGAAAGGAGCCGAATTCAAGATTCCAAGATAAAGGAAAAAGAGGAGGAATTTGAGAAACTTAAACGGCAATGGTCTTCTCATGAGACTTTTGTTGAGCAAAAGATAAAAATGCTGTGTCAAACTCATCTTGTAGACTACGTTGAAGAAGTGCCCTTTAAAGGAAAGCCAGACAACACAATCAATATCTGCGGAGAATATATAGTGTTTGACGCTAAAAGTCCGGCTAACGATGATCTGAGTAATTTCCCGAAGTATATTAAACGAGAAACTGACACTCTTAAAAAATATACATCTCAAGAGTCTGTAAGGAAAGATGTTTTTTTGGTTGTTCCATCAAATACAATCGAACATATATCGCAACTATCATATAACCTTGGAGATTATAAAGTCTACGTGATTACAATTGATTCTTTGGAGCCGATAATTTTATCCTTAAAAAAGATTGAAGAGTACGAGTTTGCAGAGCAACTGAGCCCTGAAGAAAGAGAAAACATATGTCGTGTTATTGGAAGGTTTGCACATACAACTAAAAGAAAAATACAAATTGATCAATTTTTTGCTAATCAATTCATCGAACTTTTAGTTAAATGCAAAAATGATCTACCTAAAGATTTGCTGGAATCTGTTATTGAGTATGAAAAAGCTGAAAAGTTAAACCCCCCATCTGAAAGAAGATCAAAACAAATTTTGACCAAAGAGCTTAAATCAAAGAATGAATCGATTAATGCGGAAGCTCAAGTGAGAGAAATTAGTATCCCCGAGTCTTTTGAAGATGTTAAAAACCTTGAATAAATGAAAAAAATTATTTTATTTTTTGTTGTCAACTTTTCTTTGACTCTTTTTTGCCAAGAGAGGTTAGACCTAGATTATTTAGCTTCAAAATATGCATTAAGTTCTTTTGAAGGATTTAAGAAGTTACTTAGTATCCCAAATGATGCAAACGATAAAATTGGAATAGAGAAAAATATAGAGTGGACAGAGATAGAATTTGGGAAAAGGGGATTTAAGGTTTCTAAAATTATGACAAAGGGGGCCCCTCTGTTATTGGCTAAAAGAAGTTTCACCTCAAAAGGTAAAACCGTCCTTGTATATCTTCAAATGGATGGACAACCCGTAGATACTTCCAAATGGAATCAAGAAAATCCGTATATCCCGGTATTGAAAAAAATGAATTCATCTGGTGATTGGGTATCTCTGGAATGGAAAGAAATATATGATTATAATGACGATTGGAGAATTTTTGCGAGATCAGCTAGTGATGCTAAAGGTCCAGTTTCAATGTTTTTGGCCGCAATTGATGCGATTGATGAAAATGGAATCGCCCCCAACTTTAACATAAAAGTAATATTAGATTTTGAAGAGGAAATGGGGTCTCCAAATCTACCAGACGCTGTTAAAAAAAATGGCGAGTTGCTCAACTCTGATGTTTTAATCATTCTAGATGGACCTCGTCATAGACTGAATAAGCCAACGCTAACATTTGGGGCAAGAGGAATTGCTACCATTCAGTTAACAACATATGGCCCAATAGTTCCTCAACACAGTGGTCATTTTGGGAACTATGTCCCTAACCCCGCATTAAGGTTGTCAAAAATACTTGCATCTATGAAAGACGAAAGCGGAAAAGTAACAATTGAAGGTTACTATGATGGAATTGAAATTAGCCCTGAGGTTAAAAAAATACTGGATTCTACACCGCATAATGAAAAGGAATTATTAGACCTATTCCAAGTCGCAGAGTTTGATAAAGTAAAAGACACCTATCAAGAAGCAATTCAATACCCTTCACTAAATATCAGAGGAATGCGCTCTGGTTGGATTAATGATGAAGTACGAACAATAATTCCTTCATGGGCTAGAGCGGAAATTGATGTAAGGCTGGTAAAAGAATCTGACCCGAAAAGTCTTTTATCGTTGATAAAAAAACACATTGAAAGTTTAGGGTATTTAGTGCTAGACAGAGAACCTGACAAAAGTGAAAGATTAAAAAATAAAAAAATTGCAACTTTTACCACTAAGGTTTCATATCAATCATTTAGGACCAGCCTGAAAAGCGAATACAGTTTTTGGCTTAGGGATGCTATAAAAAGGGCGTTTGGGGAAGACCCTATTTTAATCAGGATGAGTGGTGGCTCAATACCAATTTCTCCATTTGTTAACACTCTAAATATTCCTGCAATCACTGTTCCTACTGTCAATAGAGACAACAACCAACATAGTCCAAATGAAAATATTAGGTTGGGAAATTACAGAGATGGTATAAAAACGATTTTATCGATTTTATCTGAGAAATTATAAGATTTGAAAATGAAAGTTACCTACCTAGGACATTCTTGCTTTTTGGTTTTATTTAATGGGAAAAATCTTTTAATAGATCCTTTTATTACTGGAAACGAACTGGCAAAAAACATAACCATTTCGGATATAAAATGTGATTACATTTTAGTTACTCATGGGCATCAAGACCATTTGTTAGATGCAGAGTTGATTGCTCATAACACTAATGCTACAATAATTTCAAACTATGAAATCGTCTCATGGTATCAAGCAAAGGGAGTTAGTGGGCATGCTATGAACCAGGGTGGGAAATTTAATTTTGGTTTTGGCACTGTTAAACTTGTGTCAGCTATACACTCTTCAATCCTTCCTGATGGTAGCTACGGTGGAAATCCCGGTGGATTTGTTGTGTATGGGAATAATAAATCTTTTTATCATGCCGGAGACACTGCCCTTACTTACGATATGAAATTAATTCCTACCCTTTGTCCTAAACTTGATTTTGCAATTTTGCCAATCGGTGATAACTTTACTATGGGCGTCGATGAAGCCCTAATAGCATCAGATTTTATAAAGTGTAATAAAATAATCGGGTGCCATTTTAATACATTTCCACCAATAAAAATCGACATCGATGATGCTGTAAAAAAATTCAGTGCTAGTAAGAAAAGTTTATTTATTCCCAAAATCGGTGGTTCTCTGGAGTTTTAACTTTAACTATCTTTAAACTAAAATATAAATTCTAGTTTTTTTGATTATATTATGTAAAAAAAGTTGAGAAAAACTTTATTTAAAAGAATTCTAGTCGGCTTTGCCTTTTCACCAAATTTAAAAGCTAATTTATTTACCTCGTTGCGTTTAGCTAGTTCATTAGAGGCAAACCTTTTCTTTGTTCATGTTGGAAAGAAAACACAAGCAAAGGAAAAAACTTTTGAAGAGATATTAAAAGACTCTCCAATAAAGCCTAAATTGACAAAAGTGTTCTGGGAAGAAGGAGATCCTGTACCGATAATTTTGAAATTATGTGATAAAAATAGAATTGATTTATTGCTTCTTGGAGCTGTACAAAGAGAAAATGTACTAAAGTTTTATGTGGGTTCGATAGCAAGGAAAATTACAAGAAAAGCTCCTTGTTCTGTGCTACTTTTAATAAAACCCTCGATTGAAAAAATCCCTTCAAAGCATGTTGTTGTAAATGCTGTAAATGAATCTAACACAGAAAAAACAATAATGGCTGCCTTTGAATTTTCTTTTTTGATGAATATTCCAAACATTACTCTTGTTGGCGAAATAAGCCAATCTAAAGTAAATATTACAGCTGACGATGATGAAAGCCTAAAAAAAATTACCGAAATCAAAGAAGGTTTAAAAAACGAGGAAAAAGATAGATATGATAAGATTTTATTAAAAATTCCTAATGCTCTAAAAGAAAACAAAAAAATTCAATCTCAAAGTATTTTTGGTGCTAGAGGATATTCCATTGGGCATTATGCTAAGGTTGCTCGGGCTGATTTACTGGTTCTAAATTCAGAAGTTACGCGCTCCTCTTTTATTTCAAGAATTTTCCCAAAAGATCTGGAACATGTTTTGTCTGAATTGCCAACGGATACTCTCATCTTAAAGAACCGTATATTATAATAGATGAAAGACTTCATAAAAGAAATACCCAAAAATTTATTCGCCGGATTTGTGGTATCCTTAGTTGCATTGCCACTTGGCCTAGGGCTAGCTATTGCTTCAGAAGCCCCACCTATTTCAGGAGTAATAGCTTCTGTTGTTGGTGGAACTGTAGTAGCTATTCTAGGAGGTTCACAATTAACAATAACCGGCCCTGGTAATGGTTTGGTTATAGTTTTATTATATGCTATAACCTCATTGGGTGGTGGTGATTTATATCAAGGTTATCTCTATACATTGGCCGCTATAATTGTCTCTGGAGTATTAATGTTTCTTTTTGGAATATTTAGGCTTGGCGCCTTAAGTGAATTTTTTCCCTCATCAGCTTTACAAGGTATGCTCGCCGCTATAGGCATCGGAATTTTATCCAAACAGGTCCATGTGATGATTGGGGTGACTTCCGTTAGCGGAAAACCTCTTCAGGTCTTATCAAAAATTCCTGAATCATTAAAAATTTTGTTTTCTTCTTCCTCTATGGAAATTATATTACCCGCCTTGTTAGGAATATTGTCTCTTCTAATATTGGTTTTTTACTCAAAATTAAGAAACCCTTTTTTCCAGCTAATTCCAGCCCCAATGTGGGTGGTATTTCTTGCAGTAGGACTTAATTATTACTATGATTTAATATCGGCTCAAGAGTATCCTATAGGTTCGGATCTCTTAATATCACTCCCAGATAATATTTGGTCTAATTTACCTACTCCCGATTTTGGAATAGCCTTGACCGCCCCTTTTGTTTCAACGGTTTTTTCAATCACTCTAATCTCTAGTATTGAATCTTTGTTAAGTATTAAAGCAGTTGACAAACTTGATCCCCAAAAAAGAAGGTCAAATGTAAATAAAGACTTAAGGGCTTTGGGTATAGCAACTGCCTTAAGCGGGATGGTTGGGGGTCTTAATGTTGTGACTGTAATTGCGAGAAGTTCTGTAAATGTTAATAATGGAGGCACGAATCGTTTTGCAAACATGTCTCATTCTTTAATGCTCTTGTGTTTCATTCTTTTATTCCAAGAACAAATACAAAGAATTGCGCTGCCCTCATTAGCTGCCATTTTGGTTTATACAGGATATAAACTTGCTGCGCCTAGTAATTTTCTAAAGGTTTTAAAAATAGGCAAAGAGCAGGCGGCAATTTTCTTTATTACATTAATTATAACATTAACAAATGGTTTAATTACGGGTATTTTCCTTGGGATTGTAGCTACATTTTTAATACATGTTGTTTTGAATAAAAATTTGTTTCTTTTCACAAGAAACGTATTTAAGCCAAATGTATTAATGTATTTAGAAGAAGAAACTGGAAATTATTACGTGAGTATTAAGAATTTCTGCAGCTTCTTAAATTTTTTTCGACTTAAATCCAAGCTCGATGAAATTCCTGAAAATGAACATGCTGTGATCGATTTCTCCTTGTGTAGTTTCGTGGATCATACTGTTATGGAGGGTTTAAATGAATACCGCAGGGGGTTTGCTAGAAAAGGGGGGGCGTTTGAAATTATAGGTTTGGATGCACACAGAGCAGACACTCAGCACCCATTCGCAATAAGGAAGTCACTTCCCGCTAATGATTTCTTCAAGATTAATAACAATCTAACTAAAAGACAGTTGTCTCTTCAAAAGCTTTCTACTATACTTGGCTGGGATTATAGACCAGAGCCCTCGTCTGACACAAAAGAGCTTGAGCGTTTTGATTTTTTTAGGGCAAAAGTTATAAATTATCAATTCAATGAAATCGTAAATGAAAGCAATGATTTTCATTTATTTGACCTCTCTTATAGCGAAGGTGCATTTATCTCAAAAGATGACATTGTCTCATCTTTCTTGCTAATAAATTTAAAATTTGATATACCTATTTTTATTTTGGATAGAGAGAACTTACTCGGCGGTATATATGAAAATACAGTTTATAAAGATTTGGATTTTCCAAAATATCCTGATTTTTCTAGGCGCTTTTTTCTTGGGGGAAGGAGGACTAGTGAAATACGGTCTCTATTTGACTCAGAACTTGTCTTCTTTTTTGAAAGCCATGCTTATTTTAGAGTTGAGTCTATTGGGAAAAGTATTCTTATAAAGGGTAAAAGCCGTCTTTCAAGTATACAAGAGATTAAACAATTGTTGGCGTTTTCTACTGAACTAATGTCAATAATTAATAATCGGTTTTTATATAAATAATTAAGAAAAATGTCTGAAATTAAAAATCTATATTCTATTGAAACCGGTAATTTTAAACTTGATGGGGGAGCAATGTTTGGTGTTGTACCAAAAGTTATATGGGAAAAGACAAATCCTGCCGACGACTTAAACATGATAGATATGGCCGCAAGATCACTTTTAATAGAAACAACCCACAAGCTTATTTTAATTGATGCAGGCCTTGGAGATAAGCAAAACGAAAAATTTTTTTCACATTATTACAAATGGGGTGAACATTCGATTGAAAGTTCCATTAAAAGAGCAGGATTCAGCATTGGCGATATTACTGATGTTTTTTTTACGCATCTTCATTTTGATCACTGCGGCGGTGCAATAATTAGAAAGGGGGGGCGGCTTATACCTCGGTTTGCAAATGCTACTTTTTGGATTAACAAAGATCATTGGGAGTGGGCAACTTCTCCAAACTCTAGAGAAAAAGCCTCATTTTTGCCAGAGAATATTCTTCCGCTTAAAGATAGCGGTAGATTAAACTTGATAAATGGTAATGAAAAACCTCTTGGTTTTGACATTTTAACTGTCAGCGGGCACACCGAAAAAATGATGCTCCCTTTCTTAAGCTTTAAAAACAAAACTATTGTTTTTGTTTCAGATCTAATACCTACCGCAGGGCATATTAAAACTCCTTATATAATGGGATACGACACAAGACCTTTATTAACATTAAAAGAAAAGAGCTCTTTCTTAGAAAAAGCTGCTAAAAAAAACTTTCTTCTTTTTTTACAGCACGATGTAAAGTATGAAATTATAGACATTAAAAAAGAAAACAATAAATTCAACTTAAATAAAACTTTTAAATTAGAGGATATTTAATATTCTTTTATGAAAAATCTCACTTTCTTTTTTTTAATTCTCAGTTTTTTTGGTATCTCTCAGTATTGGCAACAAGAAATAGACTATAAAATCGAGATAGACTTTGATGACACAAATAACCAATACAGAGGTGTTCAGAAAATTAATTACACCAACAATTCACCCGAAACATTAAATAAGGTTTTTTTTCATTTGTATTTTAATGCTTTTAAACCGGGTAGTGAGATGGCTATACGACAAAACAATTCAGCTGATAAAAACACTCGGTTTAAAATAGATTTAGACTCTTTGGTTCCAAAACAAGAGGGGTTTCTAAAAGTTTATAATTTGTCCCAAAATGGAAAGTTGCTTAGCGTAGAAGATAGTGAAACTATTTTAGAGGTTGAATTGGATACCCCCTTGTCTCCAAATGAAACAACTGAGTTTAGCATGACGTTCGCTGGACAGGTGCCTGATTTAGTTAGAAGAGCTGGTAAAAACTCTAAAGAGGGAATAGAGTATTCTATGGCACAATGGTATCCAAAAATGTGTGAATATGACTCCGAAGGATGGAATGCTGACCCATATACCGGTCGTGAATTTCATGGTGTTTGGGGAAATTTTGATGTAAAAATAAGAATTGACAAGGAATATGTAGTTGCCGCTAGTGGATATTTGCAAAATGCTGATGATATAGGTAAAGGATATTCAAAGAGGAAAAATCCAAAATCCAAAAAAGGGAAGGTTGAGTGGCATTTCATTGCTCCAAGGGTTCACGATTTTACGTGGTCTGCCGACAAAAACTATATTCATGACACCTATCCTGGCCCAAATGAGGTAACTCTTCACTTTTTTTACAAAAAGGATCCTGAAATAATAGAAAATTGGAAAAAATTACAACCCTACACGGCAAAGATGATGGAATATTTTAACACCAAAATTGGAGTATATCCGTATAAACAATACACTGTTGCGCAAGGTGGCGATGGCGGTATGGAATACGCGATGATGACCCTTATTACTGGAGGAAGAGCCTTTGATGGTTTATTTGGCGTTACTTGCCACGAACTTGCACATTCTTGGTTTCAACATGTATTGGCAACCAATGAAACTAAACATGAATGGATGGATGAAGGCTTTACCACTTTTATATCAACGCTTGCGGAAGATGAAATTCTTGAAAAAAAGAAAGATTTCCCTATGGAAGGAAGATACAGAAGTTATTATAACCTTGCGCTTTCAGGAAAAGAGATGCCTCAGTCAACCAATGCAAATCGATATGAGTATAATTTTGCTTATGAGAGAACTGCCTACAACAAGGGTGCTGTTTTTTTGTCTCAGCTAGGATATATAATAGGAAGGGGAAACCTATTTAAAACTCTTCAAGAATACTATAATGAATGGAAGTTCAAACACCCGAGGCCGAATGATTTTCGTCGGATTGCCGAAAGAGTTTCTGGAATACAATTACAGTGGTATCTAACAGATTGGACCCAGACTACCAATGTAATTGACTATAGAATTGAAAAGGTTTCAGGAACTTCAGGAAACACAGAGATTGTTCTTAATAGAAAAGGACTTATGCCTATGCCTTTGGAAATACTTGTAAAATACAATGACGGGCAATATGATATAATATATATTCCCATCTCCCTTATGAGAGGTAAAAAAAACAATCCGTTTAATATTAATTGGAAGGTAAAGCCAGATTGGTTTTGGGCCAATCCTTTTTACAGTTTTCACTTGGAAAAAAATATCAATGAAATCGAAGCTATCGTTATAGATCCAAGTAATTTAATGGCTGATATTGACAAAACCAACAATTATTACTTGCCTAAAATGAAGAGGTTTGAAGATAAAGAGCTTGAAAAATAAAACGGTGATAGACCAACTTTTTAAATCTAAAGCATCCATTGTTCAAAATGAAATAAGAGTAAGTCGAGACAATGGTAAGGACGATCCGCCTTTTTTTTGTGTATATGTCCCGAAGAAACATTTCAGTCGCGCTGTAGACAGAAATAAAATTAGGCGAAGGATTAAGTCAGCATTAAATAATATGAACATTGATTTAAGCGGGAGCTTTCTTATTACATATAAAAACATAAATATGATGTCCTATCAAAAAATTGAAAAAACACTTACTAACATATTTAAAATTTCAAATTAGAAATCATTTCAATGTGAGGAATACCATCTTCTAAATAACTTTTTCCTGTGTGCTTGAAACCTAAATTTGTATAAAAGTTCTTCAAGTATTTTTGGGCAGATATTTGTATTTTATTTTTTTTAAATTTTTTTGTGGCCTCTTCTATTGTTTTTTTCATTAGTTTAGTTCCTAGCCCTTTTTTTCTTGATGCCTTTTTTACCAAAACCCTTCCAATGGAACAAAATTCGTTACTTAAATTCATTATCCTCGAGTAGGCAATAATTTCTTCTTTTATTTTTCCGATTATGTGTATGCTTTTGATGTCTTTGCCGTCTATGTCTTGATAAGCACAGTTTTGTTCTATGATAAATACTTCGGATCTAATCAAAAAAATATTATGAAGTGTTTCGTTATCGATTTCATTAAATTTTTTTACTTCAAAATTCACTATTGACATGGTATCTTTTCGATTCTTCTTTGATGTCTCCCCCCTTCAAATTCAGTATTTATAAATGCATCCACAATATCTATTGCTTCATTATAGCTTACAAACCTTGATGGAATACTCAAAACATTTGCATCATTATGTTGTCTGGCTAATTTGGATATTTCCTTGCTCCAACAAAGGGCGGCCCTAATATTTTTTCTTTTGTTTGCGGTCATTGCAGCTCCATTTCCACTTCCACAAATAATTATTCCTATTTTCGCTTTTTTTACTTCTATCGCTTTTGAAACGGGATGTATGAAGTCAGGATAATCTACACTCTTGTCGGTATTCGTTCCCATGTCATTAATGTTAAATCCTATGTCTTCTAGATATTTAACTATATGCTTTTTTAAACCTACACCTGCATGGTCATTACCAATTGAAATTGTCATTTTTTTATTTAAAAATAAGAAATGGGAAACAGGTAAACTAACTGTTAAAAACATATTTAATATAATGTTGATAAAAAAAAATAAATTTGATTTTTTTGCGGTTTCTTATGATAAACAATATTTAAAGTAGTTTTTTAATTATTTATTAAAAAAGCTATTAAAAAATTAACAGGATTTATATAAAAAAAAACTAACAATCATTATTTTTTTTTTTATTAACATGTGTTAATTTAAATCGTAAAATATTGAAAAGCACTTAGTTAATATTAATTAATATTTTAAAAATGTTGACAAAACGAAACCCTAATAAAATCAAAGAAAAAACACACCTTTTTTTCAATTATTAACATTTAATAATAATAATAATATTACTATAAAATTACTTATTTGATAATGCAACATTGAAAAAAAAGAACTTAAAAAAGGTTAGTTTTGTTTAAAATGAAAAGAAAGCTAAAAAATAAACTAGATAATAAAATAATAAAAATATTAAGAAGTTCTTCTACTAAATTAAATTTCAAAGAAATAACTAAGAAACTAAATTTAAAAACAAAGAAAGATCTTAAAATGACTAAAAAGAAATTACGTAATCTTAAAGAAAGGGGGATATTAACATCTAAGTTGAGTAAATATAGTTTTGTGAAAAAAGGATATGAAAAGATTAAGAAAGGCTATCTAGAAATAGTAAGGTCAGGAACAGGTTTCCTTATTACTCCAGAGGATGAAAAGGATATTAAGATAAACAGGAAAAATTTATTAAATGCTTTACATAACGATCTAGTAAAAGTTAAAGTGATTAACAAAAATGGCAAGATAACAGGAGATATTATTGAGGTAGAAAAAAGGGATAAAACAATATATCCCGTAATAATAAATGAAAAAAATAAAATAATATTAAAAAGTGGAGGGAGAAGTGTAGAATGTATACTGAAAAATAATAATGATTATGAAAAAATAAATAATAAGAGATTTACAATAAAAATAGAAAAGTGGAAACCAAATGAATCAAAACCATATGTAGTTATAAATGAAATACTGGGCGATATTGGGGAAATAAATACAGAGATCAAAAGTATTATTATAGAAAATAAAATTAAAAATGTATTTCCTAAAGAGGTGATTAAAGAAGTAAATCTAATTAGGGAAATAAAAGAAGCTGAAGAAAAAAGAGAAGATTATTCAAAGGAACTTACCTTCACCATAGACCCCGATAGCGCAAAAGATTTTGATGACGCCTTATCATTTAAAAAATTAGATAAAGAAATCTTTGAAATAGGTGTACATATTGCGGATGTATCAAGCTATGTTAAGCCAGGAACAGAAATAGATAAAGAAGCAAAAAAGAGAGGGACTTCTGTTTATCTAGCTAACACAGTAGTTCCAATGCTACCAGAAAAAATATCTAATGAGATATGTTCGCTGGAACCAAAAAAAAAGAAGAAAACATTTTCTGTAATATTTAGAATTGACAAAGAAGGAAATATATTAAAAGAAAGAGCAACAAGGTCAACAATTTACTCAGATTGTAGATTTACCTATTCAGATGTACAGTCAATAATAGAAGAAGGAAAAAAAACAAATAAGAAATATAAAAAATTTGAAAAACCAATTAAAAAACTCAACGAAATATCAAAAAAAATAAGGAAGAATAGGCGGGAAAGAGGAGCAATTTTTTTTAATAAAAAAGAGATAGGATTTATTTTTAAAGGAGAAAAAATTCAAGGAACTTATTTAAAAGAAAATAAAGAATCTCATAATTTAGTTGAGGAATTTATGTTGTTAACTAATATAGCAGTAGCAGAAAAGTTAAAAACAAAAAAAGCAATCTTTAGAGTACATGATATACCAGACAGAAAAAAAGTGGAAAATTTATTTAGTATTGCACAATCATTCGGTTATAAGAAAATAAATAAAAAAGAAAATATTGGAATACAGATAAATAATTTGCTTTCACAAAGTAAAGAAAAAAAAGAATCTAACATTATAAATCTACTTGCTCTAAGGAGCATGAGCAAAGCAGAATATTCAACAAATAACATAGGGCATCATGGATTATCACTACCACACTATTTGCACTTTACTTCTCCGATAAGAAGATATCCCGACATAATCTGCCACAGGCTCTTGAATTCTTTTTTAATAAAAGAAGAGACACCAATAAATGTAGATGAAATGAATAAAATTTCTTCCATATCCACCAGAAAAGAAAAGAGTGCTACAAAAGCAGAAAGGGAAACTATTAAATTGTTACAAACAGCATTTATGAAAGATAAACAAGGAAAAAAGTTTAATGGTGTTATATCTGGAGTTACAGAAAGAGGAATTTATGTCGAGATGGAAAAGAACTATTGTGAAGGTTTTATTGAAATAAGCAAACTTCAAAACGATTATTTTGTCTTTGATATAGAGAAGCATCGATTAGTGGGAGAGTTAACAAATAAAATATATCAACTAGGTGATAGCCTAAATGTTATTGTTGAAAAAGCAGATATAATTAAAAGAGAGATATCGTTAAAGATTAAAAATTAGAGGCACCGAGCGGATTCGAACCGCTGTACAAGCTTTTGCAGAGCTCTGCCTAGCCACTCGGCCACGGTGCCATCATACAAAAATACACTTATCTTTTAAATTTATTCTTTACAGACACAAATTGAGCATTGCCAACAATAGGGGGATTTATTTTTTTTATTTCAACTGTCACAGAGCGTATTTTATCATCAATTTTTAATATTTTATTACCTATTTTATAAACGGCAGTTTCCAATAAATTACATGTGGTTTTCATTTCACTACTAACAACAGTAGAGATAGCAACGTAATCTACGGTTTTCATTAAATTATCATTCAATTCTTTAAAGTCACAATTTAAATTTATTTCAATATTTGTTTCATATTCAGAACCTATTTTTTTTTCTTCACTCATGCATCCAATGAATGAATAGGTACTAATCTTATTGATTTTTATAACAGCCATGATTTTTTGTAAAGATAAAAACTAGATGTAAATTAGAAGGCATAGTATTAATATTAAATTTTTTTTTTGGGCACGTATAAAAATTTTATTGAGCAAATAATTGAAGAAGATCTAAATAATGGGTTCGAAAGAAACAAATTATGTTTCCGTTTCCCGCCAGAGCCGAACGGATATTTACATATTGGTCATGTTAAGGCTATTACCTTGAACTTTGAATTAGGTAAAAAATACAATGCCCCCGTAAACCTTAGATTCGACGACACAAATCCGGTTATGGAAAATGAACATTTCGTTCAAGAAATTAAAAACAACATAAAATGGCTAGGATATAAATGGTCAAAAGAATGTTATGCCTCTGATTATTTTGAACAATTGTACAACTGGGCGCACTTTTTAATTTCAAATGACAAAGCTTATGTTGACTCGCAATCATCTGAAAAAATAGCTTTACAAAAAGGCACCCCAACTAAAGCGGGGACCAATAGCCCCTTTCGAAATAGACCGAAGGAAGAAAGCACTAGGTTATTTACAGAGATGAGAGAGGGTAAGCATAAAGAGGGCTCTCATGTTTTAAGGGCCAAAATAAAAATGGATTCTCAAAATATGCTTATGAGAGACCCTGTCATGTACAGAATTTTGTTCAAAGACCACCACAGAACAGGTTCTAACTGGTGTATTTATCCAATGTATGATTGGGCCCACGGAGAGTCTGATTTTATTGAAAAAATATCTCACTCTTTATGCACATTGGAATTTAAACCCCATAGAGATTTGTATGAATGGTTTTTACAACAACTCCCCAAAGAGTATAAGTTCCTACCCAAGCAAAGAGAATTTGCAAGACTTAACATGACATACACGATAATGAGTAAAAGAAAGCTTTTACATCTCATTGAAAAAAAAACAGTTTCCTCATGGGATGACCCAAGAATGCCAACAATATCAGGTATGATAAATAGGGGTTATCCCCCGAAGGCTCTTATTAATTTTGTGAAAAAGGCGGGTATAGCAAAAAGAGAGAATACAATAGACGTTTCGCTATTAGAGTTTTATGTAAGAGAAGAGCTTAATAAAATAAGCCCAAGAGTAATGGTTGTTACTGATGAAATAAAATTGGTAATTATAAACTATCCTGACGGGAAACAAGAAAAATTAGAAGCAATAAATAACCCAGAGGACGAATCTCAAGGAAAAAGACAAATGGTTTTTTCTAAGTATCTATATATAGAAAGAGAGGATTTTAGAGAAACTGCAAACAGAAAGTTCTTTAGGCTCACAATAGGGAAAGAGGTGCGCCTTAAAAACGCCTATATAATTAAGGGAGAAACATGTATTAAAAATAATGTTGGAGAAATAGTAGAAATCCATTGTACATATGATCCTAAAAGCAAAAGCGGTTCTAATTCAGAAGAAAGTAAAAGAAAGGTAAAAGGTACAATTCATTGGGTAGACATTAAATCATCTATCGATGTAACAATAAATGAATACGATAAGTTATTTATAAGCGAGAAACCTGAGGATAACGAGGATTTAATTAAAGGTGTAAATACAACCTCAAAAAAAACAATAGTTGGCAAATCTGAAAAGTATATATCATCTTTAGCAAAAGGGCAAAAGGTTCAATTTCAAAGAAAAGGGTATTATATTGTTGATAATAAAAAAAATGGGAATATAGTATTTAATAAAACGGTAAGCTTAAGAGATAGCTCGAGAAAATAATTATCCCTTGTCGGGCTCGATTCCTGTTTGATCTACACTTCCATCGTTCCCTTTATTATCAGTTGTCTTTATTGGCCTTACCTTTTTTTTCTTTAGGTTGCCTTTTTTCATAGCTTCACCAATTTGATTGCTAGCAGTAAATGATGCAACCATATTATTAAGCATATCACTTCCCGCCTGAGGAGAATTAGGAAGCAAAATCAAATTACTATTAGTCTCCTCTCCAATAGATTGAAGCGTATCATAGTGCTGAGTAACAACAATTAATGCTGAAGCCTCCTGAGAATTTATGCCGACGTTGTTCAATACATCTACAGATTCCTCTAATCCCCTTGCAATCTCCCTTCTTTGATCTGCAATTCCTTGACCCTGAAGCCTTTTACTTTCTGCTTCTGCTTTAGCCTTTTCAACTATTAATATTCTAGCCGCGTCACCTTCATATTGGGCAGCAACCTTTTCTCTCTCTGCAGCGTTTATTCTGTTCATGGCCTCTTTTACTTGAGAATCTGGATCTATATCTGTTACCAGGGCTTTTATTATATCATAACCATAATTGACCATTGCATCATTCAACTCTCTCTTAACTGCGTTCGCTATATCATCTTTCTTTTCAAATACGTCGTCTAATTTCATTTTAGGAACCTCAGCTCTTATTACATCAAAAACATACGATGTGATTTGATCCTGAGGGAAGTCTAGTTTATAGAACGCATCATATGCTTTATCCGGCAGCACCCTGTATTGAACACTTAGCTTAAGTTTAACAAAAACATCATCTTTTGTTTTTGTTTCAACAATTACATCAAGTTGTAATATTTTAAGACTTAACCGCCCAGCAATCTTATCTATTAGAGGTATTTTTATGTGAAGTCCAGGTTTCCTTATCGCTATAAACCTCCCGAATCTTTCTATAATCGCAAATGTCTGCTGTTTTACAATAAAAAGACCAGAGGCCACAAGAAGAATTAATATTAATATAAAAATGTAAGTTGATGCGCTCATTGTTTTTTTGTTTTATTTAAAAGTGAATTAAATCTCCGTAAAGTTACATTTTTACCAATTATTTCTATAATAAAAAAAACATCAGGCCCATTTAAGCTTCCAACCAGTGAGATTCTAAGGAATTGCATTAGTTTTCCGAAATTCACATTCTTTTCTTTAGACTCTTTGTAAATATTTTCCTTTATATGACTTGTCTCACTAAGCCTAACGTTTTTCTCAATTATATTTAAATGTTTAGCATTAATTAAGCTTAAAATTCTTTTTACTGCACCCATATCAAATTCGATTGGGTCTTCCACAAATGGACTCAATTCCTTTTGCAAATCAGTAAGTAAAGAAGCTCTCGTTTTAATTAAGTCTACAACCTTTAGGCCCCTATCACCTAAGCAATCTTTTAATTTTTTAAAAACCTTTGGATATTTTGAAATAAGTAACGATGAGTCGATTTTTGACAACTCCTTTTGATTTATTGACTTAGCTTTATCAAAATCAAATCTAGCTCCACCTTTTTGTAAAGTAGACAAGCTGAATTTTTCAGACATTTTATTGACATCAAGCTCAATTTCATCATTGTTAAAACTAGATCCAAGTTGAGAAATATACCCTAATTGAACCATAGCCAATAAACCCTTTTCTCTAAGGCCATCCAGTTTTCCCCACTTGATCGGGAATATGCTATAATTGTTTTTTATAGCATCTCTCTTGCTCAATTTTCCGTTTCCGGATGGATTTAATATCAACGGAAGATGCACGGTATCAGGCATTTTCCATCCAAATGCGTCATATATTAACATATGAATAGGCAGAGAAGGAAGCCATTCCTCACCCCTTATAATTGTTGTAATTTTCATTAAATAATCATCGATAACGTTTGCAAAATGATATGTAGGCACTCCATCTTCCTTAATCAATATCTTGTCTTCCAAACTATTCGAATTAACCTTTATTTTTCCTCTTAACAGATCAGTCATTTCCAACTCAACATTTGATTCAACCTTTAACCTTACAACATATTTCTTTTTTTTCATGAGCGCCAAACTTTCTTCTTTTTTTAGAGTTAGGCTATTTTTAAACGTAAGCCTTGTACTAGCATTATAAGAAAAACCCGTATTTTCCCTTTCTCTAGCGAGTTCTTCCTTTGAAGTGTAACAGTAGTAAGCAAGCCCTTTATTTATCAATAGGTTGACGTGCTTAGTGTAAATATCTTTTCTTTCGCTTTGCCTATAAGGACCATAACCCCCACCCTCACGAGGCCCTTCATCGACCTTGATTTTATAATAATCCAAAACGTCATAAATGTAATTTTCGGCACCATCAACTTTCCTTGAATTATCGGTGTCTTCTATCCTAAGAATAAATGCCCCCTTCTTTTTTAATTTATACAGATAATTATAAAGCGCAGTCCGAACACCACCAATATGAATTGGCCCTGTTGGGCTAGGCGCAAATCTCACTCGAACCATAAAACAAATATACCACCTTCTTTATCATTCTCAATGAACAAGAATTTCTATCTTTGCATCGTGAAAAAAACAATTTTTTTTAATGAGTATCCCTCTCTAAATCTAAGACAGTCTGATTTGTTAGGTTGGATATACGAATGTGTCCATGAAAAAGGTGCAAAAATAAAAAGACTAGATATCAATTTTATTCCAGAACACAAAATGCTAGATTTAAACAAGAAGCACTTGAAACATGACACCCACACCGATATACTCACATTTAGTTATAAGGATCACTTAACGATAGAATCAGAAATTTTTATATGTTTTGAAAGAGCACTTGAAAACGCCAAGACACACTCTGAAGCCATTGAGGATGAGATACTTAGACTTATTTCTCACGGTCTCCTTCATGTTCTAGGTATGAGGGACAACACCCAAAAACACAAAGAGCTGATGACTAAGGAGGAAGACAATTTTATAACAAAGTTCCACGTGAAACATACAAAAGGTGAAAAAACTTTATGATACCATTGTTGTAGGGGGAGGGCATGCCGGCTCAGAAGCAGCATATGTTTCGTCTCAAATGGGAGGCAAGACCCTTCTTATTACCATGAACCTACAGAACATAGCACAAATGTCATGTAACCCCGCCATGGGTGGGGTTGCGAAAGGTCAAATTATCAGAGAAATAGACGCCTTAGGAGGAAGAAGCGGTTTTGTTTCTGATTTATCGGCTGTTCAATTTAAAATGTTAAATCAATCAAAAGGCCCCGCTATGTGGAGCCCTAGAGTTCAGTCTGACAGAATGCTTTTTAGCTCAATTTGGAGAAAGGAACTAGAAAAACAAAAAAACTTAGACTTTTGTCAAGCTGTTGTAAACGATCTAATATTTGATAATAATAAAGTAATAGGGGTTGTATCTTCCATTGGAACCAAGTTTTATTCTAAGACAGTAATTTTGACCAACGGAACCTTTTTAAATGGCCTTATTCACATTGGTGAAAAAAACTATGGCGGTGGAAGAACAGGCGAACAAGCATCATTTGGCATTACTAAATCCTTAGAGCGCGTTGGTTTTTCTTCAGGACGTATGAAAACTGGAACCCCACCAAGGGTAGACGGTAGGTCTATAGATTTTAATATTATGGAGGCTCAACCAGGAGATAAAAATCCAAAAAAATTCAGTTTTTCTAACGAAACCAAGCCATTAAAAAAACAACTTGACTGCTTTTTGACTTATACCAACAAAACAACTCATGATATATTAAAATCAGGCTTTGATAGGTCACCAATGTTTAATGGATCTATAAAAAGTATTGGACCAAGGTATTGTCCATCTATCGAAGATAAAATCAATAGGTTCGACGATAAAGAGAGACACCAAATTTTTGTTGAACCCGAAGGTTGGGATTCAATTGAATATTATATAAATGGATTTTCAACATCTCTTCCTGAGGAAATACAAGAAAAGGCCTTAAAGAAAATTAATGGTTTTAAAGACGCCAAAATTATAAGACCCGGATATGCTGTAGAATACGATTATTTCCCACCAACACAACTTAAAAAGTCAATGGAAACCAAAATTATCCAGGGACTTTTTTTTGCTGGTCAAATTAATGGTACTACTGGGTACGAAGAGGCAGCAGCACAAGGAGTAATTGCAGGGATAAATGCAAACCTATACATAAACAACAATGAACCATTTATTTTAACAAGAAGTGATGCATACATTGGTGTTTTAATAGACGACCTAATTACAAAAGGCACTGAAGAGCCCTACAGGATGTTTACCTCTAGAGCGGAATTCAGAACACTTCTTAGACAAGATAACGCTGATTTAAGATTGTCAGAAAAAGCCTATTCTTTAGGGCTTATTGATCAAAAAAGAATTCAAAAATTATTCATAAAAAAAGAGTCGATTAGCAAACTAATCGATTACTACCACAAAACCAGTATCTCACCCAAAGAGGCAAGTAAAATAATAGAGGAAAAAGACCCGTCAAAACCTAAGCAAGCACAAAAAATTTCTAAAATCTACTCTAGGCCTAATATTTATTTTCAAGATTTGATGAAGGAATCAAAAATTTCAACCTTTATTAAACAACAAGATTTTGACCCAGAGGTAATATCACAAGCAGAAATTCAGATAAAGTATTCTGGATATATTGAAAAGGAATTGAAAAACGTAGAAAAAATAAACAGACTTGAAGACCTTAAAATCCCAAGTGGCTTTGATTTTATGTCTATGAAATCACTCTCAAATGAGGCCAAGGAGAAATTAATGCAAATATCCCCGACTACGATTGCTCAGGCATCTCGAATCTCTGGAGTCTCTCCAAGTGACATATCTTCTATACTAGTGAAAATAGGTCGATAATGTTTCACGTGGAACAAAACAAGAAATATCTTCACTGTGAAAGTAAAGACTATTTGGTTACTGGTGAAAGCTTTAAAGTTTATCTTGATGAAAATAAAATTATAGGCAAAACAATTCCTGCGCCCAAAAAAACGGAGATGTTTAAGTACTACGATTCAAATCAATACCTCCCCCATTCATATAATAAAAAAAACCTAATAACCATTTTATACTCCATGGTTAAAAGACAGATGCATCGAAAAAAGCTAGAATGGATGAGTAGACACTTAAATCAAAATTCAAGTGTTTTAGATTATGGCTGTGGCACAGGGGATTTTGTAAAGTATTTAAGAGCTAAATCCGTAATGGCATATGGTTATGACCCTAACATCAAATTTAACCCTGACTCCCCGGATTATTTAACAAACAACTTCGATTGGGTGGGAAACAAATATGACATCATTTTTCTATGGCACGTTTTAGAACACACGCACGACCCATTTGTATTGCTTCAAAGCTTAAAAAAACGTCTAAACAAAAATGGAAAAATTTTTATTGCAATTCCCAATTTTAAATCGTTTGATTCAAAATATTATAGAAAGTATTGGGCTGGATATGACCTTCCCAGGCATTTATGGCATTTTTCACGAAGAAGTATTTGCCAAATAGCAGAACAAAACAATTTTAAAATTATCAAGGAGAAGAGTCTTTACCTGGACGCAATTTACGTTTCTTTCTTGTCAGAAAAATACAAGTTAAGCCGTTTCCCATTTTTACAAGGCTCAATCATTGGCTCTATCTCTATTGTTAGAAGTTTTTTCACCAAACAAAGCTCTTCTTTTTTATTCGTTTTCAACAAGCCCTAATTTTTTTTGTACAAAATATCGGATAATTCAAAAAGGAAACTTGTTGATAATAATTTTAAATTTGCATTTCTGTCTATATGACTCAAATTAAGATTAAACAAAGCGATTAGGCTTTTATAATTCTTGTCACTTACATAAATTGCAAATTTTTCAATCGAGAAATCATTTAGACTTTTAAATTCATAAAGTTCCCTAATGCCATTTGAATAAAAGAAGGCCTGTCTTATAAAGTCAACTCCAAACAAAAAGAGTTGCTTTAAATCAGATTTATTCAAAGCTCCTAGTTCACTAGAACACTTAAGAACATGTGAAAAATCAGCTCTATTAAAAGCCATGTAACACCCCCTAAGACAATCTATAAACAGCCTCTCTCTATCTTTAATGGCCTCTGCGTTGTTAATTCTTGTGATCCCCTCATTTAAACTCCCTTTGGAAAGAGTAGAAACTCCTAAAGCGAGAGAAGCATCATGCCCCATCTTTATTAAACCTTCCTTTATTTCTTCATTTCTTAGAGGAGGAAGTCTTATTATTTGGCACCTAGAAGTTATAGTAGGTAGGATTTTCTTTTCATCTTCAGCTATAAGAAAAAAAAATGTTTTTTTTGGGGGCTCTTCTATTATTTTTAGCAACCTGTTAGCGCCTTCCTCCTTCAAATAATTCATACCCCAAATAATACAAACTTTTTTATCACTCTGAAACGGTTTTAAATGCAGCATTGATATTGCTCTAGAAATTTGGCCAACTCTTATCGTGCCAGTTTTATTGTCGGAAGAAGAGAAATCCAGCCAATCATCAACAGAACCGTACACTTTATCGCTCATAAATTCTCTCCATTTGTCAATATAAAAGGTATTCATGTCCTTATTAAAGAGCTTTTCGTTTTTTGGCTTCTTTGTTGGGTATACATAGTGCAGGTCAGGATGTATGTAATTTAATTCATTTGAAGGAGTATTTTGACTTTTAACAATATTTAAACCTATCTCAGATGCCAGCTTCAATGACCCCCTACCTCCCTTATCTATAAAACATATTGCGTTTGGCATCTTGCCATTTTTTATGGTTTTTAAGAGCTCATCTCTGAGTTGGGACTGTATCATTGTTAACTTTGGATGATAAGGTTATTATTAGTATTTATTGAACGTAATATAAAAACTATAATTAAATTTGAACTAAAAGTTTTAATGTTAATTTCAGAATTAGATTTAAATAACAAAAAGGTTTTGGTCAGGGTTGACTTTAACGTCCCAATGAATAAGGACCTTAAGGTTGCAGATAACACAAGAATAAAGTCTTCATTAAAAACCATTTTATATATAATCAAAAACGGAGGGACATGCATTTTGATTTCGCATATGGGAAGGCCTAGCGGGTTCGAAAAAAAACTATCATTAAAAAACATTGTCGAAGAACTTGAAAATCTATTAAACAAAAAAATAACTTTTTTAGACGACTGTATTGGGGACAAAACAAAAAAAGTATGCCAAGCGTCTGAAAAAGGAGATGTTATCCTTTTAGAAAATTTAAGATTTTATCCAGAAGAAGAAGAAGCTGATGTGAACTTTGCCAGAGCGTTATCTTTACTAGGAGATATCTACATCAATGACGCGTTCGGTACTGCACACAGAAATCATGCATCTACTGGGATTCTCCCAACCTTTTTCAAAGGAAAAAAGGGCATGGGATTATTACTTTCTAAAGAAGTTGACGCTATTGATAAAGTTTTAAAGAACGGTCAACCTCCCATTTTGTCAATAATAGGTGGAGCCAAAGTGTCATCTAAAATTGAAATTCTAAAAAACTTAACAAACATTGTTGATGATCTAATAATTGGCGGCGGAATGGCTTACACATTTATAAAAGCAAGCGGAGGAGAAATAGGCAAATCACTATGTGAAGAAGCATTTTTAGATGAAGCCCAAAAGATTCTTTTATTGGCTAAAGAAAAAAATGTAAAAGTTCACCTCCCACAGGATGTAATTGTTTCAGAAAAATTTTCTAATTCAGCTTTCACAGATACCGTAAACATATATAGCATCCCCAGAACAATGGAAGGATTAGATATAGGGCCATCATCAATAAAAAAATTTAATAAAATTATACTTAATTCAAAAACAATTTTGTGGAATGGTCCATTGGGCGTTTTTGAAATGTCCAATTTTCAAAATGGAACCAAACAAGTTGCTTTGTCAATTGCTAATGCAACTAAACTCGGTGCGTTCTCTTTAGTTGGAGGTGGCGATTCTATATCAGCAATTAACCTTTTTGGTATGGATGACAAATTTAGTTACATATCTACAGGAGGTGGCGCGATGTTAGAGAGTATAGAGGGTAAAGTTTTACCTGGGATCAAAGCAGTTTTAAATTAAAAAATTTGAAAAAATCAATTATTATTTTTCTTGTTTTTTTATGTTGTGAAAAAAGAAAAAACACACCATACATGGCTCAATCGAGCGGAAACATTAATCATGTCTCTGTTGTAATGAAAGATAAAGATTGGGTATCGAAATTAGGGGAAAGCACCCGAAATATAATTGGAGATATTTATCAGGGACTTCCTGTAGATGAGCCAAATTTCAAATTTTTCCATACTGCTCCGAAACAGTTCAGCGGTTTTTCAAAGCACTCTAGAAATATAGTTTACTTTCAAAAAGACACCACAAACAGGTTTAGGATTTACAAAGACCTTTATTCAAAACCACAACTTTTTTTCTTAATTCAAGGTGAAGATGATGATATATTGATTAACTATCTTAATGAAAACAAATCTTTAATTATTAACACAATCCAAGATGGAGAGAGAATAGAGAAGATTAGAAGAATAAAAAAATCTCCTTCAAAATCCAACATTTTGAGGGAAAAAATGCGTATAGACTTAACTTACCCAAGTATTTATAAAAAGGTTAAAGACACTTTTAATTTCGTTTGGCTAGAAAAACAAATACTAAAAGGGACATTAAATATTATTTCTTATCGATTACCTACAAGTTCCCTAAGCGATTCTCCAAAGCTAAATGAGATTATAAGAATTAGGGATTCTATTGGAAAATTACACATACCTGGAAGACTCAAAGGCACCCATATGATAACAGAATTGGATTACAAGCCGTATTATTATAAATTAGATATGGGAAAAAAAACAATTTTTCAAACAAAGGGAATCTGGGAGGTGAAGAACGACTTTATGGGCGGTCCATTTGTAAATTATATTTTGAAAGACAAAAAATCCAATGAATGGATTGTTGTTGAGGGATTTGCGTTTGCCCCTTCAGTGTCAAAAAGAGACTACATGTTCGAGCTAAACACAATATTATCTACAATTTCAATCAATAATTGATCATGCTTATTTTTCTTTCTTTTGGTTTCCCTCTTCCTCTTTAGAAGCATTTTTGAATTCCTTTATTCCACTTCCAAGGCCACGCATTAATTCGGGAATTTTTCTTCCACCAAATAATAAAAGAACAATAAGTAAAATAATTGCTATCTCTTGGAAGCTAAAGGCTAAAATTATGTTATAAAGGTTCATAATATTTTATTTACACAAATGTAATCATATTTTTGCATTTTAAAAGGGAGACTTTGTTAATATGCTATAGCATGATTTTAGGATTACTTATCTTTGCTTGATTTATGAAGAAAAAACCCACTCTTAGAAAGCGTTTAACAAAAAATCTACTCAGCAGGTATAGGCTTGTAATACTTAATGAGGAAAATTACGAAGAACAGTTTTTTTTTAGATTATCAATTCTCAATTTACTCATAATTTCAATTTTTTTGTTTTCATTTTTAATAACAGGCACCTTATTAATAGTATCATATACTCCAGTAAAGGAATTTATCCCAGGGTATGCGTCCAATTTGATGAGAAAACAAGCAATTATAAATGCAAGTAAGTTAGACTCTATAACAATTTCATACAATCAATCTTTAAATCAATTAAATTCTATAAAGAGAGTCTTAACCGGAGATATTGAGTTTGAAGAATTTAAAGAAAGAGAGTTTAAATTGGATACTGAAAATATTGAAGTTAAATTAAACTCAAAAAAAATAAAGGATGATTCCTTATTAAGAAAACTTGTAGAACAACAAGATAAGTACAATTTTAGTAGCAATATAAATAGCGATGAAAGTTTTTTGTTTTTTTCACCAGTATTAGGTTATATATCACAAAAATTTGATCCATCAAAAAAACATTTTGCTATTGATGTTGTTGCAAAGCAGAATCAGCCTGTCAGGTCAATTGCCGATGGAGTTGTGATATTTTCTGAATGGTCTTCGGATACGGGATACGTGATTATCTTAGAACATAAGCAGGGTTATCTATCTGTTTACAAGCACAATGAATCATTAAATAATATGCAAGGAGATATAGTTCGAGCTGGGGACATTATAGGAACGGTAGGAAACACAGGGGAATATTCAACGGGGCATCATCTACACTTTGAATTATGGAACGATGGTTATCCGTTGGACCCCCAAGACTTTATTGATTTTTCACCTTAGAACATTTTCAATGTATCATAAAATTGCCAAAAGTTTTGCAAGTTTTGTCATCTCCAAAAATCAAATTTGGATTAAAAACCCTATTCAATCACAAACGAAAACTCTAAAAAATTTAATAAACAATGGGTCAAAAACTTTATTTGGTAAACAGCATTTTTTTAAAGACATCTCAAAATATGAGGAATTTAAAGAATCAATACCAGTAAGAGACTATGAAAAATTTAAAATTTTTATTAATAGAATAATTGAAGGGGAAAGCGATATTGTTTGGCCAGGCAAACCAGTATATTTTAGTAAAACCAGCGGCACTACATCAGGTACCAAATATATTCCCATTTTTAAAAATGCAATTAAAACTCATATTAACTCAGCAAGGGACTCTATTTTACAATATATAGTAAATAATGGTGACACAAGTTTCATCAAGGGTAAACAAATATTTATCCAGGGTTCACCAACTTTAAAGATTAAAAAAGGAATCAAGGTTGGGAGGTTGTCAGGTATTGTCGCCCACCACCTCCCCTTTTACTTAAGATCTTCTAGAATGCCAAGTTGGGAGGTCAATTGCATAGATGACTGGGAAGAAAAAATCAATGCAATTGTTGAAGAGACAATTAATCAAAACATGACTTTAATAGGCGGTATACCGCCTTGGGTGCAAATGTATTTTGAAAAAATAAAAGAAAAAAGCGGCCAAAAAGTGGGTGATGTTTTTAAAAACTTCTCTCTTTTTGTATACGGAGGTGTAAATTTTAAACCTTACAAAAAAATATTCGATGAATTGATTGGAAGGAAAGTAAATTCATTAGAGGTTTATCCTGCCTCAGAAGGGTTTTTTGCTTTTCAAGACCAAATTGATAATGAATCAATGCTTTTAGTGTTAAATAACCATATTTATTATGAATTTATTAAAACCGACGATTTTTTAATAGGGAAGAATAACTATGTATCCTTATCAGATGTTAAAGTTGGTGTAAACTATGCCTTGATAATATCAACGTCTTCTGGATTATGGAGGTATAATATCGGTGACACAATTAAGTTTACTGAAGTAGATCCATATAGAATAATTGTAACAGGTAGAATTAAACATTTTATTTCTGCTTTTGGGGAACATGTTATTGCTAAGGAAGTTGAAACAACAATTAGAGAGGTGTCATTAAAATTAAAATTAGGAATACGTGAATTTACCGTTGCCCCTCAGGCCAACCCCAAAAACGGATTGCCATTTCATGAATGGTTTATAGAATTTGATGAAATAAGTGATAAATTAGAAGCAATAGAGATTATAATGGACAAAATCATGCAAAAACAAAACATTTATTACAAAGATCTTGTTGGTGGCAAAGTATTATCACCACTCAAAATTACAAAAATAAAAAAAGGAGGCTTTAATGATTATATGAAGTCTATTGGGAAGTTAGGTGGTCAAAACAAGGTTCCTCACCTTTCTAATGACAGAAAAATTGCAAATCAACTTAAAAATTTTATCATTCAATAATGAATATTTTAATTACAGGCGGGTTGGGATTTATTGGGGGACATTTTTTAAAAAAAATTAAAGACAATAATTCTTTTGATAAAATAATAGTTTTTGATAAAATGACCTATGCCTCAAATTACAGCAGAGTAAAAAGCTTATTTGAAAAAAATAATTTTTTACTTGTTAAAGGAGACGTGGCCAACAAAGATCATGTTCAGGATATTTTTCAAACACACAAGCCTAATATTATAATAAATTTTGCTGCAGAGTCTCATGTAGATAGTTCAATAAAAAATCCGGATTTATTTTTAGAGGTTAACACTAAAGGGACTTTGAATTTACTAATAGAGGCAAAAAAGCTATGGATTGATCAAAATAATACCTTAAAAGATGAATATAAAAAATCTATATTTTACCAAATTTCTACTGATGAAGTTTTTGGATCCTTATCAGACACTGGTTTTTTTGATGAAAAATCCCCATATTCACCCAATAGCCCGTATAGTGCTTCAAAGGCAGGTGCAGATCATTTTGTAAAAGCATTCCACAAAACTTTTAATTTGCCAACAATTATATCCTACTCTTCAAACAATTTTGGGCCTTACCAAAATGAGGAGAAACTAATTCCAAAAATAATTTCTTGCGCAGAAAAAAATAAAGACATACCCATATATTCTGACGGATCTAATATTAGAGACTGGATTTATGTTGATGATCACTGCAATGCAATTAATTTAATTTTGGATAAAGGCAAACCTGGTAAAGAATATTGTATTGGGGGGTCTAACGAAATGACTAACTTAGAAATTTGTAAATTAATCCTAGAGATCATAGACAGATTAATTCCTTGTAAAAACAAAAAGAAATATATAGAAAGAATCAAATTTGTTAAGGACAGAAAGGGGCATGATTTCAGATATGCAATAAAGACAAGTAAGGTTTTTTACGATCACCAAATTTTTGAAAATTCTTCTTTTAAGGATAATTTAGAATTTACGATATCTCACTATTTGAATTTAAATAAATAAAGTTCTATGAAGGGAATTATTTTAGCAGGCGGGACAGGATCGAGATTGTATCCTATGACATTATCAGTTAGCAAGCAGCTTTTACCTATTTATGATAAGCCCATGATATATTATCCCTTGAGCACACTTATAAAATGTGGGATTAAACAAATTTTAATTATTTCAACTATAAATGATTTATCAATTTTCAAAAGACTCTTAGGTGATGGTTCCCAATGGGGATGCTGCTTTCATTATGAGTCTCAAGATTATCCTAAAGGACTAGCAGATGCATTTATCATTGGAAGTGAATTTATCGGACAATCAAACGTTGCTCTAATTTTAGGGGATAATTTCTTTTTCGGGGGTGATTTCGAAAACGAAATTTTATCTCGAAAAGATTTAAAAGGCGGATTTGTCTTTGCATTAAGAGTTAGTAACCCCAAAAGATACGGGGTAATTGAACTCGATGATAATTTTAAACCAGTTGGGATAGAAGAAAAACCGAGGAATCCAAAATCACCGTTTGCCATCCCGGGCATTTATTGTTACGATTCTAGTGTGGTTTCAAAGGCAAAAGATCTAAATTTTTCTGATAGAGGAGAGTTAGAAATTTCCGATATAAACAAAGCTTTTCTTAAAGAATCAAATCTTGAAGTTAAAGTATTAAGCGAGGACACGGTTTGGTTAGATACAGGTACAGTTGACTCACTAATGAAAGCCAATCAATTTGTAGAAACCCTTCAAGACAGAAAAGGCATATTGGTGGGCTCACCTGAATTATCATCTTATCAAAGTAATCTAATAACAAAGGAAACCCTATCAATTTTGGTTGAATCTATGGCTGAAAGTAAATATGGTGAATTTCTAAAATCAAACTTGTAAAATGAAAATAATAAATTCTCCGTTTCAAGGCTGTTATTTGTTAGAAGAAGATATTATTGAAGATAAAAGGGGCTATTTTTCAAAAATATATGATTATGATTTTTTAAAAGAAGAAATTAATCTAGACCACTTTATCCAAGAAAATGAGTCCTTTTCATGTAAAAAAGTGATTAGAGGCATGCATTATCAACAAGAGCCTTATTCACAAAACAAAATAATAAGAGTTTTGAGTGGTAAGATATGGGATATTGTTATCGATTTAAGACCAAATTCTTCTTCTTACCTAAATTCATATGGTGTTGAACTATCTCGCGAAAACCGAAAACAGCTATTTGTCCCTTCCGGATTTGCCCATGGCTTCGCAGTCACTTCGGATTTTGCGAGGGTAATTTATAAAGTGAATAAAGCCTACATGCCTTATTTGGAAAGAGGCTTCTCACCTTTTGATCCACAATTTAATCTTAAGTGGCCATTTTCAATGCAAGAGTCAATTATTAGTGATAAAGATTTAAATTGGCCTTTATTTAAAAAAGATGTTCAATAGAAAAAAAGTTTTAGTAACAGGATCGGGCGGTCAATTGGGAAGGACACTTCAAAAAAGCTGTTCGGATAAAAATAGTTTTGAATGGATATTTTTACCTAAAGAAAAACTTGATATAACCAACATTTATGAAATAAAGGCAGCATTTGAAAAGTATAATCCATGTTTTTGTATTAATTGTGCCGCACTCACAGATGTATTGAAATCTGAAAAGGAGCCAGCATTAGCATATAAAGTAAATGTAGAAGGTGTAAAAAATTTAACACAGATTTGCAATGAAAACGAAACCAGTATGATACATATTTCCACCGACTATGTGTTTGATGGCAAAAAAAAAAGACCATATATAGAAAATGACAAGACAAACCCTCTAAACACATACGGAATGACAAAGTATTTGAGTGAAAAGTATGTTCTTGAAAATTTAAAACTTGGTTATATTGTCAGAACCTCTTGGCTATATTCCAAAAATTTTGGGCGTAACTTTTACAGAAATATTCTAACCAAGGCTTCTATGGGCAATGAAATAAAAGTTGTAAAAGATCAATACGGGACTCCAACAAATACAGAAAAAGTTGCTGATTTTATTAAAAAAATAATTACTTCCTTACCTAAAAAAGGAATTTATCACTGCGCAGGAGAAGAAGTAATGTCATGGTATGACTTTGCAAATAAAATAGTTAAGGAAAAAAATTATCCTAATAAAATTATACCGGTAAAGTCAACGTCTAGTAATGTTAAACGACCTTCATACAGCCCATTAAAAAATACTGAAATATAAATGAAAACTTTCAGTGTTGTTGTGCCAGTACATAACGAAGAAAAATTTCTACCACTATTTTTAAAATCTGTTTGTTCCCAAAATTTATTGCCAGAGGAGCTTGTTTTGATTGACGATAACTCAAAAGACAAAACAAAAAAGATGATGTTGGATTATCAAGATAAAAACAATTTTATAAGAGTTTTTAGTCTTAAATCATCTGATGAACACATGCCCGGGGCAAAGGTTGTAAAAGCGTTTCTCTTCGGTCATTCAAAATTGACTAAGCCATACGATTTTTTATTAAAATTAGATGCTGATTTAATACTTCCCGAAAAATATTTTCAATTAATTATTAATGCCTTTTCAAATCCTAAAATAGGAATTGTGGGTGGAACTTTAATTGAACTTACTAAATACGGTACTTGGGAAATTGCTCACCCAATGAAAACTAGTCATGTTCGCGGAGGTTTAAAAGCATATAGCACAAAATGTTATAAAAAAATTGGAGGACTGATTCCTGAAATGGGTTGGGATACAGTTGATGAGCTTCTCGCAAATTACCATGGATATCAAGTGAAAGTTTTGAATAAATTAAAAGTAAAACATCTTAGACCAATAGGGAATGTTTATTCTAGAAATTCATCATATCTGCAAGGACAAGCATTTTATAAAATGCGATACGGTGTTATAATTGGTGTTCTTGCGTGCCTTAAGGGGTTTTTTATTAAAAAATCCGTATCCTTCTTTCTGTGGAGCATTTTAGGGCTCTTAAATTCCTATTTAAAAAAAGAACCTTTCATAGTAACAAAGGATCAAGGTGAATTTATAAGAAAATTCAGATTTAAATCTATTTTCAGATTATAAATTGAAAAGGCCTATTAACAAATTACTATGATTGTTATATTTGTTAAATGGAATCTCATAAGGTTTTGATAATAGGCTCAGGTGGCCGAGAAAACGCACTTGCATGGAAAATATCTCAAAGTCGATTTTGCGAAAAATTATTCATAGCCCCAGGAAATGCAGGTACATCTTTTTTAGGGCAAAATATTGAAATATCTGTTTTAGATTTCATCGCAATTAGAGATTTAATTTTGTCCAAAAAAATTTCTGTTGTTATTATTGGACCAGAAGACCCACTGGTTAACGGACTTCATGATTTTCTAATTAATCATATAAAAACAAAGAACTTTATAGTCATCGGGCCAAAAAAAAATGGGGCTACTTTAGAGGGGAGCAAGAAATTTGCAAAGGAGTTCATGTTTAAACACAAAATTCCTACAGCTAGATATCGAATATTTAACAAAAAAAATATCCACGAAGCCAATGCTTTTCTTAACACTCTCAAATCACCGTACGTTTTAAAGGCAGATGGTCTTGCAGCAGGGAAAGGGGTTCTGATATTGACCGATTTAAATGAAGCAAAAAAGAGTTTAGAGAACATGATATTAAAGAAAAAGTTTGGCCAAGCATCTGAAAGAGTTGTTATAGAAGAGTATCTGAATGGGATTGAAGTTTCAAGCTTTGTTTTAACAAACGGAGATTCATATAAAATATTTCCAATGGCTAAAGATTATAAAAGGATAGGTGCTGGCGACACTGGATTAAACACTGGGGGTATGGGAGCAATCTCTCCTGTTCCGTTCGTAGATAAAAAATTATTTCATAAAATAGAGAATCAAATAATTAGACCTACCATCAATGGATTGAAAAAAGACAAAATAGACTATTTAGGATTCTTATTCATTGGGTTAATGATAGTAGAAAATGAGCCCTATGTCATAGAATATAATGTGAGATTGGGTGATCCTGAAACTGAAGCAATTTTACCTAGAATTGAAAGTGATCTTTTAGAAATTTTTTTGCAATTAAAAAGTTCTCAGTTACAAACAGCAAACTTAAAAGTGAGTGATCTATTTTCCTCTACTGTAATGACAGTTTCAAAAGGATATCCAGAAAAATATGAAAAAGGCAAAATTATCTCTGGACTTGATAGCAAAAACGACAGTTTTTTGTTCCACAGCGGCACTAAAAAAGAAGGTCAGAATATAGTTACTTCTGGCGGAAGGGTAATTGCAGTCACCTCAATGGACAAGTTACTCGATAAGGCTATAGAAAAATCTTATAAAACAATATCAAAAATAGAATTTGAGGGGAAAACCTTTAGAAATGATATAGGATTTGATCTTTAGAGAAACGAATGGGCAGTTACATCTTTATCTTCCTCTCCTTTATCGTCAAAATCTTTTAGTTTTTTAGACCAATAAATTAGAGCAATAAATCCAATAAATAGAAAGAAAAAGTTAACAAAATTTGCGATCCACCAAGAGGAAAGCTCAATTTCTCTTAAAATCTCGTGGGGAAGAAATAAAATACTTTCAAAAAGCCACTGTATTCCTTCAAAAAAACCTTTAACCATTTTTTAATTTTATTGCAATTTAAAAAAAATAACTCATTTTTTTTGTTTAAACAATAGAAACCTTTGACGGTAAGAAATTAGTAATTTTGTATATTTAAAAATCTTGAGAGCAGAAAATTTAGTTTCAATTTTTCACAACTGTGTAGAAGACTACCATAAGTTAGATGATGTTAATCAACAATTAATAAATCCTTTTGAAAAAAACTCATTTGAAGAAATATTATATAGAAAGTGTTGGATAGATACGGTTCAATGGCATTATGAGGACCTCATCAGAGACGATGGAATCAAACCCAATGAGGCATTATTATTAAAGAGAAAAATTGACCATTCAAACCAAAAAAGAACAAATCTTGTTGAAGCTATAGATGATTATTTTATTAGTAAATTCAAAAAGGTAACTTCGAAAAAAAATGCCACCATAAATACAGAGAGTCCGGCTTGGGCAATAGACAGACTTTCTATTTTGATATTAAAAATTTATCATATGGCAGAGGAATCGGATAGAATTACTGCCACTAAAGACCATAGGAAGAAATGTTTACAAAAGCTTTTGATTTTAAATGAACAAAAATCTGATCTTTGTTTGGCTATAGATCAACTCATAAAAGATATTTCAGAGGGTATAAAGATAATGAAGGTTTATAGGCAAATGAAAATGTATAATGACGAAGATTTAAATCCAATTCTTTATAAAAAAAATAAAGATTGAAAACTTTAAAGAAGTTAGTTTTCCTAAGATTTTCATCACTTGGAGATATTGCTATTTCTATTCCACTAATTAGATGCTTTTTATCAAAATATCCTGATATCAGCATTACATTTGTGACAAAAAAAAATTTCACCCCACTGTTTGATGAATTTAAAGACATAGATATCTTAGAACTTGATTATAATGGTAGACATAAGGGATTTAAAGGATTATTCGCCCTTTTTAGGGATATAAGAAAACTAGATCCAATTGGTATTGTAGACCTACACGGCTCTTTGAGAACTAATATTCTAAGATTGTTTTTCTTTTTTTCATCAATTCGTTATAAAAAAATTCTCAAAGGGAGAGTTGAAAAAAGAGCACTTACGAGAAAAAATAATAAGATTTGGTTGCCTCTAACACCAACCATTCACAGATATGCTGATGTTTTAAGGAAAACAGGCTTTCCTGTTGATTTATCAGATCATGAATTTCCTTTAAAATTTATTACACCCAAAAGGTTTAATGATTCCTTTTTCAATTCAAAGTTAAAATGGATTGGAATAGCTCCATTTGCTAAACACGCAGGAAAAGTTTATCCATTCGATTTGACCCAAAAAGTAATTTCCTTTCTACAAAGAGACAATCAAGTTTTTCTATTTGGGGCCAATGGATATGAAGCAAATAAATTAAAAGTTTGGGAGAGGGCCTACACGAATGTATACTCCTTAGCAGGTAAATACTCACTATCTGAACAAATAAAAATAATTTCAAATTTAGACGTAATGATTTCTATGGACTCAGCAAATGGCCATATTGCGACCAATTATGATATACCTGTCGTTACTATATGGGGAGTTACCCACCCATATGCGGGTTTTTCTCCTTGGAATCAAAATAGTCAAAGAAACATTCTTTCTGATAGAACCCTTTACCCTTTAATACCAACTTCAGTATATGGTAACATTTGCCCAAACGGATATGAAAATTGTATGAGAACAATACCCCCTGAGAAAATTATAGAAGTTGTAAAAAAGACAATGATTCAAACATCATCATAATCAATCTCAATTGATGAAGATTTCGGATATGCCTGACAGGTTAAAATTAACCCGTCAGAAATTTCTTCTTCTGTAAGAATTTGATTTTCTTTCATTTCAGTTTCGCCACTTCTTACTCTAGCTATACAAGTTGAGCAAATTCCCCCTAAACACGAATGAGGAGCGTCAATATTTTCGTCCAGTAATATTTCTAATATGCTTTTGCTATCGTTTAATTTTACATTAAAAGTCTCAAAATCCAAGGTTACTTTAATATTACCACCTTTAGCTTCAGGCACTGATTTTCTATCCATTTTAAAGTTTATTCTCTAAATTTATTTAATATTAATACAAGTTTTAAAAAAATGAATAGTTTATTTTAAAATAAACACTAAAACTTGAATTTTAAAGTTATATAACAATAAGGTAATCAAACAGGTGTATATAAGATTTTGTTTTTTCCAATTATTTATAATAAGCTTTTTACTTAGTTGTTCTACTTCAAAAGATAAATTTTTAAATAAAGAGTACCACAAGCTGAATTCCAAATACAATGTTATTTTTAATGCTAAACAAGCCTTAAATTTTGGGGAAATATTAATTGACCAAAGTATTGAAGAAGATTTTCGCAAAATTATTTCCGTTGAGCCTCTTGGTTTGTTCGATGGAAATTTAGAAAGACCAAAAAAAATTCCAAGTTTCACCCTAGCTGAAGAAAAAGCTACCAAAGCAATTCAAAAACATTCAATGAATTTTAACGGCTCACAAAAAAACTCTCAAATTCAAAAAGCTTACTTTCTTTTAGGTAAGGCAAGATATTTCAATCTAAGATTTTCTCCAGCATTGGAAGCTTTTGAATACGTGTTGAAAATTTATGATGATAAAGAAACGTTTTTAAAATCAAAACTATGGAGAGAAAAATCAAATATCAGACTCAACAATAACAAAATAGCAATAAAAAATTTAAAATTATTATTGCCCCAAGCAATCAAATTTCAAAATATTTACTCAGAAATAAACGCATCTTTAGCACATGCATATTTGAACATTAAAAAAGAGGATTCAGCAAGATTTTTCATTTCAAAGGCAAGTACCTTTTCTAAAAATAATGATAAAAAGGTAAGGTACTCATTTATTCATGGTCAGCTTTTAGAAAAACTCAACATGTTGGATAGTGCGCAAAGAGTTTATAATTCAGTATTAGGTCAAGGGAGAAAAGTTCCTAGACTCTTTTGGATTCATACAAAGTTAAATGCTCTAAAAATTCAAACTTTCAAATCAGGAATCAATCCAATATCTATAACAAGAAGGCTCAAGAGAAACTACGAAAATTTTCCATATTTACATTTAATTGACCAATTTGAGGCACGTTATTATATTGATGAGGGTTTTGATAGCTTAGGTATACTGTCCTATAATAAATCCCTGGGGGCAAAGAGTTCGGACATAATTACCAGGAAATCTAATTACCGAGAGTTATCAGATTATTTTTTTAAAAAAGGCATTTTCATCAAATCGGGAGAATATTTAGATAGTTTAATTCAATTGATGAATAAAGAATCATTCATTAAAAAAATGACTGAGATAGAGAGAAGGGGGCTTGACAGAATTATAAATCTGGAAACAATAATTAAAAAGAACGATAGTATTTTATCAATTGTATCGATGAATCAAAAAGAAAGGTTGAATTATTTTAATAAATATATTGAAAAAATAACGAAAATAGATTCATTAAAAAAAAATAAAGCCGTGACAAGAAAAGGAATTTTCAGAAGGCAAAAAAAATCTCAAATCAAATTCTATTTTTACAATGAAAATCAAATAAACCAGGGTAAAGTTTTATTTAAATCATTGTGGGGCAGCCAACCTAATGTAGACAATTGGAATAGTTTATCACCATTGATTTCAAATATTATAAACGAAAACTTTAAAAATAGTGATATTGTTAAAACTAAAAATCCTAAAGTTAAAACAGCAGAGTATTATGTTAATCTTTTACCCAAGAAAACCGAAATCATAGACAGTTTAAAAAATATCAGGAGACAAGCTTACTTAGATGCGGGATTATTGTACAGAGAAAAATTTTTAAATAAAGAGATGTCAATAAAAAGATTATCTAAACTATTGAAACTTAACCCTAATAAAAATCAAGAAATTCTTGCTCTTTATAATCTTTTTAAACTTTACCAAACCAGTGACTCTATCAATGCCTCAAAACTTAGATATAAGTTGATTCAAAAGTATCCTCAATCAATTTATACATCTGACTTACTCGAAAATCAAAATTTACAAAAAAATAAAAGTCCAATTAATTTTTATAATTCTTTGCATAAAAAATTTATGTCACAACAATTCCTTGACATAATTGTAAATAAAAATGAGTATAGAAGGAGGTTAATTGGAACAGGACTAGAATTAAAGTTTGAATTACTAATAATTAATTCCATTGGAAGACTAAGAGGCATAAATGAATGGGAAAAGGAATTAAAGAAATTTTTAGAAAAGTACCCAAATTCAAAAGAATCACCGGATGTAAAAAAAATATTGTTAAATATCAAAACAAAAGTAACGGCTACAAAGCCCATAAGTAAAAACTTTAAATGGGTCATTGTATTTTCAAATTCAAGCGAAATAGATCTTCAAAGATTAAGGGTAAATATGATTTCTGAACTAAAAAAGAGGTCAGAAGATATTAAACTAATTTCTGTGGATTCTTATAGCGATAGATACAGTTTTATTGTCGTTCACACTGAAAACCAATACCCAGAAGTTGACTTTCTTTTAAAAATATGGTCGAATTTATCTAGTTTTCAAAACAATTTAGATAATTTTGTAGCTTTATCGTCCGAATATAGGCAAATACAAAAACGAAAAACTTGGAAACTAAAAACAAATTGACTTGATAAGATGAGAGCTAATGAAATTAACGGGCAGCCTAATAAAATAGAGGTATCAACAAGGATAACTGGGGAAATAAAATCAAATGCTGATTTTAGAATAGACGGATATTTAAACGGATCAATCACAACCTCAGGGAAGGTCGTTATTGGCAAAGAAGGTGTCATTGAGGGGAACATAAAATGTTTAAATGCAGATATTGAAGGTAGGTTTAATGGAAAAATTGAAACAAGCGAAGTACTAAATTTGAAATCAACGGCAATAATTGAAGGAGAGGTTAAAATAAGTAAACTTATTGTTGAAGCAGGAGCGAATTTTAATGCAAAATGTTCTATGAAAAATATTTCAGAAGTAAAGTCAATTTTGGAAAATCGTGAGAAAACAGCCTAATAAATGGCTGATATTTTCTAGTCTATTTTTTCAAATAGCAATTATAATGTATTTGTCATATATTTCTGGAGAAAAAGTAAAACTAAAACTTAATATCGATTCTGATTTACCAATCTTAATTTCTTCAATAATCGGAATATTAATTATTATTTACTTTATAATTAAGCAATCTAAATTTCTATAAACTTGACTCTAAATAAATTTGTAGTTTATTATTCAACAATTTTGCTGTTACTATTTCAAGTCCACAATTTTATTTTGTATTCCTCAGTAAAAGATTCTAATTTGATTTATAAATCATATATTTTTTTTTATTTATTTTCAATTTTTTTCTTTTTTTTAATTTATTTTAAGACAAAAAAAAATGATCAAATAACAATTATTTTTTTTATTGGAAGTACAATAAAATTGATTCTATTTTTTTTAATTTTTCGTCCAATCTTATATCAAGACAACTTGATTAACAAATCTGAAATAAGTATTTTTTTGATTCCCTACATTTTTTCCTCACTATTTATGGTTTATTGTTTTAGCAAGCTTTTGTTAAATCCAAATTAATTCTCAAAAAATAGAAATAAAACATCTATTTTTTAAATTAAAAAATTAATTTTACAGACCACAAATATTATATAGATTTTGATAAAATCAGCAATTTCATTTTTTTTTATCTTAACATCATTTACAATTTCAAATGTAAATTCTTACGAAGAAAATGATAGTGATAAGAAAAATCTAAAACAAGAAATTACCGAATACATTCTTCATCATGTTCAAGACTCTCATGATTTCGGCCTACTTTCATACAAAGACAAAAAAACAAACAGAAAAGTTTATATTAGCATTCCGCTACCTGTAATTATTTATGATCAAGGATTTAAATTTTTCATGTCTTCAAAATTTGATCATGGGCGAAGGGTCGCAAAAATAGACAATTCTCATTATATACTATTTCATGACAAAATATATAAAAGTGATTCAAAAGGAACTATTAATTATGATAAAGAGGGTCATCCTATAAATTTAAAACCATTAGATTTATCGATAACCAAAAGTGTTGTAAGCATAATTTTCGTTTCAATGTTGATGTTCTTTCTTTTTAGAAACTTGGCTCAATCTTATAATAAAAATGGGTTGATATCTTCTGGAATTGGAAGATTTTTTGAGCCTTTAATTGTTTATATTAGAGATGAAATTGCAATTCCAAATATCGGATTAAAACACCACAAAAGATTTATGAGTTTTCTATTAACCATATTTTTCTTTGTTTGGTTTTGTAATATTTTAGGATTAACACCTCTAGGGGTTAATGTCACCGGGAATATTGCAATAACCTTTTGTTTAGCACTGCTTACGTTTATAATTACCACAATAAGTGGTACTAAAGATTATTGGATGCATATTTTTTGGATGCCTGGAATGCCTTTGCCCATGAAAATCATAATGGCTCCTATTGAACTATTAGGTGTATTTATCAAACCATTTACGTTAATGATCAGATTGTACGCAAATATTTTAGCAGGTCACATCGTTATGATGACTTTGATTTCAATGATTTTCATTTTTAGAAACTTTATAGGTTCTGGTTTATCTTTTTTATTGGCTTTTTTTATTTCAATAATTGAAATTTTAGTTGCACTTTTGCAGGCATATATATTTACAATTTTATCAGCATTATATTTTGGTTTTGCTGTTGAAGAACATGACCACTAGGTTATATTTAAAATGAATGTTTAATTAAATTATTATAAATTATGGAAATCCCAGCAATAGTAGGAGGAGGTTTAATAGTCATAGGAGTAGGAATTGGAATAGGAGGTATCGGTAGAGGCGCCATGGAAGCAATTGGTAGACAACCAGATGCTTATGGAAAGATTCAGACAGCAATGCTAATTGGAGCAGCTCTAGTTGAAGGAATTGGTTTTGCGGCTATGTTTGTTTTGTAGAAATATTTTAAAACCTGTAAAATATAGAAGTAAATGGATAAATTAATTAATGAGTTTTCTTTTGGCTTATTTTTTTGGCAACTTTTAATTTTTGTCGGCCTTATCTTAATTCTTAAGAAGTTCGCTTGGAAACCTATTTTAGATACACTCAATGAAAGAGAAAACTCCATCAAAGAGTCACTAGAGTCAGCTCAAAAAGCCAAAGATGAATTTTCTAAAATCAAAGCTGATAATGATAAGATATTAAGCAATGCTAAAAAAGAAAGGGATTTTATAATTTCAGATGCAAAGAAAACAGGTAGAGAAATTATTGAAGATTCAAAAAACGCTGCAAAGCTTGAATCAGAAAAAATAATCGAAAATGCAAGAGAATCAATAATACAGGAAAAAGATTTAATATTGAAAGATTTAAAATCACAAGTAGTTGATATATCGGTCGAAATTGCATCAAAAATTCTTCAAAAGGAATTAAACGAAAAGCAGAAGCAAGAAGACTATACCCAAAAATTAATTGACCAAATTGAAATAAAATGATCAAAAAGGTCGCAGCTATTCGATACGCAAAAGCTTATTTCGGATATTGTAAAAACATAAATACCATTAAAGGAGATGTGACCGAATGTGAAAACTTAATAGAAATATTATCTCATAACTACGATTTAAATAACATTCTAAAAAATAAAATTGTACCCAATCAAACGAAAAAAAAGATTATGTTAACCATATGTGGGGATGTAAGTGAAAATTTAAAAAGTCTCATCGAAATACTAGTAAAGAAAAACAGGTTAGATCTTTTTAAAGATATTTTAAATCAATTTATAGAGCTTTACAAAATTAGTAGTGGCAGTGAGACATGTTATTTAATATCAGCAGAGAAAACAACTAGTAAAATAGAGGAAAATTTAAGATATGTTATTAAGAAAATAACAAAAAATAAAATCAAGATTATTAATGTTGTCGATAAAAATCTAATTGGGGGGTTTATTCTTAAAGTTGGTGATATTCAGTTTGATAATTCTATAAGTTCAACCCTCAGTAAATTAAAGACAACTTTGAAAAAAGAAAATACATTTATTTAACATTAAAATATGGCATCAATTAAACCATCAGAAATATCATCTATAATTAAAGAAGAACTTTCTAATGCAAACCTTTCCGGATCATTAGAAGAAACAGGCACTGTTTTGGAAGTAGGAGACGGTATAGCTAGAGTATATGGCCTTTCTAATGCGCAGTATGGGGAGCTTGTTAGTTTTGATTCTGGTCTTGAAGGAATGGTTCTAAATTTGGAAGAAGATAATGTTGGAGTTGTATTATTTGGTTCTTCTGATCAAATAAAAGAAGGAGATAGATTAAAAAGAACAAGAAAAATTGCTTCAATTAAAGTAGGGGAAAAAATTGTTGGGAGAGTAGTAGATACTTTAGGAAACCCTATTGATGGCAAGGGAGCTATAAAAGGAGAATTAATTGAAATGCCCCTTGAGAGAAAGGCCCCAGGGGTAATATACAGACAACCTGTTAGTGAACCTCTTCAAACAGGAATTAAAGCAATCGACGCTATGATTCCAGTTGGTCGAGGACAAAGAGAACTTGTTATCGGTGACAGGCAAACAGGAAAAACTACCGTTTGTATTGATACGATACTTAATCAAAAAGAGTTTTATGACGCTGGCGTTCCTGTTTATTGTATTTACGTAGCTATTGGCCAAAAGGCTTCTACTGTCGCAGCTATATCAAAAGTACTAGAAGACAAGGGTGCTTTGGAATATACCACAATCGTTGCTGCTAATGCATCAGACCCTTCACCCATGCAAGTATACGCTCCTATGGCCGGAGCCGCCATTGGTGAATTTTTTAGGGATACTGGAAGACCAGCATTAATTATTTTTGATGATTTATCAAAGCAAGCTGTTGCATATAGAGAAGTTTCTCTTTTATTGAGAAGGCCACCAGGAAGAGAAGCATTTCCAGGTGATGTTTTTTATCTGCATTCTAGACTTTTGGAAAGAGCCGCAAAAATTATTTCGGATGATAAAATAGCTGAGCAAATGAACGACCTACCCAATATGTTAAAATCTAAAGTTAAAGGAGGGGGTTCGTTGACAGCACTCCCAATAATTGAAACGCAAGCAGGAGATGTCTCAGCTTATATTCCTACCAATGTAATTTCAATAACTGATGGGCAAATTTTTTTAGAATCAGATCTTTTTAATTCGGGCGTTAGACCCGCTATAAATGTCGGGATATCTGTTTCTAGAGTTGGTGGCTCAGCTCAAATTAAATCAATGAAAAAAATTGCGGGGACTTTAAAATTAGATCAAGCTCAGTTTAGAGAGCTAGAAGCTTTTGCAAAATTTGGTTCTGATTTGGACTCAGCTACACTTAATGTAATAGAAAAAGGTCAAAGAAACGTTGAAATTTTAAAACAATCTCAAAATGATCCATTTAAGGTAGAAGATCAAATAGCTATTATCTATGCAGGGACCAAAAATTTATTGAAAGAGGTACCTGTTGATAGGATTAAAGATTTTGAGGAAGCTTATATTAAAGAGTTGAATAAAAGTCACAAAAAAGTTTTAGAATCTCTTAAGGAAGGTGTTTTAAATGACAATATTTTTAAAACTTTAGGTGATGTTTGTTTAAAGATATCAAACCAATTTAAATAGTTTTTTTGGCAAATCTAAAAGAAATAAGGGGTAGAATTTCATCAGTTTCATCCACGATGCAAATTACACAGGCTATGAAAATGGTATCTGCAGCAAAATTAAAAAAAGCTCAATCATCCATTGTTTCTATGAGGCCATATTCAGAAAGTTTATTTGATATTATCACAGATATTTTGAATTCGATGCCAGGTTTCTCAAGCCCTTTGGTGGGAGTAAAGACACACCCTAAACGACTTATAATATCAGTTACATCAAATCGTGGACTCTGTGGAGGATTTAATTCAAATATAATTAAAGCAACTAAAAGCTACTTATATCAGAACAAGCATAAGGAGGTTGATTTGGTAACTATTGGGAAAAAAGGAAACGATGTGTTCTCTAAAACTTTTAAAATAGCCAATGATCATAGTAATTTATTCGAAAATCTTGATTATGAATCTACAAGTAAAATTGCCGATATATATATATCAAAGTTTATTTCTGGAGAATATGACAAAATAGAAATAGTTTACAATAAATTTAAAAATGCAGCAACACAAATTGTTTCAACTGAAACTTTACTACCGTATAGAATAAATTATTCGGAAAAAACAGAGACTTTAAGTGATTACATTTATGAACCTAATAAGACTAAAATACTTGAAGATATTATTCCCAAAGGAATTAAAATTATGTTTTACAAGGCTTTGAGAGAATCTTTTGCAAGTGAGCATGGAGCAAGGATGACAGCTATGCATAAAGCAACCGATAACGCTGCTGAACTTGTTGATCAATTAAAATTAACTTACAATAAAGCTCGCCAAGCGTCAATTACAAATGAGATACTAGAAATAGTTGGAGGTGCAGAGGCTCTCAAAAAGTAATTTTTATAATAACTTGTTTTAATTTTTTTTTCTCATCAGTTTTAGAAATTAAGTTTATACTTTTAGGTAAAAAATGATTGACTTACCAGTTATAAACATGTCTCCTTATGAACTTCCAAGTTACTCAACTTCGAGTTCGGCAGGATTAGACCTAAGAGCTAATATAAAAAAACCGTTATTTTTAAATTCTTTCCAAAGAATTCTCATCCCAACAGGTTTAAAAATATCTTTGCCAGAAACATTTGAAGGCCAAATCCGACCAAGGTCTGGACTTGCGCTAAAGCATGGGGTAACTGTTCTAAATTCACCTGGTACAATAGATGCAGATTATAAAGGTGAAGTTGGTGTAATTTTAATTAATTTGTCAGATAAAAAATATGAAATTAAACCAGGAGACAGAATTGCCCAAATGATTATTTCAAACTTTTCAAGTGTTAGTTGGAAATTAGTTGAGGACATAGGTAGCAGTAAAAGAGGTAACTCGGGATTTGGAAGCTCAGGAACAAATTAAATCATATGATTAAATTTTTTCAATGTTTATTAATTTTATTAACTGTAAATGGATGTAAATCTCTAACGGTCTTACCAAGTAAAAGTCCTGTAGAATCTATAAAGGTCAAAAGGCTAATTGATAACTTAGAAAAATCTGAGGAAAAAATAAGTTCATTTAGAGCTCGAATTAAGGCAACCTATACAAGTAAGAAAATTAAACAATCATTAAGTATTAATCTTAGATTTAAAGTTGATAAATTTTTATGGATGAGTGCAAATATTTTTGTTCCAGTAGCAAAACTTTTAATGACAAATGAAAAAATATTTTTCTACGAGAAATTTCAGAAAAAATATTATGAAGGAGATTACGAATTCTTAAATTCTATATTAGGTTCTAATTTTAAACTTCAAGATATTCAAAATATATTTGTTGGTAACCCAATTGATAACCTAAAAAAAGTAAAAATAAAGAGAATTGAAAATCCAAAATATTATGTTTTTATTAATAATAGTTCTGAAAAGTATAGAACCACATACTTTTTTGATACCGAGAACTTTAGAATAAGAGAACAAAGGATCGTTTTGCTAGATACTAAAAATAGTATATTGAGTATAAAGTATCCATCATATCAAAAAACAAATGGTATACTTATTCCAAGGGAAATTCAAATTAGTTCCTTTGTTAATGGTGAGTTTGTCTCAATAACTTTAGAGTTTATTAGAGTGGATTATCCAAACGAACTGACAATTCCTTTTAAATTCCCAGAAGGATACAGTAAAATTAAATTATGAAAAAATACTTTTTTCTGTTTTTTTTACAATTTTTAAATGCAACCCTTTGTCTATCCCAGCAAGAGACTCAAAAAAGACTAGAAAAAGAAAAAGCAAAACTGGCTAGAGAAATAAAACAGATTAATTCTATTTTATTCTCTAACAATACTAAAAAAAAATCTGTATTTGATGAACTTCAAGACTTGGGTATTAAAATTCAAGTTCGTAATAAATTAATAATGGTTACAAACCAAGAAATCAACTTTATTTCCAAACAGATAAATATCAATCAGAGGGATATAGAATTTTTAAGAGTTGAAGTCCACAAATTAAAAGAGGATTATGCAAATATGATTAGAAAATCGTATTACAGTAAAAGTCGTCAAAGCAGATTGATGTTTTTGTTTTCATCAGAATCTTTTTATCAAGCATATAGTAGATTTAAGTATCTCAATCAGTATGCAAAACACAGAAAAAAACAAGGCGAAACTATAATTAAAAAAACAAATTTGCTTAGTAAATTAAACATAGAATTACTTTCAAAAAAAGTCAATAAAGAATCTTTAATTAAAGAAAATCAAGTTTCTCAATTAATTTACCAGAAAGAAATAGAAAAACAAAAGTTAATGATCGCGGAGTTAATAAAAAAACAGAAGGATTTAGAATACAGAATTAGAATAAAACAGAAAAAAATTGCAGCCTTTGATAAAGAAATTGAACGGTTAATTAGAGTGGCTATTGCTAACGCAAACAAAAAAACATCAGCCCCTACCAATTTAAAATTTAGCAATACACCAGAGGCAAAGTTAGTTGGAAAAAGTTTTTATGCCAATAAAGGTAAACTTCCTTGGCCTGTAGAAGAAGGCGTAGTAATTCAAAATTTTGGAACACAAATTCATCCAGTGGTTAGGACAACAAAAATAAAAAGTAATGGGATTACAATAGCTACAACTCAAACTGCTGATGCCAGAGCAATATTTAAAGGAATTGTAATGACAGTTTTAAGTTACAAAGGTAGCAACCCTACAGTATTAGTTCAGCACGGTAATTATATTACAGCTTATACAAATCTAGAAAGCGTTTATGTTAAGAGAGGACAATCCTTGAGCTCAAAAGAAAAAATTGGTAAAGTATTTACAAATCCCAACACTGGTAAAACTGAACTTAAGTTTAGTATTTTTCAATCAAGTACTCCATTAAATCCAAAAGGATGGATTTATAGGCTATAAATTTACTCTACTAGGTACCAGGCATCAAGCTCTAGAGTAAATTTTACAAAATTCAACAATTGATAAGCTTCTCTTTTAGTTTTTAGTCTTCCGTATGCTATTCTATACAGCCCAGAAGAACTATTTTTTGCAAAAGAGGCGTCAAATCCATCAGACTTAAGTTTTTTTAAAAGTTTTTCAGCATTTCTTTCATCTCTAAAGCTTCCTGCGATTACACTGTAGAAGTCACCTTGTTCAACTATAACCGTATCATCTTCAACCGTCTCTATATTAGCCTTAACATTTAATTCTAAAGATGATATTGAACCTATATCATATGTAGCTTTTTGTACAGCATTTTTAATTTTTTCCTGTGCAATTTCAGTTGAACGTAGTCTTTCACTTTGAATATACTCATTCCCAAAATAGTAACCGCAAACTGACAAAACAATCAAGGAAGTTATTATAGCCACAAGTTTAAATTTACCTTTTTTTGCAGGCTCTTTTGATTCAGGTTCAAATGCCAAGTTTTCTTTTTTATCATTGTCCATAACAATATTTTTAGTGTTTGTTTCTTTATTTATAATAATATTTAACTCACTCTCATTCAGTGGTAATCTACTAAAATCTTCAAGCCCATAAAAATTATGTGAAAAGCTTTTGGTGTTATAGGCTTGAAAACATATTTTGTTTTCAGTATTCAAATAAAATTCACCTATATTTTTAAAAATCAATGTATCAATCTTTATCTTCTGGTACCATTTTTTAATTCTTTCACTAATTTCCTCTAAGGCATCTTGATAGCTAATATTTTGATTTGATGAAATATATTTTGCTAAAACTCCGTCGTTTTGTTTAATTAGAGCATTAAATGAAACTTTTCTTTTGGGAGATAAAAATTTCCCTTTTTTGAAATCAACTTTTGCCTTCGAGTTACTAATTAAAAATGAACCAAAATCAGGAACTGTTACACATTCATGAAAGTATAGTAAATGTTCTATCTCTTTAACCAAATCCACAATTAAAGATAATAAATAAAATTATCGATTAATAGTATTATTTATTATATCCTAATTTTAACCTTACTCTACTTAATACTTTGTTTGCAAAGTTCCTAGCTTTTCTCGATCCAGTTTTAAGTTCATTTTCAACGAGTTCTGGATTATTAACTAAAAAATTGAATTTATCCCTTTCAACTTTAAATTTATTTTTTAGAACGTTTAAAAGAATTTTCTTGGCCTCACCAAATCCTACACTACCCTCAGCATAACTCCTTTTCAAGATACTTATATCTTTTTCATCGGCAACTAATGAAAAGATTTTGAAAACATTGCAATTATCCACATTTTTAGGCTCGTTAATAGCTATTGATTCAGTTTTAATTCTCATCACTTGTTTTTCAAGTAAATTATCATCTTGAAAAATATTTATAATATTATTTTTAGATTTACTCATTTTGTTCCCGTCTGTCCCAATAACATAATTAGAATTTTGTTCGAGATCTGCCTTTGGGTTTATGAATGTATCACCAAAATGTTTGTTAAATCGCGAAGCAATATTTCTTGTTATTTCTAAGTGCTGTAGCTGGTCTTTTCCTACAGGGACTATATTTGCATCGTAAAGTAAAATATCTGCAGCCATTAATACAGGATAATTAAATAATCCGGAATTTATGTCTTTCAAATTTTGAGATTTGTCTTTGAAAGAATGAGACAATGTGAGACGTTGGTAAGGGTAAAAACAGCTTAAATACCAAGCTAATTCTGTCACCTCAGGGATATCACTTTGTTTGTAAAAAACAGTTTTTTTTGTATCTAATCCAAAAGACAACCAAGCTGCTGCTGTATACAGAGTATTCTTCTTCAGTTCGTCAGCGTTCTTTATCTGTGTCAAAGAGTGTAAGTCAGCAATAAATAAAAAAGATTCATTACCTTTTGTTTCTGACTTTTTAATAGCAGGAATGATTGCCCCCAGGATATTTCCTAAGTGAGGGATACCAGTACTCTGGATGCCTGTTAATATTCTAGCCATTAGAATTGTTTTTGACAAAGTTAATTTTTTTAAATAAATTTTTTTATTTTCAAATTCTAGAAAATGAGATTATTAATTTTATTTATTTGGCGAATATGGTTTTATATTTTAACTACTATTCCTGTAATCTTGTTGTTTCCTTTTTTGGCAATATCAGCCATTCACCCAAAAGGATATAACTTTGTTTTTTGGTGTGCCAGATATATTTGGTCTCCTTTTGTTTTATTTTTTTCAGGTTTCAAAACAAAAATCTCCTTTGAAGAGGATTTACCTGTAGGCGAATCATTCATTTTGGTTGCGAATCACACCAGCTACATAGATCCATTCGTTATGTTTAAGATTTCAAAAAACCCTTTTGTTTTTGTTGGCAAAAAAGAACTTTTAAAAATTCCAATTTTTGGATTTGTATATAAGAGAGCTGCTGTGATGGTTGACAGAAGCTCAAAAAAAAGTAGATGGGCAGTTTATGAGCGGGTAGATAACAAATTATCTCTTGGTTACAGTATTTGCATATTCCCTGAAATTAAATATACCGATGACACTATTTTTCTAAATGAATTTAAAAGAGGAGCCTTTAAGATTGCCATTGATCATCAAATTCCAATAATTCCAATGTGTTTTTTAGATTGTAAGCGAAAATTCCCTTGGTATCCTCGATTTGGATATCCTGGGCAATTAAGAGTTAGAACTTTTAAAAAAATGTATCCTCCAAAAAATATTAATAAATTAAACGATTTCAAACAGGATGTATGGGAAATTATTTTTGAAGGACTAAAACAAGATCCATTAAAAAATCATGAAAAAGCCGTAGGAAAAGAAACAAGATTAAAAATTAATTAATTGAACTGACAATTTTATTCTCAAGCTCTTCCAATAGTTCAGGATTATCTTCCAATAATTTTTTTACTGCCTCTTTGCCTTGACCCAATTTGGTTTCACCGTAACTAAACCAAGAACCTGATTTTTTTATTACTTCAGTTTCAACACATATATCTATTATCTCACCTATTTTTGATATACCTGTACCGTACAATATATCAAATTCAGCTGTTTTAAATGGTGGAGCAACTTTATTTTTAACAACTTTTACTCTCGTTCTATTTCCTAAAACTTCAGCTTCTGTACTTTTTATTTGTGTGGATCTTCTAATATCTAAACGAACTGATGCATAAAATTTTAAAGCATTTCCCCCTGTTGTTGTTTCAGGGTTACCAAACATAACACCAATTTTTTCCCGCAACTGATTTATAAAGAAAACTGTACAATTTGTTCTTGCTATGGAGCCAGTAAGTTTTCGTAATGCTTGTGACATAAGTCTTGCATGAAGTCCCATTTTTGAATCCCCCATTTCGCCTTCGATTTCACTTTTCGGAGTAAGGGCAGCAACGGAGTCAATGACAATTATATCTATTGCACCGGATCGGATTAAATTATCCGTAATTTCTAAAGCTTGTTCTCCGTGATCAGGCTGTGAAATAATTAATTCACTTATATCAATACCTAATTTTTCTGCGTAGAATCTGTCGAAAGCATGTTCAGCATCAATAAATGCAGCAATTCCTCCCTTTTTTTGGCATTCAGCAATGGCATGTAAGGTTAATGTGGTTTTACCTGAAGATTCAGGCCCATAAATTTCTATTACCCTACCTCTTGGGTAACCTCCAATTCCTAATGCAATATCTAAACCTATAGAGCCAGACGAAATTGCCTCTACTTGTTCGACAACCTCATCTCCTAATTTCATTACCGCACCTTTACCATAAGTTTTATCAAGTTTATCTAGAGTAAGTTGTAGAGATTTTAATTTAGCGGATTTATCTTGGCTCATAATTTTTTTTTAAAAATACCAATTTATCTTCTTTTCCTAACTTAGCAAATCAATGTATTATTAACAATATGAGTTACTTTTTAAAGAGTATCAATTTAATTAAATTTGTAATAAATTAAAAGTATGATTTTGTACAACAGACTGAGCAATTTGGAAAGCATAAATCTTCTCAATAAGTCTAAAGAAGAAAGACTTACATTATCTTTTTATAAATATTTCAAAATTGATAACTTGATTATTTTTAGGAATTATCTATTTTCGTCCTTTTCTGAAATAGGGATATTAGGCAGAATATATGTTGCAAATGAAGGAATAAACGCACAATTATCTTTGCCAAATAAACATTTAAGTTCTTTTGAAGCTAAATTAGATGAAATTGAACCTCTTAAAGGCATAAGATTAAATTTCGCGATTAAACACAATCCAAAATCTTTTCTAAAACTAAAAATTAAAGTAAGGAATCAGATAGTTGTCGATGGCATCTCCAATAAAAAGTTTGACCACACCAATGTTGGTAAACATGTTGAGGCATTAGAATTTAACAATATTTTGTCCGAAAAAGAAACTGCCTGTGTTGACATGAGAAACCATTACGAAAGTGAAATAGGACACTTTATGGGTGCTATTATTCCTAATGTGGATTCATTTAAAGAATCAATAAAATTTATAGACAAGAAATTTGAAAATGAAAATAAAAAAAAGAAAATTCTTCTTTATTGTACTGGCGGAATTCGATGTGAAAAAGCTTCAGCCTATTTGAAATTCAAAGGGTTTAAAAATGTGTATCAGCTAGATGGAGGAATAATTAACTATGCCCATCAAGTAAAAAAAAATAATTATAAAAATAAATTTATTGGTAAAAATTTTGTTTTTGATAATCGTTTATCTGAGAATATAACAAACGATGTGATTTCAAACTGTCATCAATGTGGAACCAAATCAGATGATCATGTAAACTGTTCTAATGTTGCTTGTAATCTTTTATTTATACAATGTAAAAGTTGTAATGAACTATTTGCGGGATGTTGCTCAATTGAATGTCAAAAAACTAATAATCTTAGTTTAGATAAACAAAAAAGTTTAAGGAAGGGAGAAAAGGCAAGAAAAAGAATTTTCAAAAAAATTTAAAATCATTATAAACCTTATGTATAAAATAAAGTGGGTCATATCGATTCTAATACTTTATAGTTTAACTAGCTGCGTTGAAAATAATTCAATAAGAATTGATAAAGACATTTTAAATGGTTGGGATATTGAAGAATCAATGAAATTTGAGATAAAAGATACCATTGACTTTCCGTCTAATATTTACTTTTATATAAGAAACAATAATGATTATCCTTTTTCGAATATTTTTCTAATTGCAAGTTTAAAGTCAAATCAAAGCATTTATGAAATGGACACATTAGAATACACGATGGCTAATAATAAGGGTGAATGGCTTGGTAAGGGATTTTCTGTGATTAAAGAGAGTAAGTTGTCATGGAAAAGAAGTTGGAAACCAAATTTTCCACCCCCTTATTTTTTTGAAATAAAGCAGGCAAACAGAAAGATTGGTCAAATTAAAGGTGACAAAAAGTTAGTTGGGATTTTAACTTTTGGCTTGTCAATAGAGAAGATATTAAATGAATAAAAACCTAAAAAAAGATAGAACTTATACAGGATACGTAGCTGCAATGTGGATTTTATATTTAATCCCGGTGTCATTCGTAATAATCGTTTTCATTGCAGCAGCAAAAGGAAAATTGGGAGAAATGCCTTCAATTGAGCAATTAGAAAACCCCAAAACAAATCTAGCAACAGCTATTTACTCTTCGGATGGTATTGTTTTGGGAAAATTTTATTTGAATGACAACAGAACTCCAATTAGTTTTTCCGAACTACCTAAAAATATTATTGATGCATTAATTGCGACAGAAGATGAGAGATTCTATAGCCACTCAGGGATTGACTTTAAAGGAACTTTAAGAGCAATTTTTTATTTAGGAAAAAAAGGGGGGGCTAGCACAATTACTCAACAGTTAGCACGTCAACTATTTGTAGGTATTCGTTCGAGAAATAAAATTGAAGCTATTACACAAAAAGTAAAAGAATGGGTCTTAGCAGTAAAATTGGAAAGGAGATTCACAAAAAATGAAATAATTTCAATGTACTTGAATATTTATGATTTTGGATATCAAGCTGATGGGATTGAGTCAGCAGCAAAGATTTATTTTAACAAAAAACCATCGGATTTGTTGTTGGAAGAATCTGCAACTCTTGTTGGGATGCTTAAAAACTCGTCGCTTTATAATCCTAGGCGAAGAGTTAAACTAACCACTGATAGAAGAAACATTGTGTTTAATCAAATGTTTAGAAATGAACTTTTATCAAAAAAAGAGTTGGATTCACTTAGAGAGTTACCATTAATCATCAAATTTACACCTGACTCACACAGGGAGGGGCTAGCTACATATTTTAGGGCCTATATCCAAAATTTTATGCAAAAATGGGTAAAAGAAAACCCAAAACAAGATGGTGACAAATATGACATTTATAGGGATGGACTTAAAATTTATACAACAATAGATTCTAGGCTCCAAGACATCGCTGAAAGGGCTGTTAATACACATATGAGCAATTTACAAAAAGAATTTTTTAGGCAAAATACTAATGAGTTAAACCCCACAGCACCCTTCTTAGACTTAAGAGAGGGTCAAATTGATACGTTACTAAATTTATCAGCAAAAAGATCTGAAAGATGGAGGGTTATGAAATTAAATGGAAAATCGGAACAAGAAATAAAAGAGTCATTTAAAAAACCAACTCCCATGACTGTATTTGATTGGACTGGAGAAAGAGACACAATAATGTCTCCTTTAGATTCTATTAGATATTATAAGCATTTTTTAAGAGCTTCAATGATGTCTATGGAGCCATCAACCGGTCATGTAAAAGTATGGGTTGGGGGTTTTAACTATAAGCATTTTCAATATGACCAGGTTAAGCAAGGGAGAAGGCAAATCGGTTCTACTTTTAAACCCTTTTTGTATGCTACAGCGATTGACCAGTTAAGATTATCTCCATGTGAAATTCTTCCAGATGCACTATTTTGTATTGAGCCATTTAAACATGGTAATATGGAAGCTTGGTGTCCAAAAAATTCTGGAGATAAATATGGGAAAATGAGAACATTAAAAAACGCTCTGGCTAATTCAGTTAACACAATTAGTGCAAGACTAATGGACAAAGTAGGCCCACAACCTGTTGTAAGTCTAGCTCGAAAAATGGGAATAAAATCTTACTTGCCTAAAGTTCCTTCCATCGCTTTAGGGTCCCCAGATATAAGTCTTTTTGAGATGGTTGGAGCATATGGGACATTTGTAAACAAGGGGATTTATGTCGAACCTATTATGGTAACAAGTATTGAAGATAAGAACGGCACAGTCGTTTATGAAGTAGTTCCTGAGACAAAAGATGTCCTAAGTGAAGAAACAGCTTACGTCACCCTAAGTTTAATGAAGGGAGTTACAGAAAGTGGTTCGGGTCAGAGATTAAGGCACAGTGGAGCTGAAGAAAACAATTATGCTTACAAAACAATTGTAACAGGTTATCCCTATCAATTTACAAATCCAATAGCGGGTAAAACAGGTACTACCCAAAACCAATCAGATGGATGGTTTATGGGTATCGTACCTAACTTAGTTACTGGAGTGTGGGTAGGAGGTGAGGATAGGGCAATTCACTTTGAAGATATTGCTTTTGGTCAAGGAGCGTCTATGGCACTCCCTATATGGGCCTTATACATGAGAGATGTCTATGAAAATGAAAATTTAGGTATATCTCAAGAAGATTTTGAGGTACCTGAAAAAGTTACAATACCAATCGATTGTGATAAATTTGATTCAAATAAGTTCAAATCAATTGGAACTGATGAAGACCTTGAAGATCTTGGTTTTTAAAAAATCAATTATTAATTCTTTTAAATGCACATGCATTTTTGCAATAAGTAATTTATCAATTGCTCAATCAAGTTATCTAAATCTAGACGTCGAGAACGATTTATACTTTCTCACAGACGAATATTACTCAAGTGGAATATTTATTGAAACAGGTAAAGTTGTTGAAAAAGATTCCATAAAAAAATTTAAAATTTGGGAGTTGGGCCAAGAAATATATACCCCATCAGATACTGATTCTGAAGATTTTCAAAATTATGATTATCCTTTTGGGGGATGGACTTTTTTAAAATATATCTTACAAATACAGAAAAATAACAATCGCTTTATCGAATACGGATTTCAATTTGGTTTGACTGGGGAGTGGTCGCTTGCAGATAAAATGCAAAATTTTTATCACAAAAAAATTATAAATGCAGATATATCCACTTGGGGTGGACAGATTCCTAAATCCTTGCATTTTAATGTGTTCAATTCCTATTATTTTCAAACGGCAATAACTCCAAAAATATTTTTATTTAGAAAATTCAAAGGCATATTAGGTACTCAAAAAATTGCTATTGAAACTAATTTTGGATTAAACTATGGGGTAAATGTAAATGATAAAATATCAAATCCCTTGTATCTAAATCCTAAAGGATTAGGAGTATATCTCGGAGTTAACCCTTCATTTGTTTTACACGATTTTATGCTCTCTGGCCAAGGATTCCAAAAAGAAGTAGCTTTATTTACTGCTAAATCCAAAACTCTTAGGCTAACAATAGATTTGGGATTTACTTACAAAATTCCAAACTGGAAGTTCGTTTTCATTTACAAAAATCGCACACCTGACAATTTCATTCAACCAATAAAACAGCACCATTACAATAAATTATCTGTTTCTTACTTTTTTAATTAATTGTTTAAATTGAATCAGTTGCTAATTCCATTGAATCTATTTTTGGCTTTTTCTGGATTTAAAATTTTAAAATTTAAGCTTAAATAAATTCCATAAAAATTTTGAGTTTCTGGTTGATAGTTTCTATAACTTCTCTTTTGTATCTTATAACTTATTGAAGAAGATATTCTTTTTTTAATTATGTATTCTATTCCTGTAAAAACACCCATAGAGTTGACAATTACCCCATCGAGAATTTGAACTTTTTCTGCATTTTTATCTATTTGACTATACCCACCTTTATAAAAATTATATGACCCACCTAGGAAGAAATTAATTTTTTTAAGTGGGTAAAGTTTAATAAAAAACGGGATCGTAATAAACTTCAAGTTGTTGATACTTTTATTTGTTTCTAAATTATTTTGATAACCAATTTTATTTATATAAATACCAGTTGAAAGACCAAAGGTTCTTGTAAAGCGATAATGAATGTTGGAACCAAAATTAAAATTTAATTTCCCTTTTGTTTCTCTATCAACCGTATTAGTCAAATTCGGCTCTACAAACAATTCAAAATTTAATTTCCTATAAAACTCAAGGTCCATAGAATTTTTTTGGTATTGTTGGATCAAAAGCTCACCATCCTGAGCATTTGAAAAATTTGAAAACAAAAGTACAACTAAACAAGTAAAACTTACAGTGAGACAACATGAATCAAATACAAATTTCAAGAAGCTAATTTTCTTACGGCGTCAATAAAAACATCAATCTCATCTATTGTATTGTAAATGTTTGGAGTAATTCTACATCCTTTCACATTCGCATAGTCAATGGCAACAGTAAATATGTTAAACTTTTTTAAAAGTTGTTCAGCCATAATTTTGGGAGGCATATTCTTAATCCCTACGTTGCCAATACCAAAACTTTTTGAAAATAATAAAGGGGTATTTATTTCAATATTTGATACATTTTTCAAATTTTGAATCCAATGATTTTGAAGCTCTTTGAGCCTTTTTTCTTTTCTTTTGATTCCTAACCAATCAATGTAATCAAGAGCATTTTTTATGGCTAAATGTATCTGAACAGGATTAGTTCCCAAATGATTTAATCTTTTTATTCCGGTGAAATCATTTGAATGACCAGCGAGCAAAGGCCAAATTTTTGAAATATGTTTTTCTTTAATATAAAGTAATCCTGCTCCTAATGGCGCAGACAACCACTTATGCAGGCTAGAACCATAATAATCACAATTCAATTCTTCAATAGAAAAATCAAAATGTCCAACACAGTGAGCTCCATCTACCATCACCTCAACGCCATAACTATGCGCCATTTCACAAATCTTTTTTACTGGAAGCACTTGCCCGGTTATATTTATCATGTGACAAACCATGAGCAATCTAGTTTTTTTTGTGATTTGACTCTCATAAAGACGAACAATTTCGTCATCTGATGACGGATGATTTGGGATTGAAATTATTTTGGTCTTGATTTTATATTTTTTAGAAACCTGTTTAAACATTAATTTCATAGAACCATAGTCCTGTTGTGCATAAATTGCTTCATCTCCTTTATCCCATGGATAACCCCCTATGATTAAGTCTAATGACTCGGTTGTATTTCTGGTAATTATAATGTTTTTTTCATCACACGATAACCACTTTGAAATGCTTCTTCTAAGTTTAAGATTATCATCTTCAAGGCTATTTCTCATATAATATGAACCTTCAAAATTTATGGTTTTAACATGATCAATATATTTATAGAGAGTAGGATTTGGGATAATATTATAATATCCGTTTTCTAAATTTATGTAATCCGGTTTTAGCGAATAATGACTTCTAACGGTTTTCCACAAATCATCTTCTTCCTTACAAGGGAGTAAATTGAATTTATTCTTATCGTAAGTAATATTGTTAGGCAAAGCGTAAGTTGCTAAACCAACCAAACCAAATTTTTGAATAAATTCTCTTTTATTCATAACATCTTTTAAAGTTATGATTTTAAATACAAAATAAATAAACCAAAATAAATAACTAAATAAATGATGTAAAACCTTCTAACTTTTAAATACACTTTATCGTTTGGATAGAGTTTAAAAAACAATCCCTTTATTTCTCTAATGAAAAGTGGTTTGATGTTAATTTTCCAATCATCTGTTTGATAAACGATTTTTCTGAATTTACTCCTAAAATAAAAGCTTGGTAAACTCCAGATAAATAAAATAACAAGAATGATTTGTTTAGAAAACACTATTTAATTTTTAATAAAGTAGGAAGAAATGGATATAATTATTCCAAAAATCAAAACAACAACAGAGTTTTCTAATAAAAATTCAAAAACGCTTAAAGTAATACCCAACCCAATAATAAAAAGCCCAAAATTCCTAACAAAATGTTTCATTAAAATTTTCTAAAAAAATAAAAAATTAAAGAGAGGACAACACTTATTAAAATTGATGATCCAATAGGGAAATAAAACTTTGTGTTCCCTTTTTCAAATTTAAAATCCAATGGGTTATTGTAATTGATTCCGTTTTTTTCAATAATAAAAAAAATACCACCTACAATAACCAAAAAAACACCAATTAAAATTATCTGCTTGGCCATTTTAAAAAAGCTTTTATAAATATAACTTTTAAATTTCTGACTATTCTAACTAAAACATTAAATCATCTGTAAAAATTTAAGATTTCAGAAATATTTCTGTAGTAGCTTCTACCAAATAAAATAAGATGAACTAGAAGAGGGTATAATTGATATATTTTCTCTCTTTCAAAATAATTATTTTCTAAAGGAATAATATTACAGTAACTTTTCATTGCTGCTTCTGGGAAACTCCCAAATAAAGAGAGCATCGCCCAATCCATTTCTGGATGACCATAATAAATAGCAGGATCAATAAAGACAGGCTCCCCTTCGCTGTTAAAAATTAAATTTCCTGACCATAGATCTCCATGGATTAATGAAGGCTTAGAAAAAGGAATATATTCATTTAATTTCAAACATATTTCTTCTAATTTTTTTGAATCGCTTTTACTTAGCAATTCTTTATTAAATGCAAATTTTGTAAGATGAAGAATTCTTTGATTCGAATAGAAATCTTTCCAATTATTCTCATTCTTGTTAATTTGTTTCAACGAACCAATATAATTGTCATAATCAAGACCGAAAAACTCGTTCTTATTGGTGTGAAGAATGGCTAATTTTTTACCAAACAGTTCCCAATTCCCAGAGCTCCCATTTGGAATATATTCTAAAGCTAAAAAGGCTAAGCTATCTTTTACTCTTTCGAAAATCACCTGTGGTGTTTCAACTCCAGATTTATTTAATTTCAATAGACCCCTACTTTCATTCTCAAACATTCCGGGGAATTTCAGTGAATCATTAATTTTAAGAACAATTTTGGATTTTTCCAGCTCACATATGAATACAGAATTTATACTTCCCCCTCCCAGTTGATTTAATTTTTTAATGTTTGAATTTAATTCTTCTCTAATTACTTTTTTAGCAGTTTCAATATGATTCATATAAAAACTAAGGAAGAGTTTGGTATCCCATGTTATATAAAATAAACCCAAAAATGTCAGCATACTGATCTATCCGCTTGCTAATGGGTGTACCTGCCCCATGACCAGCCCTATTTTCGATCCTTATTAAAACAGGTGAATCACCAATATGCTTTTTTTGAAGCTCCGATATGAATTTGTATGAATGAGCAGGGACAACTCTGTCGTCATGGTCAGCAGTAGTAACCAATGTTGCAGGGTAATTGGAGTTATCTTTTACATTGTGAACGGGTGAATATTTTTTCAAATATCTATACATTTCCTCCGACTCCTCTGATGTTCCGTAATCATAGGCCCATCCTGCCCCAGCTGTAAATTTATGGTATCTTAACATATCTAAAACACCGACAGCAGGAATGGCTACCTTAATTAATTCAGGGCGCTGAGTCATGGTAGCACCAACTAACAGACCACCATTTGAACCACCTCGAATTGCTAAATAATCCGAGGTTGTAATTTTTTTTGAAATTAAATATTCAGCAGCGGCAATAAAATCATCAAATACATTTTGTTTATTCATTTTTACACCTTGTAGATGCCAATTTTTTCCATACTCCCCACCACCTCTGAGATTCGGGACAGCGTATACCCCGCCTAACTCCATCCATATGGCATTGGAAATGCTAAATGAAGGTAGTATACTGATATTGAATCCACCATACGCATAAAGAATTGTAGGGTTTTTACCGTTATACTCAGTGTCTTTTTTGTGAGTTATTGTCATAGGAATTTCTGTTCCATCCTTCGATTTATAAAAAATCTGTTTTGAAATATATTTTTCTGGATCAAAATTTATATCTGGTTTCCAATATATTTGAGTTTGATTATTTTTAGGATTGAGTGAATAAATTATACTTGGAGAATTATAGTTTGTAAAGGTAAAGTAGACCTCTTTATCATCTTTTTTACCACTAAACCCTCTAGCAGTCCCAATACTTGGAAGTTCAATCTCACCCAAGTTTTTGCCATCCAAATCAAATTTTAAAACTTTAGACTTCACATCAACAATATATTTAGCAAAAAAATACCCCGCAGAATATGATATACTTAATACGCTTTCCCCTTCAGGAATAAAGTCATTCCAAAATTTTTCGTTTGGGCTATTAACCCTTGCTGACACAACCTTATTATTTGGAGCATTCTTATTTGTAACAAAAAACAATCTATCTTTTTCACTGTGCACAAGATAGCTGTCTGTAGTATAGTCTTCATCAATCGGTATCAAAGGGGATTTGTCATCTTTTAAGGATTTTAAAAAACTTATATTTCCTTTGGTAAATTTCGAAGCATCTATAATCAAATACTTGTCGTCCTCTGTAACCGAGGCACCCACGTATCGGTGTTTTTCACTATCCTTTCCTCCAAAAATAACTTTATCATCTTTTTGTTTTGTTCCTAGCTTATGATAATAAAGTTTGTGCTGATCGGTTTTATCACTTAATTCACTTTTCTTTGGTCTATCGTAACTTGAGTAGAAGAAACCCTCATTTGCTTTCCAGTTAATACCACTAAATTTTATATCTACAAGGGTGTCTTCAATAATTTCTTTTGACTCTGTATCCATTACAATCAGCTTTCTCCAATCACTTCCTCCATCACTTATTGAATAACAAACTTTGCTGCCGTCTTTAGAAAAACTTAGTCCAGAAAGAGATATCGTACCATCATCAGAGAATTTATTTGGATCTAAGAAAACCTCTTCAACATTATTTTTTTTTCTGTATAAAACATATTGATTTTGAAGACCGTTATTTCTATAATAGTAATTATAATCACCTTCAAAAAAAGGAGAAGAAAGTTTCTCATAGTTCCATATTTTTTCAAATTTTTCTTTTAAATCTTCTCTGAACTTTATTTGACTAAGATATGCGAAGGTGGTTGTGTTTTGTCTTTTAACCCAATCTCTTGTTTTATCACTCATATCATCTTCAAGCCACCTATAATTGTCTAAAATTTCGTCACCATAGTAACTCTCAGTAACAGGAATAATATCCGTTTCTGGGTATATTATTTTATTATTTGTACAAGAAGTATTTAACAAAAGGGCAATTAACAGAAGAAAAATATATCTTTTCATATACAAGGTTATAAGTGAAATAAATTTATTTAAACTACTTAATATATCCATTAATATCAAATTTTGAAACAAATTCCCATATCAGTTCATTAGTACTGGTATTATTTGATAATAAAGAGTTGTAGTCCCAAGTATGGGAACCGTTAATTATCTTAAAATGTGAAACAAAAGGTGTTCCCAAAGAGTCTTTATATATATAATTCTCAACCCCTTCAAAAAAATCGGTCTCCAAATTTTTTGCATAGTTTAGTTCAGACCAAAAATCTAAAACATTGTCAATTGATATTAAACCTGCACTACCTCGGTATGGGACAATAGGATCCTTAGCTCCGTGAATATTTATCATTGGCATTGGCACGGATGCTTGACAACTTATATAAGTATCGGACAACATCGTTCCTGCCACAGAGCCTATCGCTGCTATTTGATCATTTAAGTTACAAGCCAGTCCATAGGAGAAGAACCCCCCGTTAGAATAACCACATGCATAAATTCTGGAATTATCTATATTTATTCTTTCAGGTAGAGACGTTAAAAGTCTATTTATAAATCCTAAATCATCAGCATTGCTTTTATTTCCTTCTCCTATTGAGCTTGGATTCCAGTGAGGATAACTTCCAAGTAGAGTCCCCTGTGGATATATTAGAATAAACCCTTCAGATTCAGAAAGTGATCTCATATCGGCATTTTCCAAATGCCTTTCTGCTGTTCCGCCAAATCCATGGAAGTTTAGCATTACTGGCATTGGTGTATTTTCATTGTAGGATACTGGGATATAGAGTAAATATTCTCTAACTTGATTTTGATAAATCAGCCCTTGGCTAGTAAGACCTTTTCTGCTTTCTAGGTTTGGGACTTCAACACTTGGATTCTCTTTACAAGAGAAAAATATTAAAACAATTAAATATATTCTAAAAAAAATATAAACAGAATTTTTATTCATGTACCGAATTTAAAAATCAATTTGCTATAATTAAATCAAAATTGGCAATATTACAATTTAGTTAAAATTTGATAATTTAGATTATACCATGAAATCAAAAGAAAATGATTAAACCAGACCTAAAAATCAAAATATCAGAAGCTGTATTTTATTTATCTTGTTTCTTGTTTTTATGCTTGGCTAATGCTCAAGAAAAAAATGATAAAGAAAATTTTAAGCTTTTTGAATTATTCAAAGAGTGGAGGGATTTTGAAAAACCTCCACTGAAAGATGGTGTCCCTGACTATTCCAAAAACACATTTGATATCCGTTTTAAAGAGTACAAAATACTAAGAAATAAACTTGAGTCATTTTCTATAGATTCATGGCCAGTTCACGAGCAAGTAGATTGGTATTTATTGTGGGCAGAAATGAACGGATATTTATTTAATTATAAAGTCTTGAAACCATGGCAGAGAGACCCAGCATTTTACAAATCAATATGGACCTACAAAAGTGATGTACCTGCACATGAGGGCCCTACTCCTCATTTTACTATTGAACTTTGGCAATATAATTTTCCATTAAATGAAAAAGACAGAATAAAACTTCTCTCCTCTTTAAAGTTGATTCCAAAGTTTAATGAAGAAGCCCAAATAAACCTTACAGGCAATGCAAGAGATTTGTGGATAGCTGGGATCAGAGACATTGAAAAACAATCAAAAGTTTTAGAAGATTTAAATTTTAAGTCTGGAATATCCAAAGATAAAGAACTTGTTATAGAAATTACAAATGCAAAAAGCTCTACCGACGACTTTGTAAAATGGCTTAAAATGCAGGCTTTGGAAAAGAATGGCCCATCTGGAATTGGAAAAGAAAATTATACATGGTATCAGCAAAATGTTCATCTAGTTCCTATGACTTGGGAAGATGAAGTCTTTTTACTTAAAAGGGAGTTGGCAAGAGCTTGGTCGTCGCTAAAACTAGAAGAGCATCGAAACAGAAAATTGCCAGTACTTAAACCTGCTGACTCGCCTTCCAGCTATAGAAAACTAGCTGAAAATGCTGCAAAAGAGTTGATAGATTTTTTGGATCAAAATCGAATAGTCACAGTAAAAGAATACTTTTCAAGATCATTACAACCACACCTTGGAGAGTATATTCCAGATGAAAAAAGAAACTTTTTTTGGATCACTGCCCACTTGGATCCAAAACCACTTTTTTCTCACTTTTATCATTGGTTTGAACTTGAAAGAATGAAAGTGGAGCCTCATACAAACCCTATTAGGGAAAATGCACTTCTATATAATATTTTTGATTCTAGAAATGAGGGTTTGGCTACTGCTGTAGAAGAATTTTTTATGCACGCAGGCCTATACGATAAGAACCCAAGAGCAAGAGAAATAGTTTATATTTTAATTGCCCAGAGGGCTGCTAGAGGATTAGGATCTCTATACGCACATGCCAATATTATGAGTATGGAAGAAGCCGGGGAAATACATTCTGAATATACACCCAGGGGTTGGATGAAGACCGAAAAAGAACTTTTACTTTTCGAGCAGCACCTTTATTTAAGACAACCGGGGTACGGAACAAGTTACATAACAGGTAAATATTTAATTGAAGAAATGATGATGGAAAATGCTAAAAGTGATGAAAGCAATTTTACAATTAAAAATTTTTTTGATTCCATAAATAGTATAGGTAATATTCCCGTCTCACTTGGTAGTTGGGAAATGACAGGTAATTCAAATCAACTCAAGATAATAACTAATTCCTACCAGCCTTTAGAGCGTTAAATATTATTTTTTAGTAAATGAAACTTTTGTCCAGTAAATCTGAATCATTATACTTTTTTCGCATTTCCTTTAAATCTTGCGTAAGCTTATCTACAACTTTTTTATAATCAGGATTATTGTAAACATTGTTCATTTCATTTGGATCTTTTATGCGATCGTACAATTCCCATTCATCTATATCATTGTAAAAATGAACTAGTTTGAATTCTTTACTTACTATACCGTAATGTCTTTTTACCATATGGACAGATGGATATTCATAATAATGATAATAAACAGCTTCTCTAGTCCATTGATCAGAATTTCCTTTTAACAATGGAATAAGACTTTCACCCTGCATATCGTCAGGTACATCAATCATGGCCGCCTCTAGAAAAGTTTGAGCAAAATCTAGGTTCTGAACCATTTCCTCGCTCGTAGTTCCTGGCTTAATAACATTAGGCCATTTTATTATCAAGGGAGTTTTAAAAGATTCATCATAGATAAATCGTTTATCAAACCATCCGTGTTCTCCAAGATAAAACCCCTGGTCAGATGTATAAACCACAATTGTATTGTCCTCTAAACCACTTTCCCTCAGATAATCCAAGACCCTACCAACATTATCATCAACGGAAGAAATGGTAGCCAAATAATCTTGCATGTATCTTTGATATTTCCATTTCATTTTTTCTTTATTATTCATTTTTGGCCAATTCTCTTTGAAGTCCTTACTGATTTTATCTAACCTAACATCATACTTTCTTTTTTGCTCATCATTGGCTCTATTAAAGGGTCCATAGAATCTTTGAGCTGTTGGTTTTACTTTCTTGCCTTTGCCAGTTACATATTGGATTTCTGGTTCAACATTACCCATCTCTTCAATAGTTGACGGCCTAACTTTACTATCATGCATATATTGCATATGCTTGAATATATTCATTTCAGCACTTTTTGCGGCCGCTCCCCTTCTCTTATAATCGTCGAATAATGTTTTGGGTTCTGGAAACTTTTTTTGATAAAATTCGGCAAACTTTTCAGGACTTGGCCACCACGCTCTATGGGGTGCTTTATGTAAATACATCATTAAAAATGGTTTACTTTTATCTCTTTTATTTGTAAACCAATTTAAAGTCAAATCAGTGATAATATCCGTAACATATCCTGTAATTAAGGTGTCCTTTTTTTTACCAATAAACCTTGGATTTATGTAGTCCCCCTGTCCGGGAAGTATTAAAAAATCATCAACTCCTTTGGGATTATTTCCAAAATGAAGTTTCCCAAACATCGCTGTTTGGTAACCATTTTTTTGAAAAAGCTGAGGGAAAGTTACTTGCGAGTCATCAAATTTTGCATGGTTATCAATTTTTCCGTTTAAATGGCTATGCTTCCCAGTTAAGATCACAGCTCTTGATGGGGCACATATAGAATTTGTAACACAAGCGTTTTTGAATATCATTCCCCCGTTCGCAATTTTATCAATATTAGGAGTTTTTAGTTTTCCTTTCCCATATGAACTAACATCCCCATACCCTAAATCATCCATATATATAATTATCACATTGGGTTTTTGGGATTGATTTTGAATCTTTTTAGTTGGATTTTGACAACTAAAAGTAATGAGAAAAGTAACTAAAAGGATATTTCTCATTAGAGAAACAGTTGTTATAAAATCTATTAAGAAGAAGTTCCGATTCGATACATTCATTATAAATCATTAATCAATACAATTGTAAATTATAGCCATTGTGATATTTGTTAGTAATATAATTTTCATTGACCGTATTATTTGTAAAAATATCTGACGTAGAATCCCAAAACAACTTCTCACCTGACCGATATGATATATTACCCATATGTGCAATCTTGGCGACTAGAGCACCATCACTTATTGAACAGTTTACTTTTTTGGGGTCATTTGCTCTAATTGATTCTATAAAGTTTAGTAAGTGATTATCTAATCCATTGTCACTTTTTTTCACAAAAGGCTTAGCGATTTTATTTTTATTGTTTTTTTCTTCCATTACTTTCCATCCTCTTCGATTCAAAACTAAAGTCCCATGATCTCCTATAAATGCAATGCCATGATTAAGTCCGTAAGGGCCGTTTTTTATCCCTTGTGCAGAATCCCAAATTAAGTTGAAATCATCAAACTCGTATATCGCGAAAAGGGTATCAGGGGTTTCTTCTGCCAAATCAGGAGATGCAAATTTGCCTCCGCTGGCAATAACTGATTTTGGATAAGAGCAATTCATACCCAGCAGAGCGTAATCTAAAAGGTGTACGCCCCAGTCAGTCATAAGCCCACCAGCGTAGTCCCAAAACCAACGAAAATGACCATGGAAACGACTTGAGTTAAAAGGTCTTAAAGGTGCTGGACCTAACCAACTTTTATAATCTACACCTATTGGAGGAGAGCTGTCAGGAACAATTCGAAGAGGAAGAAAAGAAGTATAACACCAAGTTTTAACTGTTCTGATGTTACCAAGAACACCAGTAGAAATAAAGTTCACTGCATCTTTGAAGTGTTGCATACTTCTCTGCCACTGTCCCACTTGGACTATATTTCCATATCTTTCTTGGGCTTTTACCATAGCATTGCACTCTCCAATTGAGTTGCCTATTGGTTTTTCACAATAAACGTGCTTACCTGTTTCAGAAGCATGTATCATCATCAAGGGATGCCAATGGTCAGGGGTTCCTATTAAAACTGCATCTATATCACGGTCCTCGAGCAAATTTCTGTAATCTGAAAACACTTTGACTTTTATTCCTGATTTTTTGAGTTCATAATTCCTTTTTTCTAGAATATTTTTGTCAACATCACAAATGGCAACCAATTCTACATTGGGAACCCTCAAAAGTCTCATTGAATCATGCCATCCCATATTATTTAATCCAATAGTACCAAATTTTATTTTTTCATTAGAGCCAATAATTTTAGACGAACTACCAAATGCAAAGTGTGAGGGTGATAAAAAGCCTACACCTGACAAAAGGGTTGTGTTTTTTATAAAGTTCAGTCTATTCATGTAATTAAATATACAAATATTTAAATCTAGGATTGATTTTGTAAGACCTTAATGAAAATTATTAATGGAGGTATTTAATGAAATCTAAGCATAAAAAAATCTAGATAAAACATTTCCATTCACTTAATAATTGACAACTATAAAAGTATCTTATTTGATTATTTATTATAACCAAAATATTTAGAATTATTTAAAGTTTTCTTATCCAAATGTTTCTAAAACTTACTAGGCTAGCATGGTCTTGTAATTTTATAGGTAATTTAGAAGGATGGGACTCATATTTAGGATAGCCAATGTGTTCTATATGTCCTTGTATTTGAGAATTATTTTGAATCAAAACACCGTTATGAAATATAGTGACGTAAGCAGGTGATTTAACTTCACCATTTTTACTAAAAACGGGAGCTTTAAATATTATATCGTATGTCTGCCATTCACCTGGTTTTTTTGATGCATTAACTAAAGGGATGTGTTGTTTATATATACTTCCTGCTTGTCCGTTAGAATAAGTTCTATTATCATAAGAGTCTAAAACTTGAACTTCGTATCCATCACCAGGCTCTATATTGTCCATAAGAAAAATCCCACTATTTCCTCTATCTTGACCGTTTCCCTCAATAATAATTGGGGACATAAATTCTATATGCAACTGACAACTACCAAAAACATCTTTAGTTAAAATATTCCCTGATCCAGGTTTTACAGTAAAATAACCATCTCTAATCTCCCACTTTGCGGGTTCGCCATTTTTATGTTCCCATTTATTTAAATTCAATTCGTTAAATAGAACAATCGCATCTGATGGAGCATCTCTAAAATAATTTCCGGGAGTAACAATCTCTGGCTCAGGGACCCAAACCTCTGTGTCTTCAGGCTTAATATTTTGAGAATTTAAGATTCCGAATGTTAAAGAGTATAAAGTAAAAAGAATTTTTTCTCTCATTTTAATTATAAATCAATTTGAAATATACAAAACGGTTGATAATTAAGTTAGTTTTTTTTCAACTCAAACCCAGTGATTTTAATTTGTTTACAAATTAATAAAGAAAGATTTATGCCATCAAAAACTGATCTATTTTTTAGAAGCGAGTATTACAATTTTCCCAGTCATATTTTTATGTTTGGAACATTGATAATAATAAGTACCCTCTTTTTCTGGTTTCCAAGTTATTTTTCCACTTGAAGTACCATTATTGGGGATATTTTGAACTTGATTCTTCTTACCTACGCCGGGAACTAGTTTTAAATAAAATGGATGTCCTTGGGCGTCTATAAAAAAATTTATTTCAGAGTCAACTTCAAATGTTAATTGTGGATCATCAGCATTAACTTTTCCAATATTATCCATTCCAGAGATTGAATAATCTTTTTTGCTTTTGGCAATAACTTTTAAATCATAGACTTTATTAGTCGGTGTTTGTGAGAAAACAAAATTTAAAAAGACAAGAGATAGTACAAATGTTAAAGTTCTTTTTTTCATAATACACCAAATTTAAATTATTGATTTTAATCAAATCTACTTTTATTAATAGGATTTTTAAATAGTCATATTGGAAATTATAGATCAAAAACTTGATATTAAAATATTAAATTTTCAATTTTGGAGCAAAGTTTAAAAATGGAAAAAAAATTTATATCAATTATATGCTTGACGCTTTCTATTTCATGTTCTGAATCCATTGAAGTTTCACCACAAAAACCATCTCAAGGGGTTTATGAAATGCGAGTTTATTACACACACGACGGAAAATTTAAGGATATTATTACACGATTCGAAAACCATACAACAAAACTATTTGAAAAGCATGGATTTACAAATGTAGGCTATTGGACAACTAAAAAAGTTGATTCTGTTTCATTCGCAGATAAATTTATAATTTCAAATAAATCCGATTCAGCGTTAGTTTATATTGTTTCTTTTAAGGACATGATTTCAAGAAACGAATCTTGGAAAAACTTTATCAAAGATCCTGAGTGGAATAATGTTTTTAAAGAAAGTAGACTTAATGGTCCTATCGTGAAAGAAATAGAACAAGTTTTTCTTAGTCCAACTATATTTTCTAATCTAAAATAATATTTAACTATAAATTTTATGATTAACCTGAGTTTTAAAAAAATCAAGTTCTATAATGATACCAAAACCGTTAATTAATTTTATTTCATTTTTAGATTTTCTAAATCCATATTTATGTATGAGGTTTGTTGCCTACTTGTGGACTAAACCTTCAAAACCTAAATTGAATATTAAAGAAGAAGAATTTTCATTGAATAGAGATAATTTTTTTTTAGAGGTAAAAGCTATTAACAAAACAATTAAATGCTATCACTGGGTCGGAGATGGCCCAAAAATTATACTGGTCCACGGATGGAGTGGAAGGGCTACAAACATGTATAAAATTATTGAAAAACTCAACCAAAACAATTTTGATGTATATGCTTTCGATGCACCTGCACACGGTGAGTCAAGCGGTGGGAATACCAATTTGCCCGAATTCATTTCATGTATTGAATCTCTAGCTTCTAAGTTGTATCCGATTCATGCACTAATAGGACATTCATTGGGAGGTTTTGCTAGTGTTTACTGTGCTGCTAAAAAAATAAAATTAGATAAAATAATTCTATTGTGTCCCGTAAATAACGTTTTCCAAATTTTTGAAACTTTTTTTAATTACACTCGTCTGAAGGAAAAAACCAGAAATCTATTGATTAATTACTTTATTAAAAAAACAGGACTAATAATAAATAGTGAACTATCTTCTGAGAAATTAGTGAAACAAATTAAAGCCAAAATTCTTTTGATTCACGACGAAAGCGACACTCAATTGTCAATCCTAGAATCAAAAAAAATTAAAAAAAATATAACCGGTGGGGCATTTTATTTTACTAAAGGTTTAGGTCACAGTCGACTTTTGAGAAACAGTAAGGTTGTAGATAGAATTATTTTATTTCTTAAAAGTTGAAATATAAATAATTTTTTAAATTTAATTCATTTATAAATGAAATGAAACAGATTAAGATTGCTTTAGATTGGACCCCCAACATTAACCACATTGGATTCTTAATTTCTGACAAAATGGGCTTTTACAAAAACAAAGGGCTTGAAATAAAAATCATTTCCCCAGATCTCGACAATTATCAATATACTCCAGCAAAAAAAATTGAACTCGGTCAGTCAGATGTGGGTTTATGTCCAACAGAATCTTTGATTAGTTATAGAACAAAAAATCCCCCATTTGAATTAGTTGCTATAGCAACTATTTTTCAAGAAGATGTAAGTGCAATCGCTGTTAAAAGTGGAAGCAAAATTGTTAGACCTAGGGATTTAGACGGCAAGTCCTATGCTTCTTATGGTGCAAGGTATGAAGATCATATTATTAAAAAAATGATTAAAAACGACGGAGGATTAGGTAAAATAAACATTTCCTATCCTGACAGACTAGGGGTTTGGGAATCAATTTTAAAAGGTGAATATGATTCGACTTGGATTTTTTTGAATTGGGAGGGTATTGAAAAACCAGAATTTTCATTTTTTAAAATGAAGGATTATGGTATTCCGTATTCTTATTCTCCTCTTATTGTTGTTGGTAAAAAGTATTTGGAGTCTAATAAATTTGAACTTATGAATTTTCTTAAAGCGACTAAAGAGGGCTTTATGTACGCAACAAAAAACACTAAAAAAGCCTCAGATATTTTATTTAAACATTTGCCTAATAATGATAAAAAGATAAATCTTTTAAAAGCATTAAATTTTTCAAAAGAATATTTTGGTGACCAAAAAAGCTTTGGTAAAATAAATATAGATGTATTTAAAGATTTTTTTTATTGGATTAATATAAATGGGATAGAAAAACATAAATTGGATGTAAATAATCTCTATTACGAAATTGATTTTTAATTTGGGGATGTAGCTCAGTTGGCTAGAGCGTTTGACTGGCAGTCAAGAGGTCGTGGGTTCGAGTCCCATCTTCTCCACTAGTTTTACCAAATTACAACTGTAATTGAAATAATAAATTTTTTATTTTTTCAATCAGTTATTTAAGCTCACTAGTTGGTGAAGATGTTCACCATCATACTTTCTAATAAATGGAGGTTTCTTTGTAATAAAATCTTTTTGCCAAGGACAGATTTCACTCACAATTTCTTCCTTATTTGAACGGAATTTAAAATTAGAGATTTTAGTCACCGAGCCCTCAGGTAAGATCTTTATATTTTGGCACAAATAAATATTTTCCTCTATTTTTTATTTGTTGTTTATGTTTGTTAGTTCTTTTCTACTATTTTCTCTATGCTGTTTTTTTGGCTTAACTGAACTCCTTCCACCAGTTTAACCGAACATCATCAACTATTTTAATTTCGGCATCTATTAAACCATTTTTTTACAGGCATTTTCAGAGCTTTATGAGATTATAGATTATCTTAATTATTCTATTCAAATATACAGAATAGAAGAAACTATTTAGTAATCACTATATTTGGGAAAACAATAAATCATAAATTAACACAATCAATAAATTAAATAAAAATGAAAAATATTAAAAATAGAGCAATTTCAATTTTTGCAATAATTGGAGCTCTAGCAGTAATTACCGCTTTTACTAATCAATCTCAACCTGGGAAAATATATGAATTTGAAACCGTTACTGTTGTTGAGTCTCTTATTCAAAACGGACTAGGTCGTTCAAGAATGATATCTGGGACAGAAACAGTAAACTACAGAGAGGCAACTACAATAAGAAAAGAAGATGGCAAAAAAGAGAAATCAGATAAAAAGCGTTCAGAAATTAGAACTTTGGCATTTGAGGAAACCAAACTGTTAAATTTTTATAATGTTGCGGGGATTAGATTTAATAATATTGCAACTAATGATGCAATGGTCAAATCGAAACTTAATGAAATGTCTGCTCAAGGGTGGGAACTAGTTTTTGTCAGTTCAGGTGTAGAAAGCGCAGATAAAGAAAGAGACGCTATTTTCATTACACGATATCATTTTAGAAAAGAAAAATAAAGAATTCATCTTAGAGGGACAAAACTAATTTTATTTAGCAATTAGTTTTCTATATTTTAGGATAACTTTCCTTGGTTATGTCTGAAATTGTTTCTCCTGTATGTTTGGTGTTTACTGGCTCAAATAAAAGTAACCAAGTTTCTTCTTCAGCACTTGGTCGGTGTTCAACACCTTTAGGGACTACAATCATTTCCCCTTGGTGAATTTCTTTAGTTTTGTCACGAAATTGCATTTTTAATTTCCCCTTTATAACATAAAAAAGTTCGTCTTCTTCTTTATGAGAGTGCCAGACGAAATCTCCTTTGATTTTGGCTATTATTACTTGCTGACCATTTAGTTCGGCTATAGAGTGAGGACTCCATTTAGAATCAAATTTTTTAAATTTTGAAAGGATATTTATTTTTTTCATCCAATAAAATTATTCAAATCCAAATGAAAAAAATAAATAAAGGAACAATTACTAATGATGCAATAACTAAAATTAATGAAATAGTAATATTTTTATCTATTCAATAGATGGAATATAGACGCAGAAGTTTTTTAAAATCATTATCATTAGGGGCATTGTTCCCCTGGAATATTTTGGACAACATGTTTTTATTAAATCCAGATTCCAATAGGTTGAAAGAGTTTTATAAAAAGGCAATTGTTATTGATGGATTAATTATTCCAAGAGGCTGGAATGATGAGTCATTTCGAGCTCTAGATGATTCAGGATATACCGGGTTTAGCGCATCCTTGTCTTCAAGGAATTTTCAAGTAGCAATGTCTTCATTGTTAGAATGGAATGAAAAAATAAAACAAAACTCTAATAAATTGATTTTGGCCAATGGGTCTAAAGATTTTTTTATTGCAAAAATGGAAAGGAAAACTGCAGTTCTTTTAGGGTTTCAAAATGCTACTATGATTGAAAAATCAACTGATAATTTAGATTTTTTGTACAAAGCAGGAACAAGATGGATTCAATTGACCTATAATCAAAGAAATCTGTTAGGTGATGGATGTACAGAACGGACAAATGCTGGGCTGTCAGATTTTGGTGTTGACGCTGTAAAAAAAATGAATGACCTTGGCATCATGGTTGATGTATCTCATTGTGGGAGAAAAACGACTGATGATGCAATTAAATATAGTGAAAAAGGGGTATCAATTAATCATTCTATGTGTGAAGCCTTACACAAAAATCATCCACGTGCAAAAACAGACAATCAATTAAAAGCCATGTCAGATAAAGGGGGCGTTATTGGAATTATTTGCCTAGGATATATGATAGGACCAAAGTTGGGGATTGAAACGACATTTAAAACATATTTGGATCATATTGAACATGCTATTAATATTGCTGGGATTGATCATGTTGGTTTGGCTGCAGATTTCGCAATTCAGGGTATTAAGGCTAGTGGTGCAACAAAAGAGAATTGGTATATTCCCAGATTAAAAAAATTTAAACCGTCATATAAAGTTCAATGGCCGCCATGGATTCCAGAGTTGGATACTTCTAAACGATTTTTAAATGTTGCCTCAGGTTTAAAAAAGAGAGGATATAAATACAAAGAAATAGAGAAAATACTTGGCTTAAATTGGTTAAGGTATTACAGTGAGATTTTATAAAAAAATTGAGGAAATGAAAAAAAAATACACACTAGATGAGGCTATTAAAATCTATGAAGAAAGAATTTCAAATGGAAAATATATTGATTCTGTACATAAAATAAAAATGATGACAACAATTGAAATGCTTAAAAAGCTTAAGTTTGAGGACTAACAACTTTAAAAAATGAAAAATATTCTATTTTTTATATTAATATCCCCGCTGTTTTTGTTTGGACAGAGCCCTATCATCAAGGATTACAAAATCACAATATTATCTACTATGCTGTCAGATTTTTATATTGGAGAGTGGGGGTTTAGCGCATTAATTGAGTTTGATGGTCAAAAGATATTGTTTGACACTGGCTCAAGGGAAAATACAGTTTTACAAAATGCAAAGGAGTTAAATATTGATCTAAAAGATATTGAAAATGTTTATTTAAGTCATAATCATAAAGATCATACAGGAGGATTAATAAACCTTAAACAAAATTTTCCAAATTCTTTTTCTACAGCTCACGTTGGAGAGGGTATTTTTTACAAAAGGTCTTCATCAAAGGGAGGAGATCATTATATTTTGCGAAATAAGGAAAAAATAAAAAATCTTGGAGTCGATTTTGTATATCACAAAAAGGCAAATCAAATTTTTCCAGGGATATGGACAACTGGGCAAGTTCCCAGAGTGTATGACGAGAAAAACTGGAGTAAACTTGGAAAAATTATTAATTCTTCAGGTAATAAGGTTGAGGATACAATTCCTGAGGACCAGTCATTATTTTTTGATACTGAAGATGGAATTGTACTGGTTAGTGGTTGTGGACATGCGGGAATAGCTAATACACTTAAATATATAAGAGAAATTATTCCCAATAGACCAATTAATAAAGTAATTGGAGGATTTCATTTGTTAAAACAAAATGACAAGAAGTTAAAATGGACCGCAAGCAAAATGCTTGAATCTGGTGTGAAATTTTTTGTAGGGGCTCATTGTACAGGAATTAATTCCACTTACACAATTAGAAAATATATGGGCCTAGATTCCAAGAATGCACTAGTTGGGTCCGTGGGAACTTATATTAACAACGACGGTATATTCCCAGGATATATGGAATAGATATTTTTTTTAGATATTTAATAAATTGATAAAATTTTGAATTAAATCTTTATACATATATTTGCATTTTTAATTAAAATGAGATTATCCCATAAAAATTCAGATTACATTGGCATATTGTCCAGTACACTTTGCTTTATTCATTGTTTAATTACACCTTTCGTATATATTACCTATGCGGGTTTTTTTAAACAAAGCGAATATCTTTCTTCCTACTGGAAGGGCATTAATTTAATTTTTATCATTTTTTCATTAATAGCTGTAAATAGATCAACCAAAAAAACCACAAGTGAAATCATTAAACCTATTTTTTGGATCTCCTGGAGCCTACTTTTTTTTCTTCTTTTAAATGAGGAAGTTAAGTTTTTTGAATTACCCGAACTAGCTTCATATGTGTCTGCCTTAAATCTCGTAGGAATTCATATTTACAACTTAAATTTTTGTGGCTGCAAAGATGGAAATTGCTGTACTTGAGAAACGGACAAAAACTTATATCAATTTTTGAATATTTTTTTTAAAAAAATCAATACTTTTTTTAGCACTATTCATAGAGTTTAGGGCATAATTCCCTCCCTGTTCTAAATAGTAATATTCTAGTCCTGAAAGATTAGGGTCTGGTAAAATCATAGTATAATCTATGGATCCATAACCGAGCTCGGTGTATTCATTGGTAATTGGGTCCATATCTTTTATGTGCCAAAGTTTAAATCTACCACGAGCCAAGTCAATTAAATCTTTAGGTACAATTTTGTTAGTCCTCATGACCCAATAAAAGTCAACTTGTAATTTTACCCAATCTGGATCCGTTTCTTCAATAATCCACTCCATACCCATTTTTCTATCGTAAATATTAAAATCGTAACCAAAATTATGATACGCAAAATTTAAACCAGATTTTGTGATTTTGTCTCCCATTTTATTCAGTTTATTTACCAATAACTTGTATCCTTGAGTGGATTGGTATTTTTTGTCCAGCATAGGATATACAATATATTTGTCTCCCAATTTTAAAGACGCTTCTATACAGCTGTCCAAATATTTAAATAATTTATAATCTGATGATTCCATTAGACCATTAATTCCATAATGTCCACTGGATGTTGATAATCCTAAATCATTTAAAATTGTTTTAAACTCTATCGGTGAAAACCCATAGTATGTTTTTCTTTCACTATCGTATCCATACGATTCAAAGTCTTGATACCCCATTTCTTTGAGTGATCTAAGGGTATTGATTGGATCTTTTTCCATAGCATCCCTAACTGAAAATAGCTGAAGCCCTATTTTATAATCCTTAAAATTTAATAACGAAGGCGAGCTAGAAATAAAAGGCAAAGCCGAGATCAGACTAGATTTCTTCAAAAATGTTAATCTATTCACCTTTGATTACTACTAAAATTCAATGGGTAAGCTAACTCTTAGTTTGTCCCACCCCATGTGAAGTTTAGCGAAACCTTCCTTACCAGTTATTGCAATTGAAAATGCTTCTAAACTTTCATTCGAGAATACAATAGGAACAGTAGTTCTCATAACATCTTGGGAAGAGTCATACGCATAGGCTCCCCATGTATTTATTTTTTTATTTATTATTATTGTCCAAGATGTTTCATTTGGAATGGTATAAAGAGTATATCTTCCACTTGGGATTATACTTGAACCAATTTTAACCTCTTTGAAAAATGTTATTTCTGTACTTTCGTTTGCGCCTGTTCGCCATAATTTACCATTAGGGATTAACCTTTTTAAATCCCTACTATTTAGTTGAGGGCGACTATACAAGACACGAACTAATTTTTCTTGAACCTGTGAGCTTGCTGGGAAATTTACCATGTCTAATGGGCTTTTATCTAAACCTCTAAAACTTTGTGATTTTAACGAAGAATTAAAAGAAATAACTAAAAGAATTAAAAAAAAATTTTTCACTGTTTTTTGATTTTATATAAAATTAACAATCTTCTACTAATATTCTTTTTTTATATTTAAAATAATATTAACCATAAACTAAATTAAAATGAAATATATTTTTTTTCTTACTTTTTTATTGTCTTTTTATTTTTCACAAGGACAATATTTACAAACTCGAATTTTAAAAGTTCCTCCATCTAAAGTTGAAAAATTTATGTCTGCAGCAGCAAACAAGACAAAAATATACAACACAAAAGAGGGACAACCAAGATATCTTACTTTCCAAATCTTAACAGGAAAATATTCTCAAAATTTTGTTAGGATGCAGGTTGCAAGTTCTTTATCGGAGTTCGATAAAGAAGATAAAGTTGGGAACGCTTACTGGCAAAAAACAACTGGGTCATTACACGAATCAGAAGGCGCATATTTATGGTCAGTGGCAAGAAACTTTACTTATATCCCAGAGGATAATAAACCATTAAATCATAGGAGGGTTATTTTCTATCAATATAAAGACGGTTATGGCAGTGATTTTTGGAGATTCAGAGCGCGTGTTAAAAAGGCGTTAGAAAAGATTAATTACAACCAGAGAGTTAGTGTCTTAAGATGTAATTCTGGCTGTGACGGTAATATTGTTCAGTTAAGATTTCATCATAAAGATTTTGAAGATGAAGCTACTTTTAGTGAAATTCGGCCAAAAATCAGGGCAGCATATAATGAAATCTATGGTTCAAACTCTTATGAGGATGACCAAAGTAAAATGCTAGAATCGCTAACAGAGATTAATGGGAAAAGAATAAGGCATTTCAAATTTTTGCCAGCATTGAGTTCACCAAGAAATTAAAATGATTTTTTTGTGAAAACTTAATTAAAAAGATAACCCCCCCTTAAAAAACAAAGGGGGGGGGTTATAATTTTTTTTAAATATTAATTATACTGAGCAACGCTTTCTATTCTAACATCTTTAAGGTCAATTACTTCACCTCTATTTGAGAAATATTCGGTTACCTCTTTTACGTACTTTTCTTGTAGATTTTTATGCATCATCAATAGATCATCGGTTCCTTCACCGGATAATCCGATCCAATGAGTTGCATTCTCGGGACGACCTATATCAAAAGTTCCAAATGCTACAGTCCTATTTTTAAATTCAGTATTCCCAAGTTTTTTTAAAATAGTTTTATGAGCTTTTGCATAACTAGTTGGATCTTTAACCTGAACATAGTATACTAAAAAGTTGTTTTGTTTATCATTACCCTGCTTCCAGTCTATAACTCTCCCGCTGTAGCCTCTTGACTTTTTTATATATTGCCTTACTTTTGTCCAAAAGGCATCTCTTTCAAATTCATTTACATCAGAATTTACTCTACCTCTATTTCCGATAGGGCCGTAAAAAACAAATCGATGGGTAAAATCTCCACTACCTTGTCTTAGTCTTTCTAAATTGAATCCACTTCCTTCTTTAAATTTTGCATCTTTCATGTAGTCGTCAACGAGCTTTGCAACTGCAACCTCCTGACCACGGTCAACTTGGATTTCAATAGCAGAAAATGCATTTTGAGCTGAAATACTCAACGATATTAAGAAAATAAATAAGAATAATAAATTTTTCATTTTTAAATTGATTTATAGTTAGAATCTAAAATTACTAAAATCCTTCAAATCAAATTCATTCAAATGATTCTATTCTAAAGAATATTTTTCAATATTAGCTTTTATAACAAAGGGAATTATGCTTGCAATTAGAAAAATAAATAATATTATTAGTATTAAGTTTAAATAAACACTATCAATCTTAAACTTTCTAAAAACCCAATAAATGCTTTGCAGCAAAGTGAATCCAAGAGCAAAAAAGCCTCATATAAATTGGAGGTATTCATTGGAGTTTTCGAACATTATTCAGTTGGTATAAGACCTAATTGGGAGAGCAATGAATAATTGTCAAAAAAATCTTGTTCTTGAATAATTTTGCCGTCTTTCATTAGCACAAGTGTAGTACCAATTAAGTCAATTTTTTTACCAGTTGGTGGAATTCCAAAAAAATCACCATCATGAGTTCCTTTAAAACTCCAATGCTTTACTACTTTGTCCCCTTGCCCGAAAACATCAACAATATTAAATTCTGCATCAGAAAATCCGGTTAAGTAATTGTTATAATAGGATTTGAAAGCATCAATTCCTTCTATATTTCCATCTGCAGTAATTGCTTTTATATCTTTATCAAAATTATTTAGATTAATAATTTCAATATTTCTTCCATTTATTGCTGTATCCCAAACTTTAGAATATAACTCAACGTTACTCTTAACTTTTGAGTCCGCACTCTTAAGATCTGCGCACTCTTGACTTGGTTTTGGATCACAACTTAAAACAGTAATTCCCAGAATAAAAGTTAATATTATATTTTTCATATTATTGATTTATGTTTTATATCATACAAGTTATAAAAAAAAGATAAAACTTATATCTAAGTTCTTGGATAGGAATATTCAAAGCACTCTAAATCGAAATATGGTATTGATGCGAGAAGATGATCGAATATATCAGACATTATTTGTTCATAGTTTTCCCACTTTTTGTCCGCAGCAAATGCATAAATCTCAATGGGAACTCCCTGCGCTGTTGGGGCTAGTTGTCTCACCATTAGAGTCAAGTCCTTATTTACCTCTGGATGATAACTCAAATAGGCTAAGGCATATCTTCTAAATAAACCTATGTTAGTAATATTTCTCCCATTTAAAAGTAAGTTTTTATCTACATTTTTAGTTTTATTTTCCTTTTCTATTTCGTTTTTTCTGTCAATTATGTAGTCTGATATTCTTTCAATTTTTTTTAATTCAGAAAGTTTATTGTCCTCTAAAAACTTGATACTGGAAACTTTAATTAGAATAGATCTTTTAATTCTTCTTCCTCCAGATTCATTCATGCCCCTCCAGTTGATAAATGAATCAGAAACAAGTCTATATGTGGGAATAGTTGTGATTGTTTTGTCAAAATTTTGAACTTTTACAGTTGAGAGGTTTATTTCAATCACGTCTCCGTCAGCATTATAACTTTTCATTGTTATCCAATCGCCTATACGGACCATGTCATTTATAGTTACTTGGATACTTGCGACAAAACCTAAAATAGTATCCCTAAATATTAATAGTATGATTGCAGAAAGAGCTCCAAGTGTTGCTAAAAATGCACTAATATCTTTTCCAGATATTATAGAAAAAATAATCATTATACCAACAAACCAAACAAAGATCATAACTACCTGGATATAGCTGTCAATTGGTTTGTCTCGAAAATTAGGTATTGTTTTAAGAAAATCCTTTAGTGTGTTAAGCACCCTTCTTATTATAGATATAACCAAAAAGGTTAGAAACAAATCCATCACTAAAATAATAGGTTCACTTATTACCTTTATATCGCTTAAAATAATTGGGAATAAACGTATAGATAATAGAATTGGAGGGAAGTAAGCTAAAGTAGATGGGATTTTATTTTTTATTAAAAGGTCATCAAATTTAGTTTTGGTTAACTTAGATACTTTAACAAATAGAACAGTTAAAATTTTTCTTGAAACCATCCATATAATGATCAGAAAAAATAGTAAAGCAGCAGAATACACTATTGCTTCTAGGGCAATGGATGCACTTTCACTTAGTCCCAATTTTTTGAAAATAAAAGTTGAAAGATCAAATTTCATAAGTCCTTAGTTTACTTATTCAAAAATACTGTATTAATTTCAAATATACTTTCTTCATAATAATATGAAAAATTTACAAGGACTTTCAATTGTAATACCGTCTTTAAATGAAAAAGACAATCTTATTAAACTAATAGATTATATTAAAAAGTTTAATCTGCCTAAATATGAAATAATTGTGGTTGAGGGAGAAACTAATTCCAAAACAAAAACCTTTTTTAAAAATTACAGAGAAGTTAAAACAGTCATTCATGAGAAGGGACGAGCGAAGCAACTTAATAAAGGCGCAAAAATTGCGAAGTTTGATTGGCTATATTTTCTACATTCAGATTGCACCCCCCCAAAAAATTTCAAAGAAATTATTTACAAATCAATGATTAATAAAAACCAAGCAAGTTGTTTTAAACTTAAATTCAAACCCACAAATTATTATCTATCGTTGTCAGCTAAGGCAACCAAGTACAATAATATTTTTTGTAGAGGTGGGGACCAATCCCTACTAATTCACAAAAATTTATTCATTTTATGTGGTGGTTACGATGAAAAATATAAGGTGTGTGAAGACATTAATCTTATAAATAAAATTTATACGAAAGGAGATTTTAAAATTATGGAAGGTCACATTATAACAGATTCTAGAAGGTTTTTAAAGAATGGAACCATAAAACTTTTAATTCATTTTGGTATAATTCACCTATTGCACTTTTTGAAGTTTAAACCAAATTATCTATATAATTACTATAAGTTTTTCATTAAATAAGACTAATTATTTTCCAAAGTTTCTAATTTATTACTCAAATCAACTATCTCTTCGTAGTGGAAAATTTTTACTCCTTTGATATCTGTTTTAGAGAGTTGAGTCATTGCTTTTGCAACACTTTTGGCATCTATTGGTTTATATTTTAGTGGCATTAAAAAAGAAATTTTTGGTACTATTATTTGAGCCAATTTTTCTCCAAATCTTTTTTCACTCCTTTTTCCTAGTAATAAAGAAGGTCTAAGAATGTAAACAGATTTCAAATTTATATCGGTCACGTATTTTTCTATCTTCCCTTTTAGATTTAAGTAAAAACTCTTGCTTTTTAAATCTGCCCCAGATGACGATACCAAAATTAATTTTTCAACACCTAACTCTTTACAACTGTCTGCTATATCTTTTGTTATTCCAAAATCAATTCTTTCATATTTTTTTTTGTCACCTTTTACTTTGGACATTGTTGTTCCAATTGTTATAAAAATGACTTTACTGGTTTCTATAGAATTAAAGATTTCAGACTTTTTAAATAGATCGATTTTATGAATTTTTACTTTTTTATCTTTTATTTTTAAGGGTGAGCGAAGCGCTAAGTTAATTCTTTTAAATTCTGAGAATTGATTTAAATACTTAACTAATTCTTGCCCAATCAAACCGGTAGCTCCAAAAATAGCAACCTCAAAGTTTTTATTTTCTTTATTCATAATATAAATTTACATATCAAAAAGATTAAATTTAAGGGTTAACTAATAAAACAAACTATGAAAAAAATTATAACCACAATTGTATTTATTTTATCATTGAGTCTAATAAACTGCAGTAAAGATGATGAAGATAGCCTTTGTTTAAACTGTGAAATTATTGGAGAATCTTTTGATCAACTCTGTGAAGGAATGGTAGATCCAGATTCGGGAGAGACTCTAACTAAGGAATTACTTGAGGTTTCAAAAGCTCTTTTTGAAGCTTTTGGAGCAACCTGTACTCTAAAATAGAACACGTTATCTTAAATTAAGAACAGTTCCTAAGTTTAAAATAAGTTTAGTTATCATTCCAATAAGGAAAAGAAACATAATGAGGTAAAGCAAAATTGTGCCTGCTTTTTTCATTTCTTGTTTTTTAATTTTCTTATTGCATAATATCCTATTACAAAGAGTAAAAAAATAAGAGCATAAACTACCAAGTTAGAGAAGAAATAACCCATTTTCGAAAATTATTATCTGTAAATATATAAAAAGAGCATTTATCAATTATTGATGATCTAATATAAAAACCCCCTCCTTCTTATGGAGAGGGCTTAATAAATTTTAAAAATTAAGTTTTATCTCGCAAACTGGACCATAGACGAGATTTTCCCTTCTAAATCAAAGTAAAAAATCTCCATAAGATCTTTTTCCCACTTCCTTCCGTTTTTAAAGACTCTTTTTTCAGATGAATAAACCATTGCACCTGAGGCTGCGTCGGTATTTCTAATTTTAATTGGAACAATAGCAATTGGACTCCATTCAACAGATCTGTAAGGTTTGAACAAGTTGCCAAGATTACTGTTCTTAAGTTTCATTGTTTTACCATCGTAAGTATTTAGTGTAAATTCTTCAGCAAATGCATTTTTAAACCCTTCAACATCCATCTTATTGTAGTCTTCAACAAGTTTTTCTAGAATTGAAGTTTCACCCCTGTTTGAAAAAACAAATGGTCTTCCCGAATTATCATTTTTTTCTCTTCCAAAGAATTTGCCACCATAAGGCATTCCAAAATTAACAGAATCTATCGCTTTCCACTGTTTAAAATCAGTTACTTTCCCTTGATCGTCAAGTAGAAACAATTCCATTAGATTAAGCTTTTCATAAGACCCATCCTTGTATACCCTTTCCTCATCTGACCAAGCAATAACTTGTTTGTATTTACCATCTTCTCCAACTAAAGGAATAACCTTATACGGAATCATACTTAAAGATTGCATCGTGTCTAAGTTTTTTTTGTACCATTCCTTTCTTCTCTCAGTCATATACTCATCAGAGTAATAAGGAAAAAGTTTTTCTGCATCTCTTTCAGAATAAGCTTCTGCAAGGGCTAAAAGGTTGTCTGTCATTTTCTGGCCACCAAATTTATATGCTGTACCTTTTCTTTCACCTTCTTTAAGCCATACACCTCCTGTAGTTTCACAACTTGCTATTATGAGAGGGAGAATAAATATTAAAAAGATAATATATTTTAAATTTTTCATTTTCATTTTCATTTTCATTTTGATTTAGATTTATGATTTATTGTCAAATATATCAAAATTGGATCCTTTACACTGGGAATAGATTCTTTATTTATTACTTACAAAATTCAATATTTAATTGACTTTTAACTTTTTCATCATTTTTCATCATTTTTCATCATTTTTCATCATTTTTCATCATTTTTTATCATTTTTGGTCATTTTTTATTCATTTTGACCTTTTTTCATCAATTTTGATCATTGCTAAAACATAGATTATAAAAAATGTATGTATTTATTGAGCGAGGTTGGAATGGAATTTATAATGTCTAATTTCCACACAAAAAATAAAGAAAGAATTGTTTAATTGCCACCAAATTTTCCAAGCGACCAACCAATAACTGCTCCTTGAGGTCCACCAATAATTCCAGAAAGTAAGATATCTGTTATTATGAAATCCATCGAGTAGATATTTGTTAGCCCAGAAACAGTAAAATCAAAGAAGATAAAGCAAAGTAAAGAGTACCATATGCCAGTCAAGGCCCCTTTTTTGTAATCTTTTATTCCCATTTTGTCAAAACTTACTACCCATAAGATAAGAAGTGCTAATGAACCTAAAAGCATAAATACTGGTTTGGGTTCTTCATTTACAATACCTGGGAATAAGTTTGCAAATTCAATTTGACTTGGGACATAAAATAAAATTGCAGGTAAAATCCCGATTACTATCGAGGAAATAAATGAAATTAGAACAGTTATTATTATTTTTTTTATGAGCATAAATCAATGGGTAGAAAATTGACGCCTGAGTCATATCAGGCGCCGAAGTAAATTTTAAATTTATTGTTTAACAGCAAATTTTAAAGCCTGAAAAATAACTTGGTTTCTAAAACCATCTGGATTATATGACCTCATTTTAGATTTGCTGGAAGGAGGGTTAGGACCCTCGCCAACTCGATATTTCATTAAATCTTCCATAGATTTAAACATATCCCACGTTACTACAGTTGACCACTCTGAAGACAAAGGAGCAATTCTACGTCCTACTCCCCAATTTACCATATTCATTTTGTCCATGTTAGTTGAAAAGAAGTTCTTCCAAAGAGATTTGTTTTCAGAAATAAAACCATTTAAGTTTTTTGGGCGAGCAAAGTTAAATTGGATGAAACTTCCAAGTCCTTTAGCTATGCTAATTTCATCAACAAAGATATGCCTACTATCTTCAGTCCATGTATATGATTTTTCTAGAGCAGCTACAAGTTCCTGTTCTTCTTTCGATAAAATGTTTGGAGCATTTTCCCACCATCTATTTTTATCACTAAGCATTGCCGTAACATCTTTATTGGATTGAACAAATAAATAATTTTTTTTCTTTTCATCATCAATATTATCCATACCAATTCTTTTTAAAAATGCCCAAAACAAAATGTCTCCTTTTTCGACTGAATTTTGCGCAACCTTTTGCATATACATTGTTTGCACTTTTTCGAATGCTTCAAGGTCACCTTCTACTCTAACAAAATGCATTGAAAAAGTTTGATATACTTGAGAAGTAGCAAGTGAAGAAACGAGGAAAACTGATAATAATAATTTTTTCATGGTATTTTATTTTGGATTTATAAAAGTAAATATATCAAAATTGATTTTAAACAATTTGTTTAGAGCAATTAAATATTTACTATTGTAAATCATTAATCTTAAAAAAATAAAAATGAGCTATACTATTAAACATCTATTTCATATTAACTCACCGGTAGAAAATGTATTTGATGCCCTTAGCGATATTGAAAAACTGAAAAAATGGTACACTACTGAAGCTTCTGGCGAATCCAAATTAAATGGTATCATTAATTTTAGATTTGGAGAGATTGATTTTAAAATTCAAATCCTAGAATATGAAAAGAACAAGAAAATAACATGGGAATGTATAGACACAAGTTTAGATGCATTAATTGGTCAAAAATATACTTACGAATTAGACGAAAATGCCGATAAAACCAGAGTTAGATATTCTCAGTCGGCTTTTGAAGACCAAGATGACTTTTATGCAAATATGAATTTTAGTGTTGGAAAATATTTGGAGGGTCTTCGACAATTTTGTCAAGCAGGGGTCTCAGAAGGGTATGGAAGTAAAGGATACAGATCTTAAATAATATTTTGTAATTGGATGAAATTTAAAATATGAAAAAATGAAAAAAATTATTGTATTAATATCAATTATGATTATAATTTCTTGTCAGCAACAAGTCAAAGAAATTGAAACCATTAAAAGAATAGGATATGATGTGTCCGACAAAACAGGAAAGAAAATAGACTTATTTGGAGGTACTGAGTCTGCAACCAAAGTATGGGAAGACTATATAAAAGCCCATAATGAAGGAGATTTGGAGGCAATAAAAAAACTAAACTTTGATGACATTAAAATTTGGGGTCCTAATGGTGAATTCATAGATGGATCAGAGGCTCACATTAATTTTTTATCAATGTGGTTTGAAGGTAACTCTCCAAAGTGGGAACCAAATTATTTTATTTCAAATCAATTGACTGACGAAAGGGGTTCTTTAAAGCATTGGGTTACGTCAGGTCATGATCTAACTATGGAAGTTGAGGGTCAAGAGGTTAAAGTATACCAAGTTTACGATGCGCTCATAGAAGACGGAAAAGTCAAAATGTTTTATATTTATGAACGTACTGATGTACCAAAAAGTCAAGAATAATTTATAAATTCGAGAATATTGACCATAAATCTTAAATTCAATGAAAAAATTACTTTTATTATTTAGCTTATTTATATCATTTACCATTTTTTCTCAAAATATTTACTGGCTTGATGTTACAATTGATGTCGATGGAGGGAATGCATCTAGTGTCGCGGAACTTGTAACAGCTTACTATTCAAGCATTAAAATACCAGAGGACGTTAGCGTATCCTTTTCAAGTATTGCAATGAAGGGGAATAGTTTTAAAGGGACTCATATACTAAGTATGTTTAGTCAGTCTGCAAAGTCACTTGCAGATTTTAGAGCCTCTTTGAAAGGGCCAAAGTGGGATTTATACATATCCAAAATGGGTAAATATGTTAATTCCGCTAGAAGAGGTGCTGGTGTAGGATTGCTTAATTTTAATCTAGACAAGCCGCAACCAATAGGTCAAGCTTGGATTTTTAAAGTTAAAAATCAACCCAGCTTTGTAGCTTCTTTTGGAAAACTTATGAAATCAACTAAAACTCCTGGACTTGTAAGCATGGGACAAATTGTACACGGTTCGGACAATGGTGAGAATATGTATATTTATCTTACATACCCAGATTTGGAGTCTGCTTTTAAATTTGGTCCAGATAGCAAAAAGGAGCAAGAAGCATTTGCTACTTTCCAGAAAGAGATATCTAGTGCGGATTACAGTCAAACATTTACACGGGTACTAATAAAACAATTTTAATTTATTTTTAAATTTTTAAAAGTTCTCTTTTGAGGACTTTTTTTTATTTTAGAGTTTTAACTGTACTGATGAAACCTAATTTTTTTAGTGCTATTGCGATTTTCTTTTCAATAATTGGTTCTTTTTCAGTTGAACGCTACATACAAAAAATAAACCTAAATGAAGATAACAAAGTTTTATCAAAGAATGTTTTATATGAACTTGAACAAAACTATTTTTCATTGCTGACAACAAGAGCAGAACTAAAATCTGTTGTTGACGTTACAGACTCTATTTTGGTAAACTGGGACGTAATTGATTCAAAGAAAGTAAAACAATATTATTTTCAAAACCAGTATGCCTTAAGAGATGATATGAAAACAATTTTAGCATCGAGACCTTTTTTCAATTCTAAGAAAATGTACTTTACCTCTCTTATAAATTCAGGTCTTATTTTAAAAATTGAAAATGAAGAATTAAGAAATGATTTAGAAGAAATCTACGATGTTCTTACTTTTAAATATGACTACGGAGCGGGCAATTCCGAAAAAATCAGGAATTGGTTTAACTCTAAAATGCTTTTGCACAAAACTATGAATATGGAAAAAGTTTTTAATGATAGAAACGATTTTGAACTTTATAAGTTTTTAAGCGATAGAAGAAGGACAGAAGTTGGAAGACTCTATGGAATAGAAAATACCTCTGAAAAGTTAAAAAAGGTTATTGAAAAGGTAAAAGTGGAGGGTTTATTTTAATATTTGTATTATGAAATTTGCAATTATAGCTCCCGAAACACAAACGAAAAAATGGAAGGTTGAATTTGAAAAACAAGCTCCTGAGGAAGAACTATTGATTGGTTACGAAACAGATACACCAGATGAAATTGAATGTGTTCTAGTCTGGGGGCACCCAAAAGGGTCATTAGAAAAATTTAAAAATTTAAAACTTATATTTTCAATGGGAGCTGGAGTTGATCATATATTAAATGATGAAACTATTCCAAAGCATATCCCTATAAGTAGAATAGTTGATCCACAAATGGCATTTTCAATGACCAATTATATTCTAATGGCGATTTTAAATTATCAGCGATGCTGGTATGATTTTCAACATGCCCAGAGTATAAGTCGTTGGGCACAATTTGAATATGATGAAAAAAATTTAAACGTAGGGATACTGGGAATAGGTCATTTAGGATTGGACGCTGCAAATGCACTTTATAGGCTAGGTTTTCAAGTTTTTGGGTATAGTAATTCTATGAAAGAAACAATATTTCCTTCATTTTACGGGAACCAATTAAAAGAATTTTTAGAAAAAATAAATGTATTAGTATGTACTGTTCCTTTAACACCAAAAACAAGGGGAATGTTAAGTTATGATTTGTTTTGTAAATTAATCCAACCTACCTACCTAGTTAATGTCTCAAGAGGTGCAGTTCACATTGAAAAAGATATTATAAAAGCGATTGAAGAAGGAAAATTAACGGGTGCTTTTTTAGATGTTTTTGAAAAAGAGCCACTACCAAAAGATAGTCCCTTATGGAAGCATCCAAAAATTAAAATCACACCGCACGTTGCAAGTCTAACTTACGCTGAAGAATCAATCAGGCAAGCTTTAGAAAATTACCAAAGAATAAAAAATGGAAAGAAATTGATCAACGAAGTAAGCAGATACAAGATGTACTAATAGTTTTAATTGCAGGGATACATTGCAACAATCTGTCCATTTGATTTTTGAACTTCAACAATTAGTGTGAAATCTGGTAAATACATGTAGGCAAATTTTTCACCAAATGCAAATTGGCTTTCAAATAACTGCCTATTATTATAAATTATATAGTCACCTACCTCAGGGTTAATGTTTGTACCTGAATGATATGCGGTGTTGAAATGCCCAGATAAAAATTGAGAACAAAAATACCCTTCTTCTATGACTTGAATTGTCCCAGTAGCGAGAGAAGTTTTATAGTTATTACCTATTATTAGTGGTTGTGGACAGCCTTTAAGTAGTGCTGAACCAGGAGTAAAGGGACAATCATCTAATGAGTCCTGAATTCCATCGCCGTCAGAATCTGGTGGACATAAAACCACTGAAACAAAGTCAGAGTCTAGAAATTCAGTGGGTTCACCAGGGCAACTAATATATCCACGAATCTTATAATTACCCGCAATTGTGGTTGATACTGTTAGTTGATTATCATAACCAACTATTTTTGTATATCCGTTTCCTGGATCCAACATCCATTCGAAACTTGTAAAATTATCCATATTTCCTGCCTGTAGAGAGAGATTAGGAGCACAATAACCAAATACACTGCCATCATTTATTTCAGTTGGTTTTTCAGGAGGGGAGCTAAATCCAGAATAAAATCCCCCCGATGCAGCCGCACCACTTTCATTATAATAATTAACATAAAGCTCATCATTACTAAATACCGAAACATTTCCAAGTAAACCTGAAATTGTGTAAGTAACATAGTTCACGTTACCAGTTACAGCACTAGGGCCCACAACAGTAGCAATATTTAACGCACCTATGGGCTGATTTGTGTTGTTGTCGTCTGTAATTGTAATTACAGCGCCAATTCTTGAGATTATATTTAACTTTCCCGTAAGTGTCTCATCACCAATCTTTTCTATTTCTGGGATGTTATTAACATCCCCAAGGCTTGAACATTTTAGTGGGGGCGCGAAAAATAGACCAACTTGTTGCCCTCCCCCTGGAGATACTCCTTGAAACGCATAGACTGGATTTGAAGTTTCTACATACATGTTTCCATTCCCATCGTACATATCTCCTTCAATCAAAAAATATTCTCCAGCGGTAATCGTAGTAGTTGTCAAAAGAGGATCAAAACCGCTAACACTTATACTTTTTAAATATCTAGCGCCATTAGTAATTGGATTTCCACCTATTGTAATAGAAGTATTATCTGTAGTTGCAACAAGTAGAACATTTTCTGTTATGTCAATACCATCACCCTTTTTAAATATATATTTTGAGCCAACTTTGCTTTGATCAACAAGCTGGTCAAAACCGTAATCTTTTTGGCTACCTCCTGCTTCTGTAAAAGCACCTGTCATAGACCCAGAATTTACTACTATAGGTTTGGTTGAGGTAATGTTAGCTCCAATTAGACCGTCTCCATTAAATTTGTGGTTAGGATGATACTCCAAAGCCCCTGGAACATCTCCTCCTGCTTCAGCTATTGTTGCTAATGTGTAAGTGTCTCCTCGGTTTAGGTTTACAATTATATCATTGAGTTTATTAAAAGCATTTGAACCTAAATTCACTTCGTCAATATCAACAAGATCTACATTCTCGTCAATGTTGTTAATTGTGAGAATTGTACCTGCTTCTGTACCCATTATACTAATAAATGAAACAAACGCATTGCTGGGGAAATAATTAGTATACATTCCGGCTCTAAATTGAGTTCCAAGCGCAGCACCACCCTTACTTACAAGTGCTCCTGCTTGAAGTCCGTTTCCCCCCATTGTTCTTAGTGCAACATAAACCTCGCTTTCAACAGCCTGAATAATATAACCTTTGTCAACATGAACCCTTCCAGTTTGATTTGAGTTATTTGCAACCAACATTGCTTGAGAAGGTCCAGCTCCTGGACTCCCCTGAATTTCGTACCGGTAAGGACTAGCATTCGTAATCGCTACTGCTTGAGGTGCTCCCCCTATTGGGGTAATAACCACATTTACTGCTGTAGCGCTAGGTGTGGAAATATACAAATATTGTCCTCTATTTGGAGTAGAATTTCCAGGGTCGTCAGCATATGCTAAAGGTGGGATGTAGTGAATTTTACTTAGTTGGGCAGACCCATAAAACCCTCCAATTAATAAAACCAATAATATAGAAATCCGATTTTGCATTTCACTATTAAAGTTATTAAATAATAATTTGAGCTTAAACTTTAAATTATTTAATTTAATACTAAATACTAAATACTAATCATGAAAATAAAAACCATTTTTAAAATAAACCTTGTTCTAATATTTATTCAAATACTTCCTTTATTATTAAGTCTTTTTCTACCGGAAGTGTTAAAGGCATTGGTTAAAGATGCATTTGGTCAAAATCCCTCACCTGATGCAGTAAAAATGTTTGAAACATTCGCATTAGTTTTAGGATTGACAATTATTGGACTTATGTTTCTAATTTTTGGATCAATGTCATTTAATGACATTGATGTGCTGAAAAGATTATCTTTCCTATTTTTTGTTATCTCAGGTTTCTTTGCATTACCTGATTTAATAGCTTTTCTTAGAGGTGATCCAACGGCACCTTTACCAGTTGTTATTATTGGTCTTACAACTTTAGCATTATTTTACTATGGTTCTAAAAAAGGAACTTTATAATAAAATTCTATGAAATTGAACAAAACATTCTTAATTTTTTTATAGCGATATATACTTTTGGACAGAACGGAGTAAAATATATCAATAGTCAAGCAAACATTGATAGTGGGTATCCATTTTCAGAAGCTGTAATCGTAGATAATATAGTCTACCTTTCAGGAAAGGTGGGTAGACTTCCAAGTGGAGAATTGATTCAAAGGGGTATCGAAGCAGAGACATTACAAACATTAAAAAATATTGAATCGGTTTTACAAAAAGTTGATCTCACAAGAGAGGACATTTTTAAATGTACTTGCATGCTAGTAGATATTAAAGATTGGCCAAAAATGTCTAAAGTATATAAAAGTTTTTTTGACAGAAAAAGCCTACCAGCAAGAAGTGCATTTGCCGGAAGCGGTTTAGCTTTAAACGCAAAGGTTGAGATAGAATGTTTAGCAAAAGTTAGATAATCTCTAATCTAAATAGAAAGTGATGTAGAAAGTTTATCTTCAAGTTCTTCGAGTAAAAAGTCGTTGTTACTTAAAATTATGATTGTTTTTCTTTTATCTAGGAGACGTACGATTCTAGTTTTGTACCCTGGGTTGCTTCCTGAATGAGTTACTATTTTGTTTTTTAAGTCCTTATTTAATCTCCATCCAAAACCATAGTAACTTAGAGTTTTATCATTGAGTATATATGGAAAAAAAGCTTCTTCCATTGTTTTTTTTGATACAAGTTTTTCTGTGTACAATGCTTGGTCCCACGACAATAAATCAAACACATTTGAACTGACTCTACCAGGCCCTTTTCTGTTTCCGAGCCAAATTGTATAGTCCGATGACAAAAATTTATTTGCATTTACAAATCTATCTAAAGAATCTTTTTTATGTCCCAAAGCTAGGTTGTCTAATTCTTTTTTTTCTTCATTAGATCTTATTGAGGTATTTTCCATTTTGAGTGGTTCGAAAATCCATTTCTTTGACATTTCTACAAAGTCTTTACCTGTAACTTTTTCGACAATGCTACCTAGAAGCACGTATCCTGTGTTACTATATTTGTACTCCTCCCCAGGAGGGAAAAGAATTTCAGGATTGTATTTGTTTAAGTATTCCAAGATTTCTGTGTTCCCCGCAACCTTTGATTTATCCCAATTTTCATCCATTATTTTCTGATAATCCGGAAGTCCGCTCGTGTGTGTAAGAAGGTTTCTAATTGTAATCCCTTTGTATGGAATATCTAAATATTGTTCAACTAAATCTTCATAATTAAGCAGCCCTTTTTCATTGCATATCATGACCATCATTGCGGTAAATTGTTTCGATATGGATGCCAGTTCAAAAATATCGGATGCCTTAAGAGGAATATTTTTTTCAAAATCTCTTTTACCATTCACACCAGTAAAAATAATTTCACCTTCAGAGGCAACTAGTATTACGCCAGAAAAATCTTGGGAAACAGCATTATTAAAAGTTTGCTCAACATTGTTTTTTTCATTGCAATCTGTAAACAATATGAAAATTAATAAAAGTGATATATATTTGAACACTAAACCTTTTTTAAAGATGAAATATTTTTTATTCACTACAATTATATTTTCGATCACAATAATTAGTTGCAACAAGGATGATGACAGTTATGCTCTCGGCGAGCAACCCAAACAGAACCCCTCGTACGAAATTAAGGATTAGTTTTCAGAAATTTAATTTCTTCAAATTAAACTCCCGATCCGATAAGGTATCCAATCACTAGTCCTAAGACCAGCATGATTATTGTCTTTCCAGTAAATAACCACTTGAAATTTTTTTCCCAAGAATCAGGAATAAAGTTTTGGTTTTCATCTTCAAGACCCCCACTAGTGGTAGCCCAATAAGCATAGATGTATACCCCCCCTAAAAGGCAAGCGGCAAATATAGCTGTAATTAAAACTTCACTCATTTTGATTAAATTGTTTAGATACAATATACAAAATCTCCAAAATTGATAATAATTAATTGATCAGAATATTACACATAAAAAACTAATTGTAGCATATATTTGCTATAAAAAGTGAGAAGTTTTCATAAAAATACATTTGATTTTACATCCTTGATAGCAAGAATTTCAACAGGTACATTAATGTTTTACTTACATGGATTAGGTAAAATAACTTCTGGTTATGATAGATGGGAAAGACTTGGTAAAACGGTTACTGACATTATAGGAATAGATTCAATGGCAATTCCCCTGGGGCTTATGGCAAGTATATCCGAATCAATTTTAGCAATTTTTATTTTAATAGGTTTCTATACTAGAACTTCAACTTTTTTTTTGGGTTTTACAATGATGGTTGCATTTAACAAACATCTTTTTTCCGAAGGGCTAAAGTCTGGTGAAATGGCCTTGCTTTATTTAATTTTGTGTATCATAATTTTTCTTCTTGGACCTGGAAGATACAGTATTGATCGACTAATTAAAAGTTAATATGATTAGATTAGCGATAAAGGGTATTGGAATTTTTTTATTTACACTGATAATTATCTTTGGTAGTTATTATCTTTTAAAGCTTTATCAAGCTAAAAAACTATATTCCTCATTAGGTCCAACCCCCTCTTCTATAATTGAAGAAAATTTGACCTTTCGTGATTTAAATAAAAATGGAAGACTTGACATGTATGAAGACTATAGAGAGCCGATAGATAGAAGAGTAGAAGATTTATTAAATCAAATGACGATCAAAGAGAAGATTGGTCAAATGTTCATAACTATGATAGGTATGGCTAGAAGCGGTGGTCATTTGGATGTTCCACCAATTATGGTTGATATTTTTGATGATCCGCTTTTAGAATTTGGATTATATTTTTCTCTTGAAACCAATGCAGAAATGATAGTAAATAGAAAAATGAGTCATTTTAATATACTTCAAGCTTATACTCCAGAGGCTATTGCAAGATTTAATAATAATTTGCAACGGAAAGCAGAAAGAACAAGGTTAGGAATTCCAGTTACCATTGCTACTGACCCAAGACACGGGGCTAGAGAAGATGAAAAAGGGGTAGGTGGAATTTTTACCCCATCTTTTTCCAGATGGCCTACATCGCTGGGGTTAGCAGCAACCAGAGACTCAACATTGGTTAGAGAATTTGGAGAAATTGCAAGAGAAGAGTACAAAGCATGTGGAATAAGGCTTGCCTTGCACCCGATGGCAGATCTTGCAACTGAACCAAGATGGGCACGTATAAATGGAACTTTTGGGGAAGATGCAGAACTTTCAGCAGCTATGACTTATTCTTATATTAAAGGTTTTCAAGGGGATACTCTTTCAAGCGAGAGCGTTATAACAATGGTAAAGCATTTCTCTGGGGGAGGACCTCAAAAAGATGGAGAAGACGCTCACTTTCCATATGGAAAAGAACAAGTATATCCAGGGAATAATTTTGATTATCATCTTATACCATTTACAAAAGGCGCATTACCAGCTAATACTGGACAAATAATGCCCTATTATGGAATACCAGTTGGTCAAACTAGAGAGGATGTAGGTTTTGGATTTAATAAAGAAATTATAACCGAACTTCTAAGAGATTCTCTGAAATTTGATGGAGTAGTTTGTACAGATTGGAACATTATAAATACAATGCCACTTGCTGAATTAGCTGGCGGTGAAAGGTCATGGGGTGTAGAAAATCTAACTCCAGAGCAAAGAATGAAAAAGACAATTCTAGCTGGTGTTGATCAAATTGGTGGAGAGACAAGCACTGAACAAATAATTAATCTTGTTCAACGGGGAGAAATTAGCGAATCAAGAATTAATAAATCCGTTAGAAGAATTTTAAGAGACAAATTTACAATAGGTCTATTTGACAACCCGTTTGTCGATATCGGCAGTATATCTGAAAAATTATCTAATCCAAAAAACATAAAAAAGGGAGAAATAGCTCAAACAAAATCAACTATTTTATTAAAAAATAAAAATAAAGTTTTACCATTAAACAACAACTTAAAATTATATCTGTTGGGGTTTAGATATAAAAATCAATTTTTAAAAAATGCGGAATTGGTTACAAACCCAAAAGATGCAGATTATATTATCGTTAGAAAAGATACCCCATTTGATCATAGAGAAGGTACTATGTTGGAAAGTTTTTTTCATCAAGGAAGGTTATATTACAATGAAGAAGAACTTTCAGAGTTACAAAAGCTTTCTGAAACTAAAAAAATTATATCGATAGTAAATTTGGAAAGGGGAGCGGTTTTAACTGAATTGGATAAATTAAGTGAAGCCCTTTTAGTCGATTTTGGGACCCAAGACCATCTGATTACAGATATATTATTTGGGAAAGAAAAACCAGGTGGTAAGTTACCAATTGAATTACCAAGATCACAAGAAGCAGCTAACAAACAAAATGAAGACATGCCTTATGATTCTGATAATCCATTATATAATTTTGGTCACGGTTTAGAGTACTAAAAAATGTTTGGCATAGAATTTGAAAGTTACAATAGTAATAAATAATTAAATAAATAAATACTATGAAAAATCTTAACCTAATCAGTTTTATTTCGCTTTTATTAATTATGTCTTTTTACAGATGTGATAAGCAAAGTGATGAATTTATTTCAGATCTTGATACTACCTCTTTTGTAGAAGCTTTTTTAGCTTTTGTATTTGATCAAGATGTAGAAGAACTTGTTGATGATGCTTTTGCCCAAGAGTCTTATTCATCAAAAACTTCAGATATTTCTACATCTGGCATCACTGCTAAAGGACCCAAGAGAAATTTTAAAGGAGATCGTTATGGTAAGTGTGCCATCATTACTGTTGACGAGGAGAATAATATAAAAACAGTCTTTTTTGATGGGGAGTGTTTTGGTAAGCGGGGTCAAACAAGAACAGGCACTATTGTGATTACTTATTCTGAGACCAAGGGGGAAATTGGTAGCTTTAGGCAGGTCGAATTTGATAATTATTTTTTAAATGATGTTCAAATTGAGGGTGTCAGAAGGTATGAGGTTATTGGTCTAGAAGAGGGTGTTGATAAGACTATTCAGATGACTCTTGAAAATGGTAAAATGACCTATCCTGACGGAAGTTTTTCAACAAGATCAAAAAGTATTACAAAATACATTTCATATGAGGATGAGGAAAGAGTTTCTACTTCGGTTACTGGAAATGCAAGTGGGGTTAACTCTGATGGAAGTGCATATGATATGGAAATCACCTCCCCTATACTGTTTACAAAAGAATGTGCAAAAGAGCTCATGCATAAAAAAGGTAAAATTCCTGTTTCGGGTGTCAAGAGAATTGTCAAAGGGGAATCAGAAATGATAATTAACTACGGTGACGGTGAGTGTGATTTTGTTGCAGAAGTCACAAAGGACGGAGTTACTGAAACTATTGATCTTAAAGAAATAAAGAGAAAAAGGAAATTTAGAAAATTAAAATCGTAATCTGTTTACTTTAATATTTTATTTAAAAACTCTTGTGATTTTCAGAAGAGTTTTTTTATTTAACATAAAAATTTGAAGATGGACAATAATTGGAAAGAAATTAACGGAAAATTAGTTAAAGAATTTAAATTCAAAGATTTTAAAGAAGCTTTACTATTTATAAATAAAGTTGGAGACCATGCTGAAAGTATAAATCACCACCCTAAAATTATTAATGTTTACAACTCTGTAATAATTGAACTCTGGACACACGATAAAGATGCAATAACCGATTTGGACTACGCTCTGTCTGGCCTAATTGATACGATAAATTTATAATTTCCAGGGTTTAATAATATTTTTGATAATAAATCTGGTTTTTTTTAAGAAATAATTCAATCACTTTCATATTACAATTAAAATTATTGGGTTAAATCCCAATGATGTAGTAATTTGTACCCTCGTGCCATTTGCTAATCCATTTCTAATGAATTCCACATTTTGGATCTCTGACTGGAATTTTTTTAAACTTACTATTAGATATAGTTGGTTTCTTCTCTTTTTATTTGCAATCCAAATTAGCTCTGGACAGGTAAACACAAACGGACTAGTTCTTCACTTAGATGCGAATAACAGTAGTTCTTATTCGGGTTCGGGCAATACATGGAATGATATTAGTGGTAATAATTATCATGTGAACTTTTTTAATGGTGTTCAGTTTAGAAATACAAATGAGACCATTCCTAAGTATTTTGAGTTTAATGGAACAAGTCATTATGGAGCTATAACTAACATGCATTATGATAGTGCTAATTCTCTGGGTGAATTAAGTGTTTTTGCTTGGGTTAAAACCACATATAGCAACGGCACTGACGGTACATGGGACAATAATAATTGGTCTATAATAGATTTTGATAGAAGTGAGTGGTATCAGCTAACTGTCACAGGGGCTGGTCAAATTTCATTTTCAGGGGACAATACCAATCAAGGAGGTTTGGGAACTAACGGAGATCATTTTGATATGCTTGGCACCAATGGAAGCGTAAATGACGGCAATTGGCATTATATTGGGTACACCTATTCTGTAAGTTCACAAAAAGTAATTTTCTATCTTGACGGGCAAGTCGACAAAACGTATACGGCTAATGGAAGTATGAATGCGTTGGCTGATTCTACAACTCGATATGGATTTATTGGAGATGGCAGCGAGGCTGGGAGTTATAATTCTACAAGAAATAACATTTGGTATCAAGGATCAATTGGTGCAATTCATGTATATCATAGGGCACTAACAGCAAATGAAGTATCTCAAAATTATAGTAGTGCAACTAATTATGCTCCTACAGATATAACTTTATCTGCAACTGCTTTTAACGAAAACTTACCCAGTGGTACCCATGTTGCATCACTTACTGCAACAGATCAAGACAACAACGACACCCATTCTTTCACCCTTGCTTCGGGTAATGGAACTAATGATGCAGATAATAACTATTTTACAATACAAGGAGCATCCCTTAAAACAAGTGGGACCTTTGATTTTGAGACCAAGTCTTCATACAATATCTATATAAACACTAATGATGGAGCAGCAAATTATGCCAAAGCCTTTACAGTCACAGTCAGTGATGTGAATGATGTTCCAGACGATATTTCTTTTAGCAGTATTATTAGCGATAATCTAATATTGCATCTTGATGCAAGCAATTCAAACTCCTACCCAGGGAATGGAAATACTTGGTATGATATTAGTGGCAACGGACATAATTTCACTTTAAACGGAGCTACCTACAATAATAACGGATACTTTGATTTTGACGGTGACAACGATTGGGCAAGAACAGTTTCTTCACTGGATCTGAGTTCTTATGATAAAGTTACTGTACAGATATATTTTAAAACAGAAAACACAAATGCACTTGAATGCACATACGAGCATTCAATTAATTGGAATAATCAAACAGGGGGATTTGGATTATTTGCTCAATCTGCTGGTTCTTCCTTCAATAATAGTGTTCATCACACAAACCAAAAGGGGGGTTTTAGTGGGAATAGTGGTAGAAACTATCAGTTTGATATCCTAAATGATTGGCACTTACATACCAATATCCATAGTATGGCAGTTGATGCAACAGGAAGACAAACTTATATTGATAATAATTTAATTCCTTTTACATCCTCCCCCTATCCAAATACAACTGCAACGGTCAACGGGTCTTTTTCTAATCATCATTTCTACATTGGAGCAAGACAGGGTAATAATTATTACTTAAATGGTCAAGTTAAATCACTCTTAATCTATGGATCTAAACTAAATCAAATTCAGGTCGCAAAAAATTATCAAGCAATTATTTCCGGCTCTAGCATATCCACCCTCACCCTCGATGAGGGTTCATCTGTTGGCTCATTGGTAGGCACGTTGTCTGCTACGGGAAAAGATGCAGGTGAGACCCTGACCTACAGTTTAGTTAGTAACGGTCAATCCTCCAGCC
>JBJKWZ010000005.1:0-73552 GCA_045561795.1 Flavobacteriaceae bacterium
AATAAATAGAGCTTCTGAAATTTGACCTAGGCTCATAACTGCAGCAGCTTTAGACATACCAATTTCATTTAAAAACTGATTGGCATGTTGATAATAAAAAGCTAGCGGTATGCATATTAGAATTGATGAAATAAAAAAGATTAGATATTTTCTATTTTTCAGAAGTGAAAGAGCATCTAATCCTAATATCTTACTAATACTTAAATTCTCTTTATCCGCTGTTGGTGGAGTGTGGGGCAAACTAAAGCTAAAAATACCTAAAATAAGCGAAGCAGCTGCTGTTAGAAAAAAAGTGTTTTCTAAAATTTTTTGAGATTCCCACCCTAGAAATCCAATTGTAAGACCCGCAATAATCCAACCGACGGTCCCAAAAACTCTAATGGGCGGAAATTCTTTAGAAGGATCTGCCATTTGTCTGAATGCTACTGAATTAACCAATGCCAAAGTAGGCATGTACAAAATCATATAAAGAAAAACAAAAGGATAAAATGACACAAAATCATTTTGAACCCCTGCTTGGAATAAAAGAAATGCTCCAATTATATGTAAAAAACCAAGAATTTTTTGAGCAGAAAAGTAACGATCGGCGACTAGCCCAATAATAAATGGCGCAACTATGGCGCCAATGGATTGCGTTTCATAGGCCTGAGCAAGTTGTGAACCACTTGCACTAAAATTTTGAGATAAATATGTTCCCATAGTCACAAACCATCCTCCCCAAATAAAAAATTCAAGGAACATCATAAAAGAGAGTTGTATTTTGATTTTATTATTCATGATGGTATTATGTAATCAATTTGCCTTTATTTATAAGCAAGTTTTTTGTAGCTAGTATACCATCAACTTCATTCATTTTTTTACCTTCATATTCAACTCCTTCGTATTCAACTCCTATGTAACCATTATATCCTGATTCTTTCACAATTTTAAGCATTTTTAAATAGTCTGTATATACCTCATCTCCTTTATTATTAAAACTATTTGATTTTGCACTTACAGCAAATGCTTTTGGCATCATTTCCTTTATGCCTTTGTACCTGTCATATTCCTTAACACAACTGGATTCATATAAATCACCTTCTACTCTTCTTATACAAAAGTTTCCAAAATCAGGTAATGTGCCACAATTTTTAAGATTAACGTTATTTATTACTTGCATCAAAAGTTCTGCATTAGATGACAAGCTTCCATGATTTTCAACTATAACGTTTATATTATAATCTTTTGAAAATTCAGCAAGCTTTGAAAGACTATTAGAAGAAAGTTCGATCCATTTCTTTTTTTGTTCCACTCCATATAAATTAACTCTTACAGAATGACAACCCATTTGCGAAGCGGCATCAATCCACTTTTTGTGATTTTCTACAGCATCATTTCTTTTTCTAACGTTAGATGTAGCTAGATCACCCTCTTCATCTATCATGATTAACAAATTTTCAACATTATTTTGTGCAGCTTTATCGTTAGATTTTTTTATAAAGCTTTTAAAAGCTTGATTTCTATTTTTAGAATCCATTACATCTCGATAAAGAGCATTAACATATTCTATACCAGAAAAACCCAAGCTATAAGCAATCTTGGCAAAATCGTAAGTACTAACTTTACCAGAACTCATGCTTGGTTGTAATGACCATTGAGCAAGTGAAAGTTTAAAAAATAAGTTGTTATTAGGTTGATTATTTAAATTAAAACCAAATCCCTGGTTAATACTACCTAGTAATGCAAAACCTAAGCCAAATTTAAACTGCCTTTCGATAAATTCTCTTCTTTTCATCATAATTAAAAACGATTAAAGTTTATAAATTTTAAAAAGATATTATTTTATTTAGTTAATTTTATTATATATGACATTTAAAAATACACATTATATTATTAATAGTTAGATTTACACAATAAAGGGTTAGAATTAAAGAGTTTTATGGAAAATATTGAAAGTAACTACGATGCAATAGTTGTTGGAACTGGAGTTAGTGGAGGCTGGGCAGCAAAAGAGCTTACAGAAAAAGGACTCAAAACACTTGTTTTAGAAAGGGGTAGAATGGTCAAGCATATTGAGGATTATCCCACTATGAATATGGATGAATGGGATTTTCCTGCAGGCGATGTAAAAACCGCTGAAATAAGAAAAAGGCAACCAGTACAGACTCGAACAGGTCAGGTTAAAGAACATTCAAAACATTTTTTTGTTAATGACCTAGACCACCCATACAATGAAATAAAACCATTTAATTGGTTAAGAGGCTATCATGTAGGAGGTAGATCTCTAACTTGGGGCCGTCAAGTTTATCGACTTAGTGATATTGATTTCGAAGCTAATGCTAAAGAAGGTATTGCTGTTGATTGGCCAATAAGATATAAGGACATTGCTCCATGGTATGACTATGTGGAGGAATATATTGGAATTAGTGGAGAAAAGCTAGGTTTACCGCAATTACCGGATGGGAAATTTTTAAAACCAATGGAAATGCATTGTGTTGAAAAAGACTTAAAAAAATCACTTCATGATAACTATGATGACAGGACCCTTACCATAGGTAGAGTAGCACATATTACTGAAGGAACAAAAAAAGGTTTAGGTAGAGTTTCGTGCCAGTATAGAAATAGATGTAGAAGAGGATGTCCATATGGATCTTATTTTAGTTCAAATTCGTCGACTATTCCCGCTGCAGAACAAACTGGAAATTTAACTCTTAGGCCTAATTCAATTGCATATGAAATTATTTATGATGAAAATCAAAAAAAAGCAACTGGAGTTAAAGTAATTGATTCAGAAACGAAAAAAACTTATGAATATACGTCCAAGGTTGTTTTTTTATGTGCATCAACTATAGCTTCAGCATCAATTTTATTACAGTCAAAATCAAATAGATTTCCAGATGGGATGGGTAACGATTCAGGAGAGCTTGGACACAACTTAATGGACCATCACTTCCAAGTTGGCGCCAGAGGCGTTTCGTACGAACACAAGGATAAATATTATAGAGGTAGAAGACCAAATGGAATTTATTTACCTAGATTTCGAAACCTTGGTGGTAGAACTGACAGAAAAGATTTTTTAAGAGGTTACGGTTACCAAGGAAGCGGCAATAGAGGCTCTCATCAACCATCATCAATAGAAAGTGCTTACGGGGCTAAATTTAAAGAGGAACTCCTTAAACCCAAAGATTGGGGAATATCCCTCGGAGCCTTTGGAGAAATTTTACCTTACCATGATAACAAAATGATGTTGGATTTTAATAAAACTGATAAGTGGGGATTACCCACCATTTCCTTTGATGCTAAAATTAGAGAAAATGAATTAAATATGCGCAAAGACATGAAGAATCAAGCTGTTGAAATGTTAGAAAGGGCAGGATTTAAAAATGTTAAGGGTAATGATGGGAATTATGTTATGGGACATGGAATTCACGAAATGGGTACAGCAAGAATGGGTCGTAATCCTAAGACCTCTGTTCTAAATGGGAATAATCAAATTCATAGTGTTCCAAATGTATATGTGACAGATGGTGCCTTTATGACTTCAGCTGGATGTACAAACCCCTCTATCACGTATATGGCGATGACAGCCAGAGCCGTAAATCACGCTGTGAATGAACTTAAAAAAATGAATATTTAATTATGAACAGGAGAAAAGTACTTAAAAATATTGGATTTTCTTTAGGAGCTGTTTCTGCATCCCCTACCTTGATAAGTTTGCTTAATAGTTGCCAAAATGAATCAAATTGGAGTCCCAAACTTTTATCAAATTCCCAAATTGATTTCATATCAAACTACATTGAACTTATAATTCCCAAAACAAATGATATTCCAGGGGGTTTAGAGCTTGGATTGCACAAATGGGTTGATATTTGTGCCAAACTTATATTGAATAAAGAATCTCAAAGAAGTTATTTGTTTAGCCTTGATTGTCTAATTAATGATACTCTTAACACAGCTTCTAAAGCTAAAGTAAGAGAATTAAAAATCAATGATTACGAAAATCAGTTAAAGAAGTTCTTACTGGCTGAAAATTCTACAAACAAAAAGTGGAGTAAGTCGGCAAAAAATTATTGGTCAAAAAATCTTAAGAATTTAAATTTTGGAGACGCTCCACAGGAGGCGCTTGCCTACTCTTCATTAATAACACTTAGAAATTGGACCGCTAAGGGTTACAGATTTAATGAATATATAGGGGAAAACGTACTCGATTACAGACCCGTTCCAGGAGAACAAAAAGGATGTGTTGATTTGGAAGAAACTACTGGTGGTTTAATTTGGGCAATATAAACTAGTTCACGATTAGAACACCTTTCATTAGTCCGTAATGTCCTGGAAATGTGCATATATAGGTGTAAGAGCCTTTTTCTGGAGCAGTAAATGTAATTGTATCGCTTTCTCCACCACCGATCATTTTTGTGTAAGCAATTGTTTCATCTCCCTTAGGAATGTATTCATTTTCACGAGCAAGCATAGCTCTTTGGGCAAAGTCATTTAAATTAGTTTTTTTCTTTAAAAGAACAAAATTGTGGCCCATAATTTCCTTACTCATTTTACCTGTGTGGTTTAGAGTCAAGGTTATTTTCTGCCCTTCAAAAACTCTTAATTCATTTTGATCAAATTTCATCATATCATTTGAATTGATTATTATGACAGTTTCTTTAGAATTCTTATTTGAATCCTCTTCTTTTTTTTCTATTGCTTTGTATTCAAATTTGTTTTTTTTACTGTCTGCGTTCCCACCACATGAGATAACAATAATAAGTAATAAGAGAATATTTATTTTTTTCATAGAATAATAATTTGCAATTTATGAAATATTAGCTTTAAATTTTTTCTTTTTTTTTCTTTTTGTTACTAAATAGACACCGCAAAAAACCATCAAACACGACAAAAATTTTATCCAGTCTAATTTGTCATTACCCGTAACGGAAGCATAGCCAACTGCAATTATTGGCTGAAAGTATGTAAATGAGCTAATAGTGGTTGCTTGAAGGTATTGAAGCGCAAACATATTGAAAAGATAGGCTAAAAAAGTAGTGCAAATGACAACAAAGCCCATTCTCCAAATTGCATGGAAAGGCAAATTAGACCAATCAACCAACATAAATTCGTTTAAAGTAAAGGGGAGGTTATATAAAATGCCTAGAGGAAACATCCACTTCATTAAAGTAATTGTATTATATTTTTTAACAAGAGGCTTAGATATAACCAAATAAGTCCCAAAACTTAATGCGTTGCAAACCATCAACGTATTTCCTAAAGGAATATTCGGAGCATTTAAAGTGAAAGAGTTTCCATATGCAATTAGTGTTACTGCCCCGGAAAATCCTAATATAATTCCTCCAAATTTTGTAAATGTTATTTTTTCTTTAATTAAGAATGCAGATATAATTAATACAAAAAGAGGTGTTAAAGTGACTATAACAGCCCCATTAATAGGTGTGGACAAACTAAGGCCTTTAATAAATGCTAGCATGTTCACACACATTCCGAAGATAGAAGCTATTAAAAGTCTTGGGTAATCTCTAAATTCTATTCTTTCACTTTTTATAAATAAACTTGCAATCCAAAACAGAATTGTGGCTCCAATGACACGAAGCAATACCAGTCCAAATGCTCCGATGTAATTTGGCATGATAACTTTCGCAATGGTGTGGTTTAGCGCATAAATAGTTGTTGCTCCAAGTGCCGCTAAAAAAGCAATACGCCTCATATTCATTAAAATATATTTTTAATTGCCTCTACATTTTGTTTACTATTACCAATTAAAAGTTGACCATTGAAATGAAGAATTGGTCTCTTTAAATAAGAGTAATGTTCATTTAACAATAAAAAAATTTTTTCCTCACTTAAAGTTGATTTATCAATATTTTTAAGTTTTTGTGCTCGATTATTTAAAAGAGACCGAAAAGTTCCAGTGATATCTTTAAATAATTTTAATTCATCCGGATTAAGAGGGGTTTTCTTTATATCTCTAAGTACTATATTTTTCGGTAGATTAACTTCTTTTATAATGCGCTTGCATGTGTCACAACTACCTAGATATATAAATTGATTCATCCTGTTTTTTGAATCCCCAAATTAAATCAATTTTATTTAAATCAAATAATAATTAAGGTATTGTGTTAACTTTGCATAATATTCTAAAAGGTGAAAAAAAAACTAAAGTTTAATTCAAAAACGATTCATGGCGGACAGATATTTGAAAAAGGATATGGTGCCGTTATGCCCCCAATTTATCAAACCTCAACATACAAACAAGAATCACCAGGTGTTCACGAGGGGTTTGAGTATAGTAGAACACACAATCCAACAAGAGAGGCATTGCAAAATTCCTTGGCTTCAATTGAAAATGGTAAGTACGGACTTGCGTTTGCATCAGGGTTGGCTGCAATTGACGCAATTATGAAGCTTCTTAAGCCTGGCGATGAAATTATATCTACCTATGACTTATATGGTGGTTCATATAGGCTATTTCAAAAAATATTTTCCAGATTTGGATTAAAATTTCATTTTGAAGATCTCAGTAAGCTTGATAACATAAAAGATAAAATTAATTTACAAACCAAGTTAATTTGGATTGAAACCCCAACAAATCCAATGATGAATGTAATTGATATAAATAAAGTTTGTAAACTAGCAAAAAGTAAAAATATTTTAACAGCCGTTGATAATACTTTTGCTTCACCATATATTCAACAACCGCTTGATTTGGGAGCGGACATTGTAATGCATTCAGCCACGAAGTATTTAGCAGGGCACAGTGATTTAATTTTGGGATCAATCGTTACGAGCAATGATGAAATAGCTGAAAAACTTACCTTTATTCAAAATGCCTCTGGTGCTGTTCCAGGACCCATGGATTGTTTTTTGACTCTAAGAGGAATAAAAACTCTCCACGTTAGAATGCAAAGGCATTGTGAAAATTGCAGGGAAATTGCAGAATTTCTACAGAAACATAAAAAAATTGATAAAGTTTATTGGCCAGGGTTTAAAAATACCAGATTTTTTGATGTAGCAAAAAGGCAAATGAAAGATTTTGGAGGAATGCTTTCATTTATTCCTAAAGGAGCAAATTATCAAAGGGCTGAACAAATTATAAAAAAAATGAATGTTTTTACTCTGGCAGAATCCTTAGGAGGTGTTGAAAGTCTAGTTGGTCATCCTGCAAGCATGACTCATGCTTCTATTCCAAAAAAAGAAAGAGAAAAAAGTGGATTATTTGACTCTTTAATAAGACTCAGCGTTGGAATTGAAGACATTGATGATCTTATTGACGATCTAGATGAAGCACTAAATTAATTTTCTAGATAGACAATGGAAAATAAAATCACTATACCAAAAGGAAAGAAAATTTACTTTGCCTCAGATAATCACTTAGGTGCTCCTAATCTCAAGGAAAGTAAAATTAGAGAATCACATTTTTTAAAATGGTTAAATCATATAAAAAAAGATCTTGGAGCTCTCTTTTTACTCGGAGACTTATTTGATTTTTGGTACGAATATAAGACAGTTGTTCCAAAGGGTTTTATAAGAGTCCTTGGTAAAATTGCTGAGATTTCTGATAGTGGAATCCCTGTAATTTTTTTTGTGGGAAATCATGACCAATGGATGATCAATTATTTTGAAGATGAACTAGGGATCAAAGTATATTATCAAACTAGAGAATTTCAAATTGAAGAAAAGACATTTTTCATAGGTCATGGAGACGGATTAGGTCCTGACGATATAGGCTATAAACTAATGAAAAAAATTTTTAGAAATTCGATTTTACAAACAATGTTTAGATGGATACATCCAGATATAGGAATGAAATTAGGACATTATTTTTCGGTCAAAAATAAATTAATATCTGGTAAAAGAAATAAAAAACTTCAAAAGCAAGAGAACAATTGGTTAGTTGATTATGCAAAAATGAAAAATAAAGTACAAAAAAGAGATTTTTTTATTTTCGGACATCAACATTATCCTTGTGATGTCAAAATTGATAAAAGCTCAAGGTACATTAATTTAGGAGACTGGATTGACCATTACACTTATGCGGAATTTGACGGTTCGGTATTAAAATTAAAATACTGGAACATCTAAGATGCTTGGTGTCAATAAAAAATCGTTAGAAAAAGTTATTATTGTCGGATTAATTAAAAAGGCAGATGATTTTAATCAAGCAGTTGAATACCTCGACGAACTTGAATTTTTAGTTAAAACAGCTGGAGGAATAGTTGTAAAAAGAATAACGCAAAAAATGAGAGTTCCTAATCCAAAAACATTTATTGGAAGTGGAAAATTGGATCATATTAAAAGTTTAGCTAAGCTGCATGATGTTTCAAGTGTTGTTTTTGATGACGAGCTTTCTGCTACTCAACAATTTAATTTAGAAAAATTATTAAAATCTAAAATTATGGATAGAACAGCTTTAATTTTAGATATTTTTGCTCAAAGAGCCAAAACAAGTTACGCGAGAACTCAGGTAGAACTCGCACAATACGAATATTTTTTACCAAGGTTAAAAGGACTGTGGACTCACCTCGAAAGGCAAAGAGGAGGAATTGGAATGCGAGGTCCAGGAGAAACCGAAATAGAGACTGATAGAAGAATAGTTAGAGACAAAATTTCTTTACTTAAAAAAAAGTTAGTCAGTATTGACAAGCAAATGAAGACCCAAAGGAATAATCGAGGAAGCATAGTTAGAGTTGCCTTGGTTGGTTACACAAATGTTGGAAAATCAACTCTAATGAATATTTTGTCAAGAAGTAACGTGTTTGCTGAAAACAAATTATTTGCTACTCTTGACACCACCGTTCGAAAAGTTGTTATAGAAGATATACCCTTTTTATTAAGCGATACCGTTGGATTTATCCGTAAACTACCTACTCAGCTTATTGAGTCTTTCAAAAGTACCTTAGATGAAATCCATGAAGCGGATTTATTGTTACATATTGTTGATATTTCTCATGATTGTTTTGAAAATCATATTAACTCGGTTAACTTAATTCTTAAAGAAATTGGATGTGGTAATAAGAAAAACATTTTGGTTTTTAACAAAATTGATGCGTATGTGCCAGAATTAATCGAAAAAGATGATTTGGTCACAACCAAAACATCAAAGCATTATACAATTAAAGAATGGGAAAAAACGTGGATGTCTAGGATAAATGGTAAAGCCTACTTTATATCCGCATTAAAAAAAGATAAAATTGATTATTTGAAAAAAAATATTTTTAAAGAGATTAAAAAAATTCATATCAATAGATATCCGTATAATAATGATTCTTTAAAAGTAAAAAATTGAATAAAATTTATAAAATTAAAAACCCTGTAATTAATCTAAAATATCTTTTGGTCACCATAGCATTATGCTTTATTACCTGTACAAAAAAAGATAACAATTATAATTTAGAAGATTTGGAGTCGGAATTTGGTGTAAAGGCATCGGTTTCCAGAATTGATAATAAGTCTATATTTTTTGAGAATGTTGCATATGGGGAAAAATCTAGGAACAACTTAGATATTCACATTCCAGATTTAGTAAACCCAAAAGGTCTTTTAATCTTTTTCCACGGAGGTGCATTTGTCGGAGGAGACAAAACAGATATTTTTGAAGAATATTTATCAAGTATTTTTTTAAAAATTATAAAAAAAGGTATAATTATAGTAAGTGCAAATTATTCTTTTCTTGATTCTGAAGGGTCAAAAGGTGTGATAACGTCTCTTGAAGATGGTAAAAATGTAATTTCATTTTTAGAACAAAATAGAAATTTGTTAAACTTAAACAACAATCTTACTGTTCTCTCTGGCGTTTCAGCAGGGGCTGGAATTTCACTTTGGAATGGTTTTAGAAATAACAAATCTGAAAATATTTCGGGTATTTTAGCAATAGAAGCTCAGTCTTCCTATAATGTATACACATGGGAAAAAGTTTTTAAAGGATTCAAAATTGATCAAATGAGAAAAATATATCCTGAGCTAGATGAAATTTATTTAAACTTCTACAAAGGTAAAACAGATGGAAAACTCCTAAAATTACTTGACTACCCATCAATGATGGACAAAATGGACCCCCCTTTTTATATTTCAAATAGGGCTGGTAAAGACCTGATAAATATTAATAATGAGATTGATTTTGATGTACTTTATCATAGTTTTTTGCATGCTGACTATCTAAGAAAAAATGCAATTGAAGCAAATTTGAAATTCTCAGGAATTTATCAAGAAAATCCAGAGAATTTTATTTTAAGAATGCTGGAAGTGAAGTAAAAATTATTTTCTGTTAATGATTGTGGCATTAGCCTGATCAGTTGCTAAAATTGTAAGATCAGAAATCGTAACTCTTAACGGAACGTTTATCATGTAATTAATTGCATTTGCTACATCAAAAGGGTTTAATGGGTTAATGTCTTCGTAAACTTTTTTTGATTTTTGCACGTCGCCTTTAAATCTCACCATTGAAAATTCGGTTTCTACAAGTCCAGGATGTATCGCGCAAACCCGAATATTGAATTTATTTAAATCTATTCTCAAACCTTTTGTGAATGCATCAACTGCAAATTTACTTGCACAATAGACATTGCCTTTTGGATAAACCTCAAACCCTGCAATTGAACCCATATTTATTATCTGACCCTGATTTCTTTTTGTCATCACTGGGAGTATTGCTTTAGTAACATACATAAGACCTTTTACGTTAGAATCAATCATGGCATCCCAGTCGTCAAGGTTTGCTTTGTGTGAAAAGTCCATTCCATGTGCGTTACCGGCATTGTTTATCAATATATCTATATTTTTTAGTTTATCGGGAAGTGATGAGATAGAATCAAATACTGACTTTTTATCTCTAACGTCAAAATTTAAGATATGGACTTCTCCATTAATTTTAGATTTTAATTTTTCAAGACGATCTTTTCTCCTTCCACAAATTATAAGCTTATTTTTTCCATCCCCAAGGACCTCCGCTGTTGCTTTACCAATCCCGCTACTTGCGCCCGTAATTAAAATAATTTTTTCTTCCATTTCCTTTAAGGTATTCTCTCTCCTTTTTGAGCTTCAAAAATACTAAACCAGTCTTCAATATCTAAATTAATCTTTAATGATTCACAGGCACCTTTAACCCTATCATTGATTGTAGTTCCAATTATTGGGTGTATTCGTGATGGATGTTTTAAAATCCATGCTAGTAGAAGATTTTCTGAATTAGTGTTATATTTTTCAGTTAACTTTTTAAATATTTTTTTTAATCTTTGATTTTCTGGACTATCTACTTTAAAAAAATTACCGAGTGGACTCCAAGCCATAGTACCTATGTCATTAATTTGGTGAAAATCGATTGTTCCGTCAAGAATTGGAGATGAATTCGAAATTGAAAATTCAATTTGATTCCAAGAGATATTGATATTTTTTGAAAGTAATTCAATATGTGATGGTTTGAAATTTGATACACCAAAATCTTTTATTTTCCCTTGTTTGATTAATTCATCAACCGCATCTGAGATTATATCTGTATTCATCAATGGGCTTGGACGATGAAGTAATAATAAGTCTAAGTAGTCTGTATTTAAATTAGATAATGAATTGTTTACAGAATTAATTATGTGCTGTTTTGAGTAATTATAATGCTTGACGGCGTAATTCTTTGAATCACATGGGTACTGTATACCACATTTACTTATAAAAAAAAGATCTTTTCTATTGATGCCTGATAATTTGAAAGCTTTACCAAACTCACTTTCTGTTGTATAGCCTCCATATATATCTGCATGATCAAATGTGTTTAGTGCGTGATCAAAGCAAAATTTAATTTTATCTGACATTTCTTTTATTGAAAGATTTTTCCCCCATTTTCCCCAAGTCATAGTTCCAACTATTATCCTATTGATCATGTTTAGTATTGTTTAAGATTTTGATTTTACTCATAATAAACATTTTTAATTTTTTACCTAATAACGACTTTTAACCAATTATTAACAAGATATACTTAAAAAAAACAAGAATTTTGTTTCGCTAAAAATAAATTATGGTTTCAAAGAAAGATATCGATATAAAAAAAATAAACGAAAAAATAGAAAAGGATAGTGCTTTTATTGATTTGCTAGTTCTAGAAATTAACAAATCAATTGTAGGTCAAAATAATATGATAGAGAGATTATTAATTGGTCTATTAGGGCAAGGTCACATTTTACTTGAAGGGGTTCCAGGTCTTGCAAAAACGCTGGCTATTAATACACTTAGTAAAGCAGTTAAAGCTGAGTTTAGTCGAATACAGTTTACTCCCGATCTTTTACCTGCTGATGTTGTAGGTACAATGATTTACAATATCAAAGAGAATGACTTTTCTATAAAAAAAGGTCCAATTTTTGCCAATTTTATTTTAGCAGATGAAATAAACCGTGCACCAGCAAAAGTTCAATCTGCTCTTTTAGAGGCAATGCAAGAAAAACAAGTTACCATTGGCGATACCACATTTAAACTACAGCAACCATTTTTGGTTATGGCAACTCAAAACCCAGTGGAACAAGAAGGGACTTACCCATTACCAGAAGCACAAATAGACAGGTTCATGTTGAAAACTATAATAGATTATCCTGATATAAAAGACGAACAAGATATAGTAAAACAAAATTTGGATTTAAAACCAATTTCCATTAAACCTGTAGCTACAACAAAACAAATAACCACTGCTCAACAAACCGTTAGAGAAGTTTATATGGACGAAAAAATAGAGCGATATATATTAGACCTAGTTTTTGCTACCAGATTTCCTGAAAAGTACAATCTGGAAAAATTAAAACCGTTGATTAACTTTGGGGCATCCCCAAGGGGAAGTATTAATTTAGCAGTGGCATCAAAATGTTATGCTTTTTTAAAGCATAGAGGTTATGTAATCCCTGAAGATGTAAGATCAGTCGTTTACGATATACTTCGCCATAGAATAGGACTTACCTATGAAGCTGAAGCTGAAAATATTTCTTCTGAGGACATAATTTCAGATATTATTAATGAAGTTGAAGTTCCCTAGTAATTATTTTTTTAAATCTTATGGACACCAAGGAACTACTTAAAAAAGTTAGAAAAATAGAAATTAAAACTAGACGTTTAAGTGACAACGTCTTTGGTGGAGAATACCATAGTACTTTTAAAGGAAGAGGCATGACTTTCAGTGAAGTTCGCCAATATCAATATGGCGACGATGTTCGTTCAATAGACTGGAATGTTACTGCTAGATACAATGAACCCTATGTAAAAATATTCGAAGAAGAACGGGAATTAACCCTCATGCTATTAGTTGATGTAAGTGGTTCAGAATTTTATGGAACAAGCACTCAATTTAAAAGGGATTTTATCACAGAAATTGCTGCTACTTTATCTTTTTCAGCTCTTCAGAATAATGATAAAGTTGGTCTAATTCTTTTTTCTAATCAAATAGAATTATTTATTCCTCCCAAAAAAGGTAGATCTCATATTCTTAGAATAATTAGAGAATTACTTGAGTTCAAGCCACTAAATAACTCTACAAATATATCCGTCCCCTTAGAATTTATCTCCAGTATACTTAAAAAAAAGGCTATAGTATTTTTATTATCTGATTTTTTAGATGATAAATATGAAAGAAATTTAAGGATTACATCTAATAAGCATGATTTAACAGGTATTAGAGTTTTTGACAAATCTGAAGAAAATATCACCAACTTGGGATTTGTTTCTATGTATGATATAGAGACAGGCAAAACTAGATTTATAAATACCAGTTCTATAAAAACACGTACTGCATTTTCAAACTATTTCTATAAAAAGCAGTCTGAATTTTTAAATACTTTTAAAATGAATGGAGCTGGAACAATTAATTGCTGTATGGATGAAAGCTATGTAAAAAAACTTTTAGCATACTTTAAAGCTAGGGCATAAAATGAAAATTAAAATCGCTTTACTTTTTATATCAAATATTTTATTTGCTCAGCAGAGCAAGGAAATTTTAACAACCATTGATTCCACAAATGTTAAAATTGGAGAAGAAATTAAATATGGAATAAAAATAAAGTCTGATTCACTATCCTTTGTTGAATTTCCTGCTAAACCATTTTTCACACCTTTTGAAATTATTGAGGATAAACCAATTGATACTTTAAAAATTAAAAACAAATTTATTTTAACTAAGGAATATTCTCTTATAAACTTTGATTCAGGGAGGTATTGGATTCCTCCTCAAAAAGTTTTCGTTGATGGTAAATCATTTTTTTCAGATTCCCTTCAAGTACAAATAGCCAATGTTAAAGTAGATACACTTAAGCAACCACTGTTTGATATAAAACCAATTGTAGAAGTAAAAAAATCTTATAAAGGTTTAATAGAAAATATATTTTTAGTTATATGTCTTATTGGGTTAATTGTTCTACTCTATTTTTTATATCTAAAATTCCAAAAGAAAATGGAAGAAATTATGGATGAACAACCTCCTTTTGAAAAAGCAATTAAGGCTTTAAAAGATATAGAAAAAGAAGATCTTGTAAAGCAAAAAGAATTTAAGATTTATTATTCCAAAATTACAGAAGTACTTAGAAAATATTTAGAGGAAGATGCAAAATTGTCTGCTCTGGAAAGCACAACAGATGAATTAATAAAAAGTTTGCGACAGCAAAAAAAAGAGGGAAAATTAGAATTGAAACCTGAGACATTGGAGACCTTAAAGAATGTTCTTGAAAATGCTGATTTAGCAAAATTTGCTTTATCTCAACCCGAAAGTGAAATTGCAATTAATGATAGAAATTTAATAGAAAAGGTTGTTTATGATACCAAAGAAGCTATTCCTGAACCAACTCAAGAAGAAATAGAAGCAACCGCTGCATTTAAAAGAGAGCTAATAAAAAAAAGAAGAAAAAAAAGATTTCAATTAGCAGGTCTAGGATCTTTGATTTTGTTGGTGTCAATTTCAATTGGTAGCATTTTATATTTTGGATATACTCCAATTAAAGATACAATACTTAGAAAACCAACTAAATTATTATTGGACGGCAACTGGATAAAAAGTCAATACGGCACACCACCAATTTCTATAGAAACTCCAAAAGTTCTTCTAAGGGGAGAATCTATAAATAAAGAATCTACTATCTATTTTTATGGTAAAAACACTGATGATTTCAGAATAAATTTAACTTTTTTAGAAGTTGATAAAGAAACTAATGAAAAAAAATCAAAAGAGCAGCAGGACGCCTTACTAAGAAAGATAATGGATTTTGAAGTAAAATCACTCGAAAAAAAAGGAGCTGTTAATTTATTAGTTCAAAATGATACTTATAAGACTTCAGATGGCACGGAAACCCTTCGTTTGTTTGGTTCTATGGACTTAAAAAACGGCAACTCTTTTGACAGATATCGTTTTGTTTCGGTCGTATTTCCATTAGACGAAGTAAAAATATCACTGCAAATTATTTTTTTAAAAAACGATATTTATGGTGATCAGATTGAAAAAAGAATTTTTGACTCTTTGGAAATAATTAGAAAGATATAAAATGGAAGATATTTATTTTGCTAACCCCGAATATTTGTGGCTTTTAGTAGTTATTCCTCTCTTATGTTTGTGGCACCTGTATAACAAAGGAAAAGTCAAAGCTAAGCTTAGGATTCCTTCCCTTAAGGCTTTCGAAAGTGTTCCTTCACTCATAGAAAAGTTACATCCTATTTTATTTATCTCTAGATTAATCGCTCTTTCACTGCTGATTCTAGCAATATCAAGACCGCAAACCGTGGATGTTTCATCAAAAACTAAAACAAATCGTGGAATTGACATTGTTATGGCCATTGATGTGTCGTCAAGTATGTTGGCTCAAGACTTAAAACCAAACAGATTAACTGCCCTAAAAAATGTTGCAAGTGACTTTATTAATCAACGCACAAATGATAGAATCGGACTTATTGTTTACGCAGGTGAGAGTTATACTAAGACTCCAATAACAAGCGATAAACAAATGGTAAATAACACCATGAACAAAATCAATTTTGATGGTGTTATTGATGATGGCACAGCAATTGGAATGGGTCTTGCTACTGCGGTCAACAGATTAAAGGATAGTAGGGCTAAAAGTAAGGTAATTATATTATTGACTGATGGTGTAAACAACTCTGGTTTTATTGATCCAAAAATTGCTGCTGAATTGGCATCTGAATTCAATATTAAAACCTATACCATTGGAATTGGTAGTAATGGAAATGCTAGAGCTCCTGTTGGAATTTTACCAAATGGGAAATTTCAATATGGAATTACCAAAGTTGAAATAGATGAAAAATTGTTAAAGTTGATTGCCAATAAAACTGGGGGGCTTTATTTTAGAGCAACTGATAATTCAAGTTTGGAATCGATATACAATGAGATCAACAAACTGGAGAAAACTGAAATAAATGAATTTAAGTATTACAATTATAATGAAAAGTATAGAATTTTTGTTTTAATAGCTTTAATTGTAATATTTAATGAATGGTTATTGAAAAACACCATATATAAAAGCTTTATTTAAAATGTATCAATTAGACGAACCAACTTATTTTTATATACTTTTTTCAATTCCTTTTATTTGGACGATTTTCTTCTTTTTGTCTTTATGGAAAAAGAAAACTCAAAAACGATTTATTTCAAGCAACATGTTAGAAAAACTTAGTCCTGAAAAGTCGAATTTTAAAGGTTTTTTAAAATTAATTATAATGTCATTGGGTATTATTTCAATTTCATTTGGACTTGTCAACCCTAAAATAGGGACTAAATTGGAGACTGTAAAAAGAGAAGGTGTTGATATAGTGTTCGCAGTAGATGTTTCAAAAAGTATGCTTACTGAAGATATAGCTCCAAACAGAATTGAAAAGGCCAAAAGATTGGTTTCTGCTTTATTAAACCAATTGGTTAGTGATAGGGTTGGAATTATAGTTTACGCAGCTAGTGCAGTTCCGCAACTTCCCATAACTACTGATTATGGTGCTACAAAAATGTTTTTACAGTCAATAAATACAGACATGATATCTTCTCAAGGCACCGCAATTGACGATGCAATAAAGTTAGGTATTGATTTTTTTGATGAGGAAATGCAAACGAATAGGATTCTTTTTATCCTATCTGACGGGGAAGACCATGCCGGTGAAAACACCATCAATGTAGCGCAACAGGCAAATGCAAATGGAATTAAAATTTTTTCAATTGGAGTTGGTACAGAAAAAGGCGGACCTATTCCTATTAAATCCAATGGTATTGTTGAAAGTTATAAAAAAGATGAAAATGGAGAAGTTGTTATTTCAAAAAGGAGTGATATAATTTTGACCTCAATTTCTGAATCAACAGAGGGGGTGTATATAGACGGTAATGACACAAATTACGTTATTGAAAAAGTCAAAGATGAGCTTCAAAAAATTGAAAAAAAGGAATTTGAGGCGAAAAAATTTGTTAGTTATAAAGATAGATTTCAAATTTTTCTAATACTTGGATTTATTTTCCTTTTTATTGATCAAATTGTTCTTGAAACTAAAACCAAATGGGTTACAAGGTTAAATCTTTTTAACGAAAACTAATATATGAATTGGAAATATGTTTTTTTTATTATTAGTTTCTCTATAAATGCTCAGATAGAGAAAGAAAATAACTATATATCTAAAGGGAATGGACTGCATGAAGATAAATCATATGTAAATGCCGAAGGTGAGTTTAGAAAAGCCCTTTCTATAAATCAAAATAATCCAGTAGCAAATCAAAATCTTGGAAACACCCTTTATAGATCTAAGGATTATGACCAAGCAAACCAAAGGTTTTTCAGATCCCAAAAGGATAATCCAGATAAAAACCAAAAACATTTAGCTTTCCACAATATGGGCAATGTATTCATGAAAAAGAAAGATTATCCTAAGGCAGTTGAGGCATATAAAAATGCTTTAAGGAATAATCCTAAAGATGATGAAACCAGATACAATTACGCACTTGCTAAAGAAATGTTAGAGAAAGAAAAAAAAGAAAATAAAAACGATAAGGATAAAAATAAGGATAAAAACAAAGATCAAAATAAAAAGGAAAACAAAAACAACGAAAATAAATCTGATGAGAATGATAAAAAGAAAAACTCAGAAGGTGATAAAGAAAATAAAGCAGATAATAAAAAAAATAAATCTAACAAAGAAGACAAAAAGGGGAAAAATAGAGATAATACTAATAAATCACAACCCAAAAGAAATCCTGGGCAACTTTCCAAAGAGCAAATCAAAAGCCTGTTAGAGGCTATGAATCAACAGGAAAAAAATGTACAGGATAAGGTAAATGCAAAAAAAGAAAAAGGTATACCAATAAAAAAGAAAAAGGATTGGTAGAAGTTTATCATGAAAAAATTATCCTACATATTGATTTTATTTTTTACCACTCAATCTACTCTTATTTTAGGGCAAGTAAAGTTTGAAGCTGAGTTAAGTAAAAACCGACTTGGGTTAAATGAAAGGTTACGAGTTAGTTTTAAAATGAATAAAAATGGAGATAATTTTCAGCCTCCTTCTTTCAAGGGATTTACTTTGGTAGGAGGGCCAAACCAGTCGGTTAGTAACAGTTACGTAAATGGTGTCAGAAGTTTTTCAAAGTCCTATACGTACTTTTTAACACCTAACAGAAAAGGCAACATTGAAATAGGTCAGGCAAGTATTGAAATTGATGGAGAAGTCTACAAAACACCTCCAAGGAGGGTGGAAGTAACGGAGGCCGTTAGTAAACCGAATAGTCCTGAATCAAAAGCAAATGCGATTGCTGACCAAAATTTACACTTGGTAGCTGAGATTTCTAATCAAAGACCCTATTTAAATCAATCGGTAAATATTATTTATAAACTATATTTTTCATCTGAAATTAGTATTTCAAATGTAAATGAGGTTGAAATGCCAAAATACTCTGATTTTTGGAGTACTTTACTCCCAATTCCAAAGTTAGAAATTAAAAGAGGTGAATACAAAGGACAACCATATAATTATGTTGTGTGGCGCAAAGCTGTTTTATACCCTCAAAAAACTGGTAAACTTTCAATAGAGCCCCTAACTTTAAATGTGTCCGTAGATGTTCCCACGAATAGAAGAGATTTCTTTGGCAATAGAGTATATCAAAAAACTCCTAAGGTGGTAACTGCTGGTAAGAGAACATTAAATGTCAAACAACTTCCAATTGATAATAAGCCAAAAAACTTTACAGGAGCAGTTGGGCAATTTGACTTTTCTGTAGATTTTAATAAAAAAAAATTAAAATCATCTGAATCATTTCAAGCAACTTTAAAAGTGATTGGTAATGGGAATCTTAAATTATTCTCTTTACCTAAATTGACAGCTCCTAGTTCCTTAGAAATTTATGATCCGGAACATAGGGAAAATGTAAAAACAAACCTTTCTGGTATGAGAGGTAGCATTGAGGATATTTATACCGTTGTCCCTCAATTAAAAGGAAACTATCCAATTCCATCTATAAACTTTTCCTTTTTTGATCCCATTGAAGAAAGATATATCACCGTAACCTCGGATGAGACACTAATAAATGTAAATGAGGGTCCAACAGACTTAATATCTGAAAACCAAACTCCAAATTCAAGAAATAATATTCTAAAAAAGAATGAATCCTATTTTAATTTCATTAAAACCAAAACAGATTTAAAGAAAATAAATTCAAAATTATTTTTTAATTCAGATCTTTTCTGGATTTTAGTCTTCCTTCCAATTTTTATTCTTGTAACTGTTATATTAATAAAGAGAAAAATTAAAACCAAAGTAATTAACCCTCTTGATGAGAGGAAAAAGAAAGCTAACTTTTTAGCAAAAAAATATTTCTCCGAAGCAAAAAAATTGATTGGTCAAAAAGAAGAGTTTTACAGTTCATTAGAAAAAGCCCTTCATAATTATATGAAATCTAAACTTAATGTTGAAACTACAGATTTGTCAAAGGATGTAATTTCAAAATTATTGCATGAAAAAAAATGTGAAATTTCTAGTATAGAGAGTTTTATATCTATGCTAAAAAAATGCGAAGAAGCTAGATATTCACCAATTTCACAAGAAAACATGGGTCAGCATTATGAAAAGGCAATAGAAACGATAACCATTATTGATAAGCAAATATGAAAAATAAAATAATAATACTTCTGCTTTTTTCTCTTACAAGTTTATTTACTCTTGATAAACCTCCTAATTCACTTTTTGAGGAAGGTAATACTTTTTACAACAAAGGAGACTATCAAAATGCAATTGAAAGTTATTTAATGATAATTGAAAACGGATATCACAGTCCAGAGGTCTACTATAACCTAGGTAATGCAAATTATAAAATTGGGAATGTAGCCGAGGCAAATTTTTATTTTGAAAAAGCTAAAATGCTATCTCCAAACGACAAAATGATAATAAACAATTTGGAGTTTGCAAAAAACATGACAATGGATTCAATTGAAACCCTTCCTCAAACTCAAATATACTTATTTTTTAATGACCTTTTAGCATTTATGACTACTGATAATTGGAGTATAACAACCATATTAATATTATGGATAGTCTGCATTCTTTTTTTGATCTATAGTTTTAGTAAATCAATTTTTACAAAAAGGATTTTTTTCTCCTCTGGGATTGTTTCGTTTTTAATTTTTATATTTTTTTTATATGTAACTATTTCAAAGCATGGACAAGAAAGCATAAAGAGAGGAATTATTTTCAGTAAAGAAGTCGGTGTTTGGACTGAACCCAATCAAAGAACCGAAGTCTTATTTTTTCTTCACGAGGGAACAAAATTTCAAATTACAGATGAGTTAGAAGGTTGGTCAAAAATTTTAATTTCAAATGGATCTGAGGGTTGGATACAAAGCAATTCTATTAGATTGTTAAACTAATTTTTCAGGAATTTTTAAATCATTGCTTTCTAATAATTGTAAAATATTATAACCTAAATTTTTTAAAGATTCATACATTACAGATTCATCTAGAATGTTTGATTCAAAAAACTCGAACATAAATGAAAATTGATCTACAAAAACCAATAAAATACTAATCAAAAGAATATACTTTGAAACTCCAAAAATTCCTCCCAAGACTTTGTTGATTCCCCCAAGAGAAACCAGTTTTATAAACTTCGTTAAATTTCTTGCAAAAAAGTTAACACTAAGAACGATTAAGATCAATGAGACAGTAAATATTATGATTGATGAAGGTAATTGATCACTGTGAAGAAAATACGACAATAAACTTTCTACAATAGGTGTAAAAGCAAGTGCTCCGAATATTCCTATGATTATTGATAACAGAGACGCTGCCTCATTAATTAAACCTCTTGTTAAACCCTTGAATAAGCCATAAAATAAAATCAAGCCTATAATTATATCAAGATAATTCATAGATTAAAGATAAATAATTTCGTTTCATCAGGATTAAATTTTTATTCCCAAAAAAATCTATCTTTAACAAGATTAGTTCATACTAAATAAATATTGAAAAATCATTTAAATATATTTACTAATTTTAAGAATTGATGATTGAAATTATAAGAAAACATATCAAAGAAGTAGAAAATTTTAGTTTAGATAGTACAGAAAATTCTGAAGAGTTTAGAATAAAATATCTTGGTAAAAAAGGAATCCTTAATGAGCTTTTTAAAAATTTTAAGGAAGTTAAAGTAAATGAAAGGAAACTAATTGGCAGGGAGATAAATATTCTCAAATCAAAAGTAAAGGATAAAATAATTAAATTTCAATCAGAAAAAAATGAGCATAAAAATAATTTAAATGAAGACTTGTACAAACCAGGCTATCCTTTAGAGTTTGGTTCTCAACATCCCTTAAGTATAACAAGAAAAAATATAATTGAAATTTTTGAGAAAATCGGGTATTGTATTTCAGAAGGACCAGAAATAGAGGACGACTGGCATAACTTTACCGCATTAAACTTACCTAAACATCATCCAGCAAGAGATATGCAGGATACCTTTTTTATAAATAAAGATCCAGATGTTTTATTACGCACCCATACATCATCTGTTCAAATTAGGTATATGGAAAACAATGTTCCACCTATAAAAACCATATCTCCTGGAAGAGTTTACAGGAATGAGGATATTTCTGCTCGATCACATTGTCTTTTTCATCAAGTTGAGGGTTTATACATTGATAAAGAGGTATCCTTTGCTAATTTAAAACACACCATAGAACATTTTTGCAAATCTATGTTTGGAAAATCTAAAATCAGACTAAGACCTTCTTATTTCCCTTTCACTGAACCTAGTGCTGAAGTTGATATTTATTGGGGTCTTAATTCAGAGGTTGATTACAGAATAACAAAAGGGACCGGTTGGTTAGAAATCATGGGTTGTGGGATGGTTGATCCAAACGTTTTAAATAATTGTAATATTGATGCTGAAAAATATTCTGGCTTTGCATTTGGTATGGGAATTGAAAGAATTGCAATGTTGATATACCAAATAAGTGATATAAGATATTTTTTCCAAAATGATTTGAGATTTTTAAAACAATTTTCAAAAATAAATTAACCTGATTTAAATTTTAAAAATTATGAAAAAAAAATATATTTTAATTTTTGTATTTGGTCTTCTGATTTCATGCAATGAAAACAAAAACCAAAGTTTAAATTTTTCAATTGTGATACATGGTGGTGCTGGAACTATGGAGAGAGAAAAAATGTCAGTCGAGAAAGAATTAGAATATAAAAAAAAGTTGGGAGAGGCACTAAATAAGGGATATGAAATCTTAGAGAATAATGGAAGTAGTGAACGAGCTGTTATTGAGGCTATAAAAATAATGGAAGACTCTCCATTATTTAATGCAGGTAAAGGTGCAGTTTTAGATGAAAGGGGTGAAGTTTCTTTAGACGCGTCTTTTATGAATGGGGAGAACTTAAATGCTGGAGCTATTGCTGGCGTTAAAAAAATTAAAAATCCAATAATTGCTGCATATTCCGTAATGAAAAATACTCCTCAGGTTTTACTCATTTCAGAAGGTGCAGACGAATTCGCAAAAGAGCAAGGGCTTACTATTGTTAACAATTCGTATTTTATTACTGAAAGAAGAATGAGTCAGTTTCTTAAAAATAAAACCTTAAGCCAACTGAAAGACAAAAAAGAGTCGTCACTTACAATTTCTAAGTTTGGGACTGTTGGTTGTGTTGCATTAGACAAAAATGGTAATCTGTCAGCCGGTACTTCAACTGGCGGAAGGTCAAACAAAAAATGGGGGAGAGTTGGTGATGTTCCAATTATTGGTGCAGGCAACTATGCTAACAATAACACCTGTGCTATATCGGCTACCGGATGGGGAGAGTTTTTTATCAGAAATGTAGTTGCTCATGACATTTCCTCGCTATTAGAGTATAAACAATTAGATATCAAACAAGCTGCAAAAATAAGCTTAGATAAAGTGAAAAAGTTAGGAGGAAGTGGCGGCGTAATAGCTCTTGACAAATTTGGAAACTATGCAATGGAATTTAATACAAAAGGAATGTACAGAGGTGTGAAAGATAGTAGAGGTAATTTTAAAGTTTCGATTTTTAAGAATGATTAATATAGATTAATCAAATCATTTACTTCACGGTCAGTGAATTTTGAAAGTTGAGAATTATAGAAACTCGTAATGCCAGTAACTTCTACACCAACCCAATCTGGTAAAGAAATTTGTTGAGATTCAGAATTTAATTCAATTTCAGCCAATATTAGGCCTTTTAAAAATCCTTCAAATACATCAACTTCGAAAAGTTGATTTTTATATTTAATTAAATATCTTTTTTTGGAAATGACTCTTGGCAAACACAACTTCAAAAGCTTCCTACCTTCTGATAAACTTATTTTTTTCTCGAATTCAAACCTGCTAATTCCGCTTTTAGAACTCGGTCCTTTTATGCATAAGTGACTATTTTTGTCAGAAATTCTAATTCTAACTGATAGATTTTTATCTTTTGATAAATAACCCTGTTTTAAATTAATCACTTTATGAGATAATAAAATAAACTTTTTTGATTTGACTATAAATTTTCTCTCTTTTTCAATCATATATTAATATTATAATTTTTCAATATATGTAAATTTATAGAATGGCGATAACTCGAAAAATTATCCATATCGATATGGATGCTTTTTACGCATCAGTTGAACAACTTGATAATCCATTAATTAGGAATAAACCGGTTGCAGTAGGTAGTTCTGACTCGCGTGGAGTAGTTGCTGCGGCTAGTTACGAAGCTAGGAGTTTTGGGGTAAGAAGTGCCATGAGTAGTAAGTTAGCTAAAAAGTTATGCCCAGATTTAATATTTGCTAAACCAAGATTTGAAAGATATAAAGAGTTCTCAAAAATAATTTCAGAAGTTTTTTCTTCATACACTGATTTAGTAGAAACTTTATCACTTGATGAAGCATATTTAGATGTTACCGAAAATAAAAAAGGAATTGTTTCAGCTTCAAAAACGGCAAGACTAATTCGAGAGGATATTTTTGAAAAAACAGGCTTAACTTCATCAGCTGGAATTTCTATAAATAAATTGGTAGCTAAAATTGCTAGTGACTTCAATAAACCAAATGGTCAAAAAACAGTCCCTCCTGAGGAGATTAATGAATTCATGGAGGATTTAGATATTAGAAAGTTTCATGGTATCGGTAAGGCAACTGCTCAAAAAATGTATCAAATGGGGATTTTTAAAGGCATTGATTTAAAAAAAAAAGGAGAAAACTTCCTAGTTAAAAAGTTTGGTAAATCAGGGAGTTATTATTTCAACGCAGCCAATGGAATAAATTTGAGTCCTGTTTCTCCAAATAGAAAAGCAAAGTCACTTGGTAGTGAACAAACATTTTCTAAAAATATTTCCAGTGAGATTTTTTTAATAGAAAAAATTAATATTATCTCAAATAAATTGTCAAAAAGGTTAAAAAAGCTTCGTATTTCAGGTAAGACAATTACACTGAAAATAAAATATAGTGATTTTGTAACCCAGACACGATCAACTACAAAACAGTTATATATTTCTGATAAAAGTTTAATTAGCAAAACTTGTGAAGAACTTTTATATAACGAAAAGCTCAGAGACTCAGTAAGGTTGATTGGAATTACAATTTCAAATTTCAAACAATCAAACGAAAAAAAAAAAAGTAATAAGTCAATAAATGCTCAACTCAAAATTGATTTTTAAATCATTGAAATTCTTAATGTATTAACCATGCCCTTTTTTTTGACAGGCATTGCTGCAAGATTTATCAACATATCTCCTTTATTAATAAAATTATTTTTTAGAGCTATATTATTTACTTGTTCAACAGTTTTATCAGTACTTTCAAATTTATCATAATAAAATGCTTTGACTCCCCAAAGAAGATTTAATTGGCTTAATATTAATTCATTAGAAGTAAATACTAAGATATTAGCTCTTGGCCTCCACGCTGATATTTGGAATGCAGTGTATCCACTGTTCGTGAGGGTGCATATAGCAGTAGCATCAATCTCATTTGCCATGTTTGCCGCGTGATAGCATATTGACTTTGTAATATATCTTTTGCTTCTTACAGACGGAGGTGATTGGGGGACCTTAATTAAAGGAGAATTCTCGACAGTTTTTAATATTGAAGACATTTCGCTAACTACTTTAATGGGATACTTACCGACAGAGGTTTCTCCAGATAGCATCACTGCATCAGCTCCATCCATTACTGAGTTTGCAACATCGTTTACTTCAGCTCTTGTTGGAGTCAAACTTTTAATCATACCTTCCATCATTTGAGTTGCAATAATTACTGGGATTCGAGCTTTCTTTGACTTATTTACAAGTTGTTTTTGAATTAATGGAACTTTGGCAGCTGAAACTTCAACTCCTAAATCTCCTCTTGCCACCATAATTCCATCTGAATTTGCAATAATTTCGTCTATATTTTCAAGAGCTTCAGGTTTTTCAATTTTTGATATAACAGGTATTTTGTGTTTGGACTTTTCTTGAATTATTTTTTTTAGTTCATTTAAGTCATTACCATTTCTAACGAAAGAAAGTGCAATCCAATCTACCTTTTGATTTATAGAAAAAATAGCATCTTCAAAATCTTTTTCAGTTAAGGCTGGCAATGAAATCTTTGTGTTAGGTAGGTTAATTCCTTTTTTTGAAAATAAAGGTCCTCCTTGAATCACTCTGGCTTTCACATTACATTCATTGTCAGTTTCTAATATCTCAAAAATTAGTTTTCCGTCGTCAATTAGAAGCTTTTCCCCAATTTTAACATCTTTTGCGAATTTTTTATATTTAACGTAAACTCTTTTATTGTTTCCAGTAAATTTTTTTTCAGAGCAAAATTCTAAAATGTCGTCTTTTATAATGTTTACATGTTCATCAACATTTCCTATTCTTAATTTGGGCCCTTGTAAATCTGCTAAAATTGAAGTATAATAATTATTTTTTTTATTGAGGGACCTAATTGTAGAGATTATTTTTTCAATCTCAGAATGATTAGCATGAGAAAAATTTATTCTGAACACATCAACTCCACTAAGCATCATTTTTTCAATAATTTTTGGAGTGGAACAAGAGGGCCCCAAGGTGGCTATAATTTTTGTTTTTCTCATATTTTTCATTAATCAAAAATTAAATTTTCAAGATTGTTTTGTACTCTTTTATCAATCTCATAAGCTAGCTGGATTCCATCTATGTTTCTAATCTTCTTGACCCAATGGTTGATAATTTTAAACTTTGGAACTTTGAAGAAAAAATCAACAGAACCTAATGTGGGAATTAAACTCTTCTTATTCATTTCATTTATATTGAAAAGTAGGTTTTTTTTGGTAAAAATTTTGTCATTTTCGTAATGATTTGAAATTAATTCCCAATTATCTTTTGATATTTTTGAAATGTATTTAAATCTGGTATAAATATCATTTATAGATTTTTTTTTTGAATTACGGAGAAGACATCCAAGATTTTGATTCAATTTATAAGCAACTAAATAGGCTTCCAAATTTGTATGAATAGCAACCACTGAAAAATCGTCAATATCTTGGGGGTCTATATTTAAAAACAATCTTTTAGCCTTCATTTGTATCAATATTTTTTTCACTCAAATTTTTTGAAAACTAAACATGCATTGTGACCACCAAATCCAAAAGTATTAGAAAGCGCTACTCTAACATTTCGTTCTTGAAATTTATTGAAAGTAAAATTTAATTTAGAATCTATTTGTTTATCTTTTGTAAAATGGTTTATTGTGGGAGGAATTTTGTTGTTTTTTATAGACAAAATACAAGAAATAGCTTCGATTGCTCCAGCTGCACCTAAAAGATGGCCTGTCATTGATTTTGTAGAATTTATATTTATGGAATAAGCACTACTTTTAAAAACGTCAAGGACAGCTCTAGTTTCTGCAATATCTCCTAGTGGAGTTGATGTCCCATGCATATTTATATGATCAACTTCATCAACAGTTAATTTAGCATCCTGTAAACAATTTTGCATTACTTTTTTTGCTCCATTTCCTTCAGGATGTGGTGCTGTCATGTGGTGTGCATCTGCAGATAATCCACCGCCAGCAAGTTCGCAATAAATTTTGGCATTTCTTTTAACCGCATGGTTCAAATCTTCTAAGATAATGCATCCTCCTCCCTCACCTAAAACAAATCCGTCTCTTTCACTATCAAAGGGACGTGAGGCTTTATCGGGCTCATGGTTTCTTGTAGATAAAGCATGCATTGCGTTAAATCCTCCTATTCCTGCACATGTTACAGCTGCTTCAGAACCTCCCGCAATTATAACATCTGCGTAACCTAAACGAATATAATTTAGACCATCTATAATTGCATTTGAGGAAGAAGCACATGCAGAGACGGTTGTGAAATTTGGTCCCTTAAAGCCATATTTAATAGATATAAGGCCTGGAGCAATATCAGCAATCAGTTTAGGTATAAAAAATGGATTGAATCTTGGTTTTTTATTTGAGAAAAAATTTTCCATCTCATTTTGAAATGTCTCAATTCCTCCAATCCCTGCTCCCCAGATAACCCCAATCTTATTGGAATCAATTTTTGAATTAAGGAGATTTGAATCTTTAATGGCTTCATCAGAACATATAGTAGCATATTGAGAAAATTTATCCTGTCTTCGCACTTCTTTTTTCTCAATAAAATCGAGTACATTAAAGTTTTTTAATTCACATGCAAATTTGGTTTTGAAATCGGTTGTATCAAAGTAAGTAATTGGAGCAGAACCACTTTTACCACCTATAAGTCCTTTCCAATAATCTGAAACAGAGTTACCTATAGGTGTCAACGCTCCCAATCCGGTAACAACTACTCGTCTTGGATTCATTTAAAAATTAACTAGCTTGTTCTATATACTGGATAGCTTGGCCTACAGTCGAAATATTCTCAGCTTGGTCATCTGGAATTTGAATATCGAATTCTTTTTCAAATTCCATTATAAGTTCAACAGTGTCAAGGGAATCTGCACCAAGGTCATTTGTAAAGCTCGCGTCAGGGACAACTTCACCTTCATCAACACCTAATTTATCTACAATGATTGATTTTACTCTTGAATTTATGTCAGACATAATATCTTGGTTTTAAATTGTTTGTCAAAAATAATAAATCTTTGGACGATTTCTAATGATAAAATGATTAAAATGTAATTTTAATTTTAAAAATTTATACCTAAAACTTATTAAACCATTTATATTAGTATGATTTTATTTAAAATTTAATGTCTAATATATAATGAAAAAAGTATTGATATTAGCTTCAGGTAATGGATCAAATGCTGAAAATATTTCTAAATTTTTAAAAAAAACTGATTCGGAAAATGAAGTAAAAGTATTATGTAATGTAAAAAATGCTGGTGTCTTTAAAAAAATGACAAATTTAAAAATACCTTGTATGCTGTTTGAAATTGACAATAAAACGTATTTGATTAAAGAATGCCAAAACTTTAAGCCTGATTTGATAATATTAGCAGGATATTTAAAAAAAATACCTTCTAAATTAATCGAAATTTTTAAAAAAAAAATCATCAATATTCATCCCTCTTTGTTACCAAAGTATGGGGGTAAAGGAATGTATGGTGATAATGTTCATAATCAAGTTCTTTTAAATAATGAAAAAGAAACAGGAATAACTATTCACTATGTAAATGAAAAGTATGACAGGGGAGAAGTTATATTTCAAAAGAAAATAAATCTCCAAAAAGATGAAACTTTAAACACGATCAAAGAGAAAATCAAAAATTTAGAAATAAAGTATTTCCCAACAATAATATATCAGTTATTATATGGCAGAAAGTATTAATATTTACACAGACGGTTCTTCACTGGGTAATCCTGGTCCTGGAGGGTACGGAATAATTTTAGAGTTGGAAAAGAAAAACTATGTTAAAGAATACTCAAAGGGATTTGTATATACAACTAATAATAGAATGGAATTACTTGCAGTAGTCGTTGCACTAGAGAAATTAAAGATAAAAAAAGGTAATGTTAAAGTTTTTACCGATTCAAAATATATTGTTGACTCAGTTGAACTTAAAAGAGTGTTTAAATGGAAAAACAATAATTTTAAAAAAATTAAAAATCAAGATTTATGGATTCGTTTTTTAAAAATGAATGATAAGCACAATGTTAAATTTAATTGGATTAAAGGACATAATCATCATCCCCAAAATGAAAGGTGTGACGACTTAGCGGTTAAGGCAGCAAAAAACAATCCTATAGAGCATGATTTCTATTATGAAAAACTTGATAATAAAGGAAATTAAAATGAACAGAACCTACGAGTAATTAACTTATCAATGAGCAAAAAAATACTAGTAATTGGCACTCTTGCCTTCGATTCAATCCAAACTCCTTCTTTAAAGTCAGGAATTATTCTGGGTGGAGCTGCAACATATATTTCTTTTTCAATTTCTAAAATTTCCGATAATTTTGGCATTGTTTCTGTCGTTGGAGACGATTTCCCTTTAGAATATTTAAATAGAATAAAATCTACAGGTGCAGACATTTCGGGAGTTGAGATTGTTAAAAATAAAGAAAGCTTTTTCTGGAGTGGAAAATACCATAAGGATATAAACAAAAGAACTACTTTAGAGACAAAACTAGGAGTCCTTGAAAACTTTAACCCAATTATTCCAGAAAATTTTAAAGATAGTAACATTGTCGTATTGGGAAATTTACACCCTTCAGTTCAAAACAAAAGTATTGCCCAATTATCAGGTAGAAATCAATTTTTAGTATTGGATACAATGAATTTTTGGATGGACAATAATTTAGAAGATTTAAACGAAGTTATTTCAAAAGTAAATTTAATATCTATCAATGATGAGGAGGCCTACCTTTTGGCAAAAGAAAAATCTTTAGATGATTGTGCTCATAAAATTATTAAAAAAGGCCCCGAGTACGTTATTATTAAAAAGGGAGAGTTAGGTGCAGAATTACATAGTAAAGATGAAAAATTCTCTTTACCCTCATTTAGTGTTAAAGCTATTGATCCAACAGGAGCAGGTGATAGTTTTGCAGGGGGGGTGGCGACTTACCTATCAAAAACTAATAGTATAGATTTTAATAATATAAAGAAAGGACTTATTTTAGGAACGGTCCTAGCTTCTTTTACAGTTGAAGGTTTGGGAACCAAAAGTATAGAAAAAGTTGTCAAAAAAAAGATATTAGATAGATTAGAAAAGTTTATAATTAAAAATAAATTTGATCTAAATTTGTCGATATGAGTGACTCTGTTAAGCATGAATGTGGAATAGCACTTTTGAAACTTAAAAAACCTCTTGAATATTATCAGGAAAAATACGGTTCTGTCCTTTTCGGGATCAATAAAATGTACTTGATGCTTGAAAAACAGCACAATCGGGGCCAAGATGGCGCTGGTTTTGCTAGTATTAAGTTTGATATGGATCCCGGAGAAAGATTTATGAGTAGGGTTAGATCTAGCGAGCAACAACCTATTTATGACATTTTTCAAAGAATAACTAATCTCATATCAGAAGAACTAAATAAAAATCCAAGCCTCTCTAAAAATTTAAATTTATTAAAAAAAACAGTTCCTTTTCTAGGTGAATTAATGTTGGGACATGTAAGATACGGTACGTTTGGTAAAAACAGTATAGAAAGTGTTCACCCATTTCTTAGACAAAACAATTGGATGCATAGGAATTTAATAGTAGCAGGTAATTTTAATATGACCAATGTGGGAAAACTTTTTTCTAATCTAGTTCAACTCGGACAGCATCCTAAGGAAAATTCAGACACAATAACAGTCATGGAAAACATTGGTCACTTTTTGGATGATGCCGTTGCTAAAATTTATAAAAATTTAAAAAAAGAAGGATTTAATAAATTTGACGCATCTCCTTTAATAGCAGAAAGACTTGATATTTCTAAGATTCTAAAAAAAGCTTCTAAAGATTGGGACGGCGGATTCACAATCGCCGGTATGATAGGCCATGGAGACGCTTTTATTCTTCGTGATCCTTGTGGTATTAGACCAGCGTTTTATTTCGATAACGATGAATTCACTGTTGTTGCTTCCGAGAGACCAGTGATTCAAACGGTTTTTGATGTTAAATTAAACTCAATCAAGGAAATACCCCCAGGCAATGCACTGATTTTAAAAAAATCTGATGATATATCTCTGGTTAAAATTTTCGAAGAAACCGAAAAAAAGTCATGTTCTTTTGAAAGAATTTATTTTTCTAGAGGTAGTGATGCTGATATTTACAAAGAGAGGAAAAAGTTAGGATATCTTTTGTTTGAACAGATTATGGATTCTATAAAAGGTGATTTAAAAAATACTGTGTTTTCATATATTCCAAACACTGCTGAAACGTCTTTCTATGGACTTATAAGTTCAGTCCAAGATTACTTAAGAAATAAGGTTAGCGATAAGTTAAAAGAATCCAATTTCGATTTAGTTAAGATTCAAAAGATTTTAGAATTAAGACCTCGAATTGAAAAAATTGCAATAAAAGATGTCAAATTAAGGACTTTTATTACAGAGGATAGTTCAAGAAACGAGTTAGTAAATCATGTTTATGATGTTACTTATGGTATAGTAAAGTCCTCCGATAATTTAGTAATCTTGGATGACAGTATTGTAAGAGGTACAACTCTTAGAGAAAGCATTTTAACAATGTTAAATAGATTAAACCCAAAAAAAATAATAATTGTATCAAGTGCACCCCAAATTAGATATCCTGATTGTTACGGTATAGATATGGCTAAACTAGATGACTTTATTGCATTTCAAGCTGCCATCAAACTTCATGAAGAAAATGGGACATCAAGTATAGTTAAGGGCGTTTACAATTTATGTGTGAATTCTTTTAAAAATAAAAAAGCAGAGGTTGAAAATCATGTAAAAGACATATATAAAAATTTCACAGATGATGAAATATCAAATAAGATGTCCGATATGTTAACTACTAAATTAAATAATGTTCCTTTGAAAATAATTTTTCAGAAAATCGAAGGACTTCACGAGGCATGTCCAAACCACAAAGGGGATTGGTACTTCACAGGTGATTATCCTACTCCGGGAGGAAACAGGGTTGTAAACAAATCCTTTATAAATTATTATGAAGGAATTTCTTCTAGAGCATACTAGTTAAATTTTTTTAAAACAAATTTAAAATAGTATCTAATAATCAATATTAAATAATAAATTTATGCTACCAGAACATAATTAGGTTAAGTTCATGGTGAAATTTGGGCAAAAGGAGGAATTTTTTCCTCCTTTTATTTTCTAAACTAGCTGGTAGCTTTTTTGTAGATTTCACTGACTGATTCCCAATCTATAATGTTAAAAAATGCTGATATATATTCTGGTCTTCTATTTTGATAGTTTAAATAATAAGCATGTTCCCAAACATCAATACCTAAAATTGGAATTCCTCCACATCCTATACTTGGCATTAGGGGATTATCTTGATTAGCTGTTGAGCATATCTCCAAAGATCCATCCTTTTTGACGCAAAGCCAAGCCCAACCAGATCCAAATCTTGAAGCGGCAGCTTTTGAAAATAATTCTTTAAAAGAATCAAAAGAACCGAAATATGAATTGATTTTATCAGAAATTTCCCCATTAGGTGTACCTCCTTTATTAGGACCAATTATTGACCAAAAAAGTGAGTGATTATAAAACCCACCCCCATTATTCCTTATAGCAGCATTATTCATGTCCATTGACTTTAATAAATCAATTATTCCCATCTCTTGAAAGTTTGTCCCCTCAATTGCGTTATTTAAATTATTTGTGTAACCTTGATGATGTTTTGAATGATGAATTTCCATTGTCTTTGAATCAATAAATGGTTCAAGATCACTATATCCATAATTTAAGTCTGGTAATTTAAAAGCCATATTTTTTTGTTTAAAATTTATATTGTAAAGCTAAAGATTAATTACATTTATTTAGTAATGTCAACAGTAAATAATTTAAATTCATTTTTAATATTAAATGCTTCGGCTGGCTCAGGAAAAACCTTTTCAATTGTCCAGCATTATTTAGTCCATCTTTTTAAAGATAAAAGCGGTGAAGCTTTCAACAAGATGTTGGGAATAACTTTCACTAATGCTGCTGTTTTGGAGATGAAATCAAGAATTTTAGAACAGCTTTACAACTTCTCTAATTATGACTTTGATAATATGGCCCAAAACATAACAAAGCAACTTGATATTAATAAAAACGAATTAGCAAAAAAATCAGAAATTATTCTGAACAAAATTTTAAACAACTATGGAACATTTGACATAATTACCATCGATAGCTTATTTCACAGAATAATTAGGGGTTTTGCCAAAGAGTTAGAGTTGAGTTACAATTTTGATGTTGAAATTGACAATGAAATTGTGTTAAATGAGACAGCAGAATACTTCATTAAGCAGGTTGGAAAAGACAAACAAATTTCAAATCTATTGGAAAGATTTACCTATCAAAAGATAAATGATGAAGAAAACGATTGGAGATTGAAAGAAGATCTTATAGGTGCAGGTAGATTAATACTAAATGAAAATGATCAGTTTTATGCTACTCAAGTAAGAAAAGATGATATTAAAAAAAGAGATACACATGAAAAGTACTTAAAAAATGAATTAGATTTTTTAAAGAATAAAAACAAAGAAATATCAATCAAACTATTAGAAAAATTAGAATTAGAAGGATTTAAAGTGGATTTATTTAAGTATGAATATTTTTTTAAACAATTAAGGAGTCTTTTAAATCAAGATAACAGAATATTAGAAAGTTTTTTTTCACTAAATGATAAATTAGATAAGGGGGAAGCTTTTCTTAAAGCTAGTGCGTCAGATGATTTAGTTGAAAAATTTAATAAAACTCTACCATACCTTAAATTAGATCTAAACAAGATCACAAATAACTTACTTTTGATAAGTATAATTGAGAAAATCCTTAAGGATTGGGTACCTCTTACTCTTTTGTCTAATGTATCTTCAATAATTGATAAAATTCAATATGAAAAAAATAAAATACTCATATCAACTTTTAGTAATAGGATACTAAAACAATTTTCAACTAATCCAAACCACAACATTATTTTTGAAAAATTAGGAAATAAATACCATAATTTTTTCATTGATGAATTTCAAGACACATCTGAATCACAGTGGATAATTTTAAAATCTTTAATTCAAGACTGTTTACAAAACATAGATGAAAGAAATAATCACGGGACTTTAACTTTGGTAGGAGACTCTAAACAATCCATTTACAGATGGAGAGGTGCTAAACCTGAACAATTTGTCGAGATACAAAAATCTAAAGATTTACTTTTTTTAAAACCAAAGATTGAATATTTAAAAACTAATTACAGAAGTCAAAAAAAAATTATTGATTTTAATAATTTTTTCTATCAAAAATTGATTGATCAATTAGAGAATGAACAAACCAAAAAAGTGTATAACAAAAACTTAATTCAAATTGCAAAAAATAAAAAAGGGGGTTATGTACAAATAGAATTCTTAAATAAAAATGAAAACATAGTTTCAGAGTACCTAAATAAAATTATTGAAAAAATTAAAATTAGTTTGAAATCTGGATTTGATTACAGAGATATAGCCGTATTGGTAAGAAAGAATGATGAGGCTAGAGATATTAGTATTAAATTCCAAGAAGAATCTATTCCGCATTTTATTTCGGATACTCTACTATTAAAGGATTCTAACCAAGTTCAATTTTTAGTTAATCTCATAGAATTATTTTTAAATCCAGAAGTTTTATCATTAAAAGTACAATGCCTAAAACTTTTGTATCATTTTCTAAATAAAGTTGAAGGGATTCATGACTTTTTGACAAACAATTTGAATAAATCTATGGATCAAATTTTAAAACAAAATAATCTAATTTTTAATTTAGATGACTTTAATAATTATTCTTTATTTACTTGTATAGAAAAAGCATGTTTTGACTTTCCGTGGATAGATTTAAAAAACACTTTTGTAAATAGTTTTTTGGATAAAATTCTAGAATTAGAAAATTTGGAACAAATCGCAAGCCCACTTGATTTTTTAAAAAATTGGCAAATTAATTCATCCAAATGGTCTGTTGCTTTGAATGATGAAGTAAATGGAGTAAAAATTATAACTGTACACAAAGCAAAAGGGTTGGAGTTTCCAGTTGTTATTGTACCTTTTTCAGATAGACTAATATATAATCGAAAAGCGAAAAAAGTTTGGTTTAACACTTCAGGATTTTTGCGAAATGATGTAGGATATGCAAGGATAAACTTCACAAAAAAAATATCTAAATTTGGAAATTATTGGAAGGGTATCCATGATAAAATTAAAGCTGATGAGGAAACCGATTCTTGGAATTTTTTTTATGTAGCCACAACTAGAGCAGTTAATCAACTATTTATTATATCGAGTAATAAAAATGAGAATTTATATTCGTATTCAAAGATCTTGAAAGATATTTTAAAGTTTAAAAAGCCAACTAAAAAAGGAATTTTTGAATGGGGGAAAGTAGAAAATAAAAAAAGATTAAAAGCTAGTAAAGTTAAAATTGAAACTGAGGAATTAATTTATGACACAGACAAGAGTAATTTTAAAGAAAAACTTTTTTACCCTAACAGCTATAGCGAAAATATTAAAAAAGAGTCTAGAGAAAGAGGTGCTTTGATACATGAATTGTTATCACATATTTACTATCAGGAAGATATTCAAAGGGTTGTGGATAAGTATTTTTTAAAATATAAATTTGATAAAAAAGAAAAACAATATTTTATAAAAATCTTTAAAAAAATTTATTTCCATCCCATGATAAAAAAATATTTTTCAAAAAGTTATGTGTCAATGAACGAAAAAAGTATACTTCTGCCAGATAAAAATATTCTTAGACCAGATCGTATTTCTTTTAACGATAAAACATGCGTTGTAATCGATTATAAAACTGGCTTAAAAAAAGAAGAAGATAATATTCAAGTGATTGAATATTTGAAATACGTAAGGGAGATTTTAAAAAAGGAAACTTTAGGTTTTATTGTTTATATACAACAGAATAAGTTGTCAGTTGAACAAATTAATTCTACAAACTAATTAAAACTTAATTTAAAATATTTTGAAAACATTTTTAAATGAATCTATTGTAAGAATTTTAAAAGAGAATAAAGACTTAAGTAAAATTACAGTAATACTTCCTACACAAAGATTATGTTCTATTTTTATTAGCTTATTAAGTAAAAAAATTCATTCTCCGCAATTTTCTCCAAACGTATATTCTATAAAGGATTTTATAGCTGAGCTGTCTGATTTAAGTAAGGCTTCCAAAACTCAAGAATACCTATACCTATACAAAGTTTATAATGAGGTTTTTAAAAATAATCCAACTGAGGATTTTGAAAATTTTATAAAATGGGCACCCAAGTTAATTTCAGATTTTAACAAAATTGACACCAACATCATTGATTCTAAATTGATCTTTAAAGATCTATATGAGTATGAAAAAATGGAGAATCTATTTGATAATAACTCAAATGAAAATGATTTAAAGTTTTGGAAATTAATTGAAAAGCTTCATCAAGAGTTTTCTAAAATCTTGCTTGCTAATAGAATAGGTACTACTGGAATTTTGCACCGTGAGGCAATAAAAAAATTTAAAAGTTACATTAAAAGCAAAAATCACTTTTATTATATGATTGGTTTTAATGCTCTTAATAATTCAGAAAAACTGATTTTTCAAACAATATTAGATACCAACCAAGGTTCTGTTTTGTGGGATCTTGATAAATATTTCTTTAATAAAGATTCACATTCAGCAGCCAAGTTCATAAAAGAATATCAAAGAGAATGGAATTATTACAAGAAAAAACCTTTCATTTTTGAATCCAACAACTACATTCAAAATAAAAGAATTAAAGCAATATCGACTAATACAGATTACGAACAGGCATTAAAAGTTTCAGAAATAACGAAGAATTTAAATAATAATACTGTAATTGTTTTAGGCAATGAAGGAATTTTATCTCCTCTTTTATCCAACTTGAATATTACGGATAAAAAGTGGAATATTACAATGGGATACAAACTAACACCTCTACCAATAATAAGGTTTTTTCTTACATATTTTAATTTTCACTCTAGTTTCTCAAACAATAATTTTAAAATTAGTTCTTTATCTCAAATAATAAATAATCCATTTTCTAAAAAATTTATTTTTAAAAATCAAGCTGATAAAATAGACAGTTTAAATAGAATTATATTTTCTTCTCATGATGAAATTAGTTATGAAAAAATTAAGTTTTTTTTGGATACGGAAATATTACTTAAAATTTTTTCTCCTAAAGAAGATGCTTTCATGTGTCTTCAAGACTCAATTTCAATTATAAAATTCACAAGAAAAAATAAAAATTTGGATAAATTCAATTTTTCAGTATTTGATATCTTGTTAGATACATTTGAAGAAATGATAATTGAAATTAAGGACAACCATTTCAAAATACCAAAACATGCATTGTATTACATAATGAGTGAATCACTCAAGACTAAGAAACTTGACTTTAAAGGTGATAAAATGAATGGAATTCAAATTATGGGGATTTTACAAACCAGAGCACTAGACTTTGAAAATGTTATAATCACTAATGTCAATGAAGGAACTTTTCCTCAAAGTAAACGTGATGATAGTTTTTTCCCTTTTAGTATAAGAAAAGCATTTGGAATCCCAACCTTTTTAGAGAAAGATTCTATAAACTCATATCATTTTTTTAGAATTCTTCAACGCGCTAAAAATATTTTTCTTCTTTATAATGGATCTACAAGAGTAGGATTCTTAAGTGAAAAAAGTAGATATATAAGACAAATTTCATTTTCAAAAATTCTATCTCATAATTTTCAAGAAGTAATTTTAAATCAAAAAATTAAAAACTCATTAATAAAGGAACCAAAAATTGATAAAACAAATGCAATAATTGAAAAATTAAAATATATTTCAAAAAATGGATTTTCGGCTACTTCGCTATCAAAATATTTAAACAATCCAATGGATTTCTATTATAAATATATTTTAGAAATTCCAGATTACATTCCTCAAACAAATATTTTAAATAATTTGGAAAGAGGAATAATGATTCATAAGACTTTAGAAGAACTATACACTCCATATTTGAAAAAACAAATGAAAATTTCATATTATGATAAAATTTTGAAAAAAGTTAAATCCACTTTACTACACTATTTCAAAAAATATTATGGAGATAAATACGACTTTAGTGGTGAGAATATTTTAATTATTTCCGCATACGAAAGAGCCATTAGACTTTTGATGAATAAAGAAAAAAAACTAATTAAAAATAACAATCGAATTATCATCTTAGATATTGAAAGGGACTTTAAAGTAAATTTAAATTTAAAAAAAGAAGTTTTTTTAAAGGGTAAAATTGATAGGATTGATAAATTTAACGATAGGGTTAGAATTATAGATTATAAAACTGGGTATATGGATCCTAAAAATTTAATATGCACAAGTGATTTTGAGCTTTTTAAAGGAGATTACAAACTAAATAATCAATTTCAACTCTTGCTTTACCTGTTAGCTTTAAAAATTGAGGGGGAAAGTGTTGAAAATTTCAAAGCAGGAGTCATTTCCTTGAAATCTCCTCTAAAAGGAATTATCCAATTAAAAAATAAAGGTGAAGATGCGCTAGATTTTAAGATATTAGACGAAGTTCACCAATTTTTAAAGTCAGTTATTACAGAAATATTTGACAAAAAAAAGTCTTTCGTATCTTTATAGTGTAATTCAATTCTAGTAATTAAATGAGTGATAACGAAAAAGGGATAAAAAAAGAAAAATTAAATTGGTTTCTAAGATTAATCACTTTAGGAGACCGTTTTTCTTTGCGTGATTTTTATGATAAGTTAAAAGAAGGTGCTGTTAATTTTGCAATAGTTTTTTTTGGAGTTCTCTTGTCATTTGGAGTTGAACAAAAGGGTATGAGAGACGACGAAAGAGACGACGGTATAGAAAATTTATACAAGTTGAGAGATGAAATAGAGGAAATGATTGAATATACTCAAGTATATTCAGATGAACTCGACTGGGTAGTAGCAATGTTTACCAAACAATTTTTAAAATGGGAGAAAGATAGCGATTCCGTATTTATAGATTGGTGGGATGATCCTGATGATAAAGAATACGGTGGGTTTCATTTTGCACCTATGGCTCAATATGTCCAGAGAAATCCATTTAGTCCCCCCAGAACTACTTTTGAGGCAATAAAACTTGATGGAACGTTTAGGCTTTTACCTGATATAGTTGGAAGAAGAATGACAGATGCATATGATGGACAAGATATAAATTACCTTATTGAAAATACTGGGAAAAATGGTATCGAACACAGGTATGTAAATCAATTTATTGACAGAGTCGCCTCAAAATGGGTTTATGACCTTCCTCCATTTGACCTTAATGATAACCGATTTTGGATTAAAAATAGAAAATATATCCAATCAGATAAATTTATAAGATACAATCTGTTCAAGCGTGTTGAAATGTGGGAACTTGAGGTGAAAGTTCAGGTTGATTTATATAAAGAATTTCTTGATGGAAGTTATAGGATGCTTGACTCGGTAATTGCCGCTAGAGAAAGAGAATATAAAATTATTTATTGGGTCCTTAACCCTCAGACCTAAGTTTCATATTAAATCTGAAACAATTTTACCAGATATTATCGAGGGAGGTACACCTGGACCAGGTACAGTTAGTTGCCCAGTAAAATAAAGATTTTTTACCTTTTTACTTATCATTTTTGGTCTAAGAAATGCAGTTTGTTTCAACGTGTTTGCAAGTCCGTAGGCATTTCCTTTATATGAGTTGTAGTCTTTTTCGAAATCTTTGACACAGAAAGATTCTTTAAAAAGCACAAAGTCCTTTATAGATTGATTTGTCAGTTTTTCTAATCTGTTAATTAAGATTTCGAAATATTTTTCTCTTGTTTTTTGAGAGTCACTAATCCCAGGGGCTATAGGGATTAGAAAAAAACATGCTTCCTTACCAGCTGGTGCCATTGAAGGATCAGTTATTGATGGGAAATTACCATAAAAAAGGGGATTGGAAGGCCATTTTGGCTTATCATATATTTCAGCCGCATGGAGGTCGAAATCAACATCAAAAAAAAGTGTATGGTGAGATACTCTTTTTATTTTTTTATCAAGACCAACAAAAAACAACAGACTAGATGGGGCAAATATTTTTCTTTCCCAATAGCTTTTATCATAGGATCTAAATTTTTTTTCTAAAAGACTTTCGGTGTGGTGATAATCAGCACCACTAACTAGGACATCACAGTACTTATTTTCACCATTGGAAACAATTCCGCTAGCAGCATTTCGATTTACAATAATTTTTTCTACTCTTTGATTTGTTTCAAATGACACCCCCATCTCCTCTGCTAATTTTTTCATTCCTTCAATTACACTGTACATTCCGTTTTTGGGATGCCATGTACCCAAACCAAAATCTGCATGATTCATGAAGTTATAGAAAGCAGGAGTTTTAGATGGCTTTGCACCTAAAAAAAGTACAGGGAATTGTAAAATCTGCGAAAGTTTTTCATTTTTAAAATCTTTTTCCACCTCTTTTTTGATGTTTGTAAAAAAATATTTCAACCTTACAATAGTTTTACTATTGACTAATTCAAGGGGAGAAATTCCAGGTTTATAAACCATATCTTTGACTGCAATTTCATAGTGTTTTTCAGCCTTTTTCATGAACCTTTTTAAAAGAATACTACTACCTGTTTCGATTCTTTCAAATTCTGCACAGATTTTTTCTAATGAATCGCCAATTTTTATAGAATCAAGTGTATTGAAATAAACCTCATAGGCTGGATTTAATTTTTCTAAATTATAATAGTCACTAACTTTCTTGCCAAAGTCGTTAAAATAGCTTTCAAAAACATCGGGCATCCAGTACCAAGAAGGACCAATATCAAAAGTGAATCCATCTTTTTTAAATTGTCTAGCTCTACCTCCAACAGTCGAATTTTTTTCAAAAACTGTAACGTCATGTCCTTTTTTAGCAAGATAAGTTGATGCCGAAATAGAAGAAAATCCAGAACCAATTATAAATATTTTTTTCATATAAAAACAAAAATAAAATTATTGATCCTCTTTTCTTTTAATTCTTTCTTTATAAATTTCTTCAACGAAAGATGCACTAATTACTCCAGTAGGTATTGCAACTACACCGATTCCTACAAGCGAAATTATAGTGGCAAAAATTTTACCTCCTACAGTTATAGGGTAAACATCTCCATATCCGACAGTTGCAAGTGATATTGTTGCCCACCAAACGGACTCTGTGATACTTGAGAATTTATCTGGTTGAGCTTCATTTTCTAGATAATATATTGCAGAGGCTGAAAAAAGAATGGTAAGAGCAGATAAAAATAATGTGAACAATAACTGTTCTTTTACTGAAATAAGAGCTTTAGTGAAAAGCTTTAAAGAATTACTATCCCTTCCGAATTTAAAAATTCTTGTTAACCTGAAAAGTCTCAAAATCCTTAAAAACCTTCCATCAAGGTTGATAAATTGGTTTAAATAAAAAGGTAAAATTGAGATTAAATCAATTAAACCAAAAAAACTAAAAATATAGTTTACCGCCCCTTTCATGCCTTTTTCAATAAAAGAGTAAGATATCCTATATATGTACTCCAAAGAAAAAATAACAATTGATATGAGCTCAAAATAATAAAACAAACTACCGTATGATTTTCTTATGCTTTCGTGAGATTCAAAAACCATAGCTGATACATTTAAAAAAATCAAAATGTATATAAATCTATCAATAAAAAGATGGATTCTTTTCACGAGTTATTTCTTATTCATGTCTCTAATGATGAAAAAACAAACCAAAATGGTTGTGAATAAAACAAAATATGCAACAAATCCAGGAGTCATTAAAGAATTTTACCAAAAATAGTCAAATCTATTGAATATGTAAATAATTAAGGGGTGGAGTATTATCAATTTTAATATACTAATAGAATAATTAAATTATAAAAAACAATTTTGTTTAATACATTTTTAAAAGTTTATTTCAATTTGGTCTAATGCGTCTTTTTTTTTAAAAGTCAAATTCAAAAATCCTAATAACAGAGGTTTTAAAATTTATAGTATTTTTGCTCACAATTATAATTTTAACTTATAATTAATCTTGTAGCCTTTTGACTTTTTAAATTATGTTTGAAACTCTTATGGTCAATGTAGTTAAGTTCTTTGTATTTAAATATCAGAAAAATAAATTTTGGGCTTTTTCCCAAATGGGAACATACAGGAGATACATGAAAAATGTAAAAGGACTTAAATTTTGCAGATTGCTTGGAACAGGAGGAAAGAGTGGGTTTGGTTTATATCCAGATTTCAAAACTTATTGTTTTTTATCAGTTTGGGAAAATGATAATGATGCAAATTACTTTATTAGAAAAAATAAATTTTTCTTAAAGCATCTAAAAAAGGCCAATCAGATACGTGTTTTATCTTTAACTCCATTTCAATCTATTGGAAGGTGGGCTGGAATTAATCCTTTTTCTAATAATTTCGGTGTTCCAAAACTCAAAAATTTAAAAATTGCTATTTTGACTAGGGCAAGAATTTCTCCAATAAAAATATTTAGCTTCTGGAGAAGTATCCCAAAAGCAAGCAATGAAATATCAAATGCTAAGGGTGTATATTTTTACAAAGGAATCGGCGAAATCCCCTTTCTTGAGCAAGCAACTATAAGCTTATGGGATAGCATCGATAACGTTAAAGAATTTGCATATAAAAATGATGTTCACAGGAGTATTATAAAAAAAACAAAAAACGAAAGTTGGTATTCAGAAGAGCTGTTTTGTCGTTTTTATATTAATAAAGATTATTATTTAAAGTGATGAAAAAAAGAGTAGGTATAATAGGTTCAGGGGTCTCGGGCCTATCTGCATCAATTAGATTATCAAATTTGGGATATGAAGTACATGTTTTCGAAGCTAACGAATATCCGGGGGGGAAACTAACGTCTTTTAAACTTGGAAAATATCGTTTCGACGCAGGGCCACCACTATTTACAATGCCCGAGTACGTTGATGAATTATTTCATTTATTTAATGAAAACCCTAGAGATTTTTTTAACTACAAAAAAAAAGAAATTATTTGTAAATACTTTTGGCAAGATGGTAAAAAACTAACCGCTTTCGCAGATAAAAATAAATTTTTTAATGAAGTAAATTCAGAGTTTGGTGTAGATAATAAAATCCTGAAAAAATACTTAGATAAGGCCAAAAAAAAATATGATTTAACTTCGGATTTATTTTTAAAAAAATCTCTCCACAAACTAGATACTTTTTTGTCTATTAAAACAATAAAAGCTTTATCCAAATTATCAATTTTTGAAATTGGAAAAACTTTATCTGAAGTAAATGAAGGGATTCTAAAAGAACCACATTTAGTTCAATTTTATAATAGATACGCTACTTATAATGGGTCGTCTCCGTATTCTACCCCAGGGATAATGACAGTTATTCAGCATTTGGAATCTCATTATGGGACATACATTCCTGAGGGGGGAATGCATAGTATAACAAAAAGTTTATATGAACTAGCTAAAAGGCAAGGTGTAATTTTTAAATTCAATAAGTTTGTAAGTGAAATAATTTTAAAAGAAAATAGGGCTATAGGACTGATTGTAGACAGTAAAAACTTATATTTTGATACAATAATATCTAACATGGATATCTATCCCACCTATGAAAAGTTGCTTCCTAAAGTGAAATTTCCAACAAAAATAAAAAATCAAGAAAGGTCGAGCTCGGCTGTGATATTTTATTGGGGAGTGTCCAAAAAATTTGATAATTTAGATTTACATAATGTTTTCTTTTCAAAAGATTATCGTAAAGAATTCAATTCAATTTTTAATCAAAAAAATATTTATGATGATCCTACTATCTATGTAAATATAACTTCCAAAGAAATTCCAGCAGATTCTCCTGAAAACTGTGAGAATTGGTTTGTTATGATTAATACCTGTGAAGATAACGGCCAAAATTGGGATTTGGAAGTGAAAAATTTAAAAAAAATAGTCCTTAAAAGGCTTGAGTGTATACTCGGTGAGTCAATATCTCCTTTTATTCAGGAAGAAAAAATATTTACACCAAAGATTATCGAAGAGAGAACAAAATCTCATAAAGGTTCGTTATATGGTTCTTCAAGTAACGGTCTTTTTTCTGCTTTTTTGAGACATCCAAATTTCTCAAGAAAAATTAAAAATCTTTATTTTTGTGGAGGAAGTGTTCACCCTGGTGGAGGAATTCCACTTTGTTTGCTATCCGCTAAAATAACGACTGAATTAATTAATAAAAATTGAATCTAACAAAATACGGTATATCAACTAATTTAATTAGCATTCTTATTATATGGATTTTTCATCTCTCTGGTATCCTAGGAATTTTGTATGGAAATTCGGAGTGGTTTATAAATTTAACTCCCCTAAATCTATCTGTCTCATTTTTCCTTCTAGTTTATGTTAATAAAAATTATTTTAAAACAATTATATTTATATTTTCCTGCTTTTTTATTGGTATGATTTCAGAAATATTGGGAGTAAATTTTGGAGTTATTTTTGGAGATTATAAATACGGAGGTGCCTTGGGCTACAAGTTTTTCGATGTACCATTGTTGATAGGAGCAAATTGGGCAATATTAACTATATCATGCTCAGCTCTTTCTGCAACTTTGTTTGACTCAATATTCATTAAAATAATAATGGGTGTTTTTCTTATGGTTATGCTTGACGCTGTTATCGAGCCCATTGCTCCAGTATTAGATTTTTGGGAATTTGATGGAGGTAAAGCCCCTTTAAAAAATTATTTTGGATGGGTTATTGTAGCCTTTCCATTAAACTGCATATATCATATTTTAAATATAAAAGTAAGTGGATCTTTTACCCATCATCTATATGTTCTAAACATTTTATTTTTTTCGATACTTTTACTTCAATTAAACACACTAAAAAATTTAATATAAGAAGTTTGAAATATTTTTATTCATTTGTTTCATTAATCGTTTTCTCTTGTCAAAATCAAATAGATTTGAAAAAGAAAGAAAATATTTCAAAAGTTAATGAAATACCATTAAAAAAAAACTTCCAAATATATGTCCCTGAAAAAAATTCCTACGGAGATTCAATTATTCAGTTAGTTTCTGAATTAAGAGATCTAAAAATTTCGATTGAAGATCTAACAAAACTTAACCCAAATGGTATCGAATCTTTCCTTGATGAAACACTAGTTAAGTGTAATAATTTATTAAACGTAAAAAATAATAATTTTGTGTCTAGACCAGAAATTAGAGGTAGATTAAAAGTTCTTAAAACAAATATTTTAAAATGTAAATTAAATAATTATCAAAATGATGTTAAGAACTTGAATAAAAATCTTAAAAAATTATTTTTAAGTTATAATATTCTTTTTGAAAGGTTGGAGGACTTTAGATAGGTTTAAATTAATTAGCTAAAAACATCTTTTCTTTTACCTCAATACTATAGGATTTATTTGCTTTATTACTTTCAGAAATTTTTTCTAAATGTTTTTTGTATACTTCTATTCTGTTGTTTTCACTGTCTATTTTAACAAGCTTTAGAAGAATTTCTTTTAATTCAACATCTTTTTTTAAGTTTTTATAAAATAAATCTTCTTTTTCTTTTTCAATTTTTGTTGACATAAATTGTTTTATATCGGGTCTTTTAAGAATTACATCTTCCACTTCAATTCCTATTTCAGATAATATGTTTGAGATATCAAAAAACATATTGTTTCGTATAATTGCCTGATGATTAAAAAAACGATTAAAAGCAGGTTGATATTGACTATCTGCAGAATTTAAATATGATATTTTATTTTCTCTGTAGCTGTTTAAAAGCTTTTCAAGTAAAAAGCGAACATTTTTTTCTATATACATTAAACCTAATTTACATTATATAGAAAAGTATTTGGGTATGACACAAAAATTTATTTCAACAAGTTTTCAACTTTTTTAATTTATTACTATATAGTTAAGAATTTAAAATATTTTAGAGGCGATCCTAAATGTATTTGAATGAGCTTCTAAAATAATTTTTAAATCTTCTGAATAACCACCTCCCATGCTACATTGAACTGGTATTTTATTTTCGAAGCATTTGCTAAGAACAATTTCGTCTCTCAATTTACACCCTTCTATTGTCATATTTAGTCTCCCAAGTTTATCTGTTTTTAAAATGTCTACTCCAGATAAATAAAAAATGAATTCAGGTTTTATGTTATTAAATATCATATTCAATTTTTCTTTGAGAATTTTTAGATATTGTTGGTCTTCAGTTCCATCTAAAAGTTCAATATCTAAATTACTTTTTGTTTTTTGAAAAGGATAATTTTTTTTCCCATGCATAGAAAAAGTGAACACTTTGTTGTTTTTTCTAAAAATTTCAGCTGTCCCATTTCCTTGATGTACGTCTAAATCAATGATTAATATTTTTCTTATTTTATATTTATTTATTAAATATTGAGCTGCAATGGCCTGGTCATTCAACAAGCAAAAGGCCTCTGCTCTGTCGCTAAATGCATGATGAGTACCCCCTGCTATATTAAATGATATACCATTATCGAATGCCTTTATACAACACTCAAACGTCCCACCTGCAATTGTCATTTCTCTATTAATCAATTTTTTGCTTAAAGGAAAACCAATTTTCCTAACCTCACTTTTATTTAAAGAAAGATTTAATAATTTTTTAACATAATTTTTGTTGTGAACTTTTTCAATAATATTTCTATCTAATTTTTTTGGTGTAAAAAAGTTTTCCTTTGAAAATGTACCCTCATAAATAAGTTGTTCCCTAAGCATGGGATATTTATCCATAGGGAAACGGTGACCTTTAGGAAGTTCTAATTCATAACAAGGGTGATATGCAATAAAAATCATTTTAGTGACTAAAAATCCCACAAACAAAGGGATTTTTTATTTCTTAGTTGTTTCTAATTTTTGTTGTTGACTATAAATTTCTTCATCTTCAATCTTTTCAAAAAGGAAAGATTCTCTATTTATTTTATGTCCAGATTCAATGATATTGGAATTAAGTATTTCTTCCCATTCAATTTGTTTTTTTATTCTAAGAATACCTTTGAGTTTTAGTGAAGTGAAGGGAAGGAAAGGTTCACTTAAATATGCAAGAGCAGAAACTAATTGAATTGATATAAATAATATTGTTTTAGTTCTTTCAGGATTATTTTTAATTTTTTTCCAGGGCTCGTTATCAGCAAGATATTTGTTTCCAATTCTTGCAATTTTTATCATCTCAGAATTTGATTCCCTGAATCTAAATTTTTCTATAGTCAAACTTATCTTGTCTCTTATCATTTTGACGGAATTTATTATATCTTCATCTTCCTCCGTATATAGATCTGGCTTTGGAATTTCACCAGTATAATATTTATTGATAAGTACAATCACTCTATTTACAAAATTACCGTAAATTGCTACAAGCTCATTATTATTTTTCGCTTGAAAATCTTTCCAAGTAAAATCACTGTCCTTGGTTTCAGGCATATTAGCAGTTAAAACATACCTCATTACATCTTCCTTATCTGGAAAATCCTCTAAATATTCATGAATCCATACCGCCCAATTGTTAGAAGTTGAGATTTTTTCTCCTTCAAGATTTAAGAATTCATTAGCGGGAACATTTTTAGGTAAGATATATTCTCCATGAGCTCTAAGCATCGATGGGAAAATAATGCAATGAAAAACAATATTATCTTTTCCAATAAAATGTACTAATTCAGTTTCATCGTTTTTCCAATAATCCTCCCATTTTTTTTTATTTTCTCTTGCCCACTCTTTAGTTGATGAAATGTAACCAATTGGTGCATCAAACCATACATACAAAACTTTTCCTTCGGCTTCTTTATCTGGTACTGGAATACCCCAATCTAAGTCTCTTGTCACAGCTCTCGGTTTAAGACCATCATCAATCCAAGACTTTACCTGCCCGTAAACATTTACTTTCCAGTCTTCTCTGTGTGTATCTAATATCCAATCCCTGATAAAATTTTCATATTTGTTTAGAGGTAAATACCAGTGTTTAGTTTTTTTTAAGATGGGATTGTCACCAGACAAAGTTGATTTAGGGTTAATCAAATCATTTGCATTCAATGAACTACCACATTTTTCACATTGATCACCGTATGCATCTTCATAAGAACATATGGGGCAAGTCCCAGTGACAAATCTATCTGCAAGAAATTTATTATGAGTTTTATCAAAAAGTTGATCAGAAGTCATTTCAATAAATTTATTATTTGAATTTAATTTTTTGAAAAATTCTGAAGCTGTGTCATAATGAATTTGTCTGGATGTTCTAGAGTAATTGTCAAAGGAAATTCCAAAACTTTCGAAAGACTTTCTAATAATTTCATCATATTTATCTATAATTAATTTTGGAGTAGTTTTCTCTTTTGATGCTTTAATCGAAATAGCAACCCCGTGTTCGTCACTTCCACAAATGAATACGACATCTTTGCCACACAGCCTTAAGTATCTTGCATAAATATCGGCAGGTATGTAAACCCCTGACAAATGACCAATATGTAAAGGTCCATTGGTGTAAGGTAAAGCTGCTGTTATTGTGTAGCGCTTCATTTAAGAATTGTATTTCAACAAAAATAAGATTTATATAACCAATTTTCTTCAAATGCGAAACAATAATTATTTTAAAAATATGTTACATTTATAACACTGTGTTAAATAAAAGAATATGAAAACTATTTCCTCTGTAGTTGAAAACTATATAAAAAATAAACCATTTTTATCTACTGCTCTGTCTGAGGGTATAATAAACTTAACATCTTTGTCAAGAAGGATTAAACCTGAAATTGAGTTAAAACTCAGGAAGCAAGTTAGAAGTGGAGCTATTGTGATGGCTTTAAAGAGAATTTCAAATAGTTTAGAATTTGTGTCCACTCACAAAATTTTAAAAGTATTAAAAAACATCGGTGACATTACGGTAAGATCAAACTTGATTGATTATAGTTTTAAAGTTTCGGATTCGTTGTTGTCTTGTCAAGCAAAATTTTTGTCTGAAATTCAAAATCACCAATTATTTTTTTACACTTCATCTAGGGGTGTAACTGAATCAAATATTATTATTAGCAATGAAATGAAAAAAAAAATGGAGACTTATTTTGAAAAAGAAATTTTAATTAAAAAAACAGATAACTTATCTTCAATCTCAATTAAGTTACCAGTCGAGAATATCTCAATACCGGGGATATATTATTTTATATTTCAAAAAATGTCATGGGAAGGTATAAACATCATTGAAGTGATATCGACATCGAACGAATTTACAATTGTTGTAGATGATCAGTATGTAAACGATGCCTTTAAAATAATTAAGAATTTGAGAAGTTTATAACTTTTAAAATATCTAGAGCCTTGGAAATTGAAGATATATTTTTGAAAACAATTTGAAGTTTCAAACCGGTAGAAGTCTTTTTCTCTTTTATATTTACTTTTTCTGGGTTAGAAAGTGTCCAATTTAAAATTGAAGCAAAAATATCCTTTTTGAAAAAAGAGTTTGATTTATCACCAATAAAAACTCCTATCATAATTCCTTTTTTGATAATCAATTTTTCAATAAAAAATTTATTGGCTATCCATTTGACTTGTATGAGTTCAAAAAGGTTTTTTACTTCTTTAGGTATTTTACCAAATCTATCGTTGATTTCTCTTTTAAATTCTTTTAATTCGAATTCGTTTTTTAAAAGACTAATTCTTTTATAGAGATTCATTCTTTCAGAAATTATATTAACGTAATCATCTGGGATTAGAGCAGAGATGTCTGTTTCAATATTTGCATCATTTAAGTTGCCAAGCAATGAACTAGATTCAATTTTAAAATTTTCAAACTCCTTATTTGAAAGTTCATTCATAGCTTCTTTTAGAATTTTTTGATATGTTTCAAATCCAATATTATTAATAAAGCCACTTTGTTCAGCTCCAAGTAAATTCCCTGCGCCTCTAATTTCTAAATCTTTCATCGCAATTTTTATACCTGAGCCTAATTCAGAATAGGCTTCTATAGCTTTTATTCTTTTTCTTGAATCATCGGATATAGAGTTTAAAGGAGGAGTAATAAAATAACAAAATGCTTTTTTATTACTTCTTCCAACTCGACCCCTCATTTGATGTAGATCACTGAGTCCAAAGTTTTGTGCGTTATAAATAAAAATTGTATTTGCATTTGGAATGTCAAGTCCGTTTTCTATAATTGTGGTTGCTAGAAGAAGGTCATATTTCTCTTCCATAAAATCAAGGAGGTTTTTTTCAAATTTTTTTCCGTCCATTCTTCCATGACCAACTCTAATTTTAATATTTGGAGATAAACGCTGTAATTTATTTTCAAACTCATGAATATTTTCTATTCGATTATGTATAAAATAAATTTGTCCTCCTCTTTGAACTTCAAATTCAATTGCTTCTCTTATGTAATCTTCGTTAAACCTAATAACTTCCGTTTGAATTGGAAATCTATTTGGTGGAGGAGTTGATATAATTGACATATCTCTTGCAGACATTAGACTAAATTGGAGTGTTCTTGGGATTGGTGTTGCAGTAAGGGCAAGTACATCAACATTGGTCTTAAATGCTCGAAGACTTTCCTTGATTGAAACCCCAAATTTTTGTTCTTCATCAATTATTAAAAGTCCCAAATTTTTAAAATTAACTTTTCTATTAACAATCTGATGAGTCCCAATCAAAATATCAATTTCTCCTTCTTCGGTTTGTTTAAAAATTTTTTTCCTATCCTTTTGTGTTCTAAATCTATTTATATATTCAATTTTTATAGGGAAACCTTTTAATCTTTTTTCTAAGTTTTTGAAATGCTGAAAAGCTAAAATTGTGGTCGGTACAAGAAATACTACTTGGAGACCATTGTCAACTGCTTTAAAGGCTGCTCTGATTGCGATTTCAGTTTTTCCAAATCCAACGTCTCCACAAATAAGTCTGTCCATGGGAATATCACTTTCCATATCTTTTTTTACATCTTTGGTTGCTTCAATTTGATCTTTGGTATCTTCAAAAAAGAAAGATGCCTCCAACTCACTTTGTAAACTACTATCTCGGTTGCAAGAAAAGCCGATTTTTTTTCTTCTTTTTGCGTATAACGAAATGAGGTCAAAAGCAACTTCTTTTAATCTTTTTTTTGTTTTGGCTTTTAGTAATTTCCAGCTTTTAGAACCTAATTTGTGTAGTTTAGGAGTAATATCATCCTTTGATTTAAATTTGGAAATTTTATGAAGAGAATGAATACTAACATACAAAATATCCTTATCAGCGTAAGATAATTTAATTACTTCCTGAATTGTTCCATCATTATTAATTTTTTGTAAGCCAGAAAAAATTCCTATTCCGTGGTCAATATGAGTTATAAAGTCACCTTTTTTTAAACCAGAAATTTCTCCTAAAGTAAGTGCTTCATTTTTTCTAAACTTTGATCTATTTCTGTATTTGAAGTACCTATCAAAAATTTGATGATCAGTTAAAATTGCAATTTTAAGTTGTTTGTCTTCGAAACCTTGAAAAATAGGAGAGCAAACTATATCATAATTTAATTTTTGTTTGTATTGCTCAAAAACATTTTGTATTCGTTTACCTTGTTCTTCGGTTGATGCACAGATTATGTTTTTAATTTTTTTTTTGGAATTTATTTTTAGATAATCGATAATCAAATCAAAGTTTTTATTAAACGCAGGTTGAGGGTTTTGCTGAATTTTCAGATTGAAATTGGTTTTAAGAAAATCATTGTTAGATAAACTAATGAAAGATTTTGTTTTTATATCTTCTATAATTTCGTCTTTAGAAATAAAAACATTATTAATTTTATCATCGTGAACTTTAGATTTAAAATTGTTATGATTTTTTTCTACAAAATCTATTAAAATATCAAGATTTTCAATAACACAGATGTTGTCATCAGGGAGAGATTTAATTAAACTATTTGAATGGTAATTATTAAAAAATAATTTGCTGATATTTGGAGATATTTTAATTGAGTCGTAATTTTCAATTGATAATTGGGTGTCTACTCTAAATGTTCTCAAACTATCAATAATATCATCATAAAATTCAATCCTGAAAGGATATTGATTTGAAAATGAGAAAACATCAATTATCCCCCCTCGAACTGAAAACTCTCCTGGTTTTGATACATAATTAACTCTCTCAAATTCATATTCAAATAATATTTCATTAATAAATTCAACAGATAGTTTGTCACCTTTATTAATTTTTTGAGTTTTATTTTCAATAATTTTCTTTGAAATTAATTTTTCTGAAACTGCTTCTGGATATGTAATTATAATCTTTTTTTTATATTTTTTTTTTGAAAGAACTTCATTTCTAGTTAGCACGTTATCGTTACTGATATCATTAATATTTTTAGAAGAATTAAAGCTAGACGGGAAAAAATAAATATCATTTTTAGGAATGAAGGTTTCTAGATCATTTAAATAAAATTGAGCTAACTCTCTATTTTCTGCAATAAATAAAATATTTCTAGGAGTGAATTTATAAGACCAAGCTATTCTAAATGTTAATCCAGAACCTACAAGCCCTTTAATATTAATTGAACTTTTTTCTTGATTAAAAAAATCTTTAATAAGTTTTTGTGAATCATCAATCTCAAGACTTTTGAAAATTTCTTTCAACTTTTAGCTTAGTAGTTTATTTTAACAAATGAAAAAAAATTTAACTCAAGTTAATAACTTAAAACAAAAATAATGTATTCCAAATTAAGCATTTATTTATTTTTGACAATATGTATTTAATTTTCGATACTGAAACTACTGGTTTACCAAAAAAATGGAATGCCCCTTTGACGGATAGTGATAATTGGCCTAGATGTGTGCAACTTTCTTGGCAGATTCATGATCAGGAAGGAGCATTAACTTTAAGTAGAGACTATTTAATAAAACCAGATGGATTTAAAATCCCTTATGATTCTGAAAAGATACACGGTATTTCTACTGAACTTGCTACTCAAGAGGGTGAAAGTATAAATAATGTTTTGAGCTATTTTCAAGATGATTTAACTAAAGTTGATTATATAATAGGACATAACGTAAAGTTCGATAGAAATATTTTAGGAGCTGAATTTATTAGAAATGATAAAAATGATCCGTTTCCAGAATTGAAAATTATTGATACATGTACAGAAGAGACAGCGAACGTATGTCAAATAAAAGGTGGTCCAAGGGGGAGATTTAAACTTCCTACTCTTACTGAATTATATTTCTTCCTTTTCAATGATAAATTTAAGGAAGCTCATAATGCAACCGCGGATGTTGAAGCTACTGCAAGAGTATTTTTTGAATTGATAAGGAGAAAACTCATTAAACCAATTGCTTTTGATGATCAAAATTTACAAACCGATCAAATAATAAAAATTAAAAATACAATTTCACTTTATGGGATTAAACACAAAAACTTAAGATTGGAATCTCAAAAATTAAAAAGTCCTTCTACTGATAATAGGTTACCAGTTTTAAACCAATTGGACTTATTAAAAGATTATTTATATGTCCACCTACACAACCATACTCAATTTTCTGTTTTACAATCTACTACACGAATTAGTCAATTAGTGGACGCGGCTGTGAAACATAATATGCCTGCAGTTGCTATAACTGATCATGCAAACCTGATGGGAGCATTTCATTTTATAAACTATACTGAAAGGAGGAATAAAGATTTAGATGAAAATGAAAAAATAAAACCAATAATTGGATGTGAGTTTTTTGTATGTCAAGACCACAAAGACAAAAGCCATAGAGATGATGGCTATCAAATAGTTTTCCTTGCTAAGAATAAAAGGGGTTATTACAATTTGGCAAAAATGAGTTCATTAGGACACACCGATGGATTTTATTATGTCCCAAGAATTGATAAAAAAATTATAGAAAATTATAAAGATGACTTAATTGTATTATCAGGAAATACTTATGGTGAAATACCTTCAAAAATTTTAAAGATTGGAGAAGATCAAGCTGAAAAAGCACTAGAGTGGTGGGTAAATACTTTTAAAAATGATTTTTACATTGAGCTTATGAGACATGGCGAGGAACAAGAAAATATAGCTAATGAAGTGCTGTTGAACTTTTCTAAAAAATATAAAATAAAAACGATTGCAACAAATAATACTTACTATGTAAATCAAGAAGAAGCCAATGCTCATGATATTCTTTTATGTTTAAAAGATGGTGAAAAACAAAGCACCCCGATTGGAAAGGGAAGAGGATTTAGATATGGACTAAACAATAAGGAATATTATTTTAAAACAAGTAATGAAATGAAGACACTGTTTAGTGATCTTCCTGAGGCAATAATTAATATTAAAGAACTAGTCGAAAAAATTGATCGCTATACTTTGTCCAATGAAATTCAATTACCAAGATTTGAAATTCCAAACAAGTTTATAGTTTCTGATTCTGAAGACTCTAAACTGGGGGAAAATAACTACTTGAGACATTTAACAATAGAAGGAGCAAAAAAAAGGTATAAGAAATTAAATAATGAGACCAAAGAAAGAATTGATTTCGAATTAAAAGTAATAGCAAATACCGGCTACCCAGGATATTTTTTAATTGTACAAGACTTTATAAGTAGTGCAAAAAAAATGGGAGTCTCAGTAGGTCCAGGAAGAGGTTCTGCAGCAGGTTCAGTTGTTGCATATTGTTTAGGAATTACTAATATAGATCCAATTAAATATGATCTTTTATTTGAGCGTTTTCTCAATCCAGATAGAATTTCTATGCCAGATATAGATATTGATTTTGACGATGAAGGCAGATCTAAAGTTATCGACTATGTGATTCAAAAATATGGCGCAAAGCAAGTTGCTCAAATTATAACTTATGGTACGATGGCTGCTAAATCATCAATTAGGGATACTGCCCGTGTTCTAGATTTACCTCTAGCTGACGCTGACAGAGTAGCTAAACTGATACCAAATATAAAATTAAGTCAAATTTTTTCTCTAACTGATAAAGAGCTTAGTGATAATTTTAGAACTGACGAAATAGCAAAGATTAATGAAATAAAAAAAATATCAAATGAAAACTCATTAACCGGAGAAACTATTAACCAAGCAAAAGTTTTGGAAGGTTCTCTTAGAAATGTTGGAACCCACGCTTGTGGAGTAATTATTACTCCTGATGATATAACTCAATTTGTCCCTATCTCAACAGCTAAAGACAGTGATTTATATGTTACTCAATTTGATAATTCAGTAGTTGAGAGCGCAGGTTTATTGAAAATGGATTTTCTTGGGTTAAAAACTTTGTCTTTAATAAAAGATACTGTAAATCTTGTCAAGAAAAGGTACAACAAAGATTTAAATCCTGACAACTTTCCTCTTGACGACATAAAAACATACGAGTTATTTCAAAGAGGTGAAACCGTAGGTATTTTTCAATATGAGTCTTTGGGAATGCAAAAATATCTTAAAGATCTTAAGCCAAATGTTTTTGCAGACTTAATTGCTATGAATGCTCTCTATAGACCAGGGCCGTTAGAATATATACCAACTTTTGTGAAACGTAAAAATGGTCAAGAATCGATATCCTATGATCTACCAGAAATGAAATTGTATTTAAAAGAAACATACGGAATTACTGTTTACCAAGAGCAAGTAATGCAGCTATCACAAGTCCTTTCAAATTTTAGCAAAGGTCAAGCTGATATCTTAAGAAAAGCAATGGGGAAAAAAGATTTTTCATTACTTCAAAAATTGAAACCTCAATTTATAAACGGAGGGAAGTCAAATGGACATGATGTGGAAACTCTAGAAAAAATTTGGAAGGATTGGGAGGCTTTTGCTGCGTATGCCTTTAATAAATCACACTCAACATGTTATGCATTAATTGGATTTCAAACTGCTTACTTGAAAACTCATTACCCAGAAGAATATATGGCTGCAGTTCTTTCAAATAATATGAATGATATAAAACAAGTAAGTTTTTTTATGGAAGAGTGTAGAAGGATGGGTTTAATTGTTTTGGGTCCCTGTGTAAACGAATCTGATTTTAAATTTACAGTAAATGAAAAAAAACAAATTCGTTTTGGTATGGGAGCTATAAAAGGTGTTGGACAAGGTGCGGTTGAGACAATCATAGAAAACAGACGAGAATCAAATTATATGTCAATTTTTGATTTAACACAAAAAATTGACCTTAGACTTGCAAACAAAAAAGCGCTTGAAAATCTGGCTCTAGCTGGGGGATTAGATTCTTTAGGGGAATCTCATAGAGCACAATTTTTCAATCCTGATGGTGACGGAATCATTTTTTTAGAAAAAGCCATTAGACGAGGTGGGAAATATCAAGATTCTTTAAACTCATCTCAAATAAATCTTTTTGAAGAAGATAAAAACGTTCTTTCAGATCAAATTAAAATTCCTGAGTGTGAAGAATGGAGAAATCTTGAAAAGTTAAAAAAAGAAAAAGAAGTTGTGGGTATTTATCTTTCAGGCCATCCGCTAGACGATTTCGCAAGAGAGATGAAATTATTTTCTCCAAACTCATTAAAATTATTGTCTGATTTGGAGGCTATTGTAAATAAAGAACTAAGCTTTTGCGGTATTGTAAGTAGTGTTGAGCATAGGGTATCTAGAGCAGGCAAAGGTTGGGCCATATTTCAATTAGAAGATTTCAAAGATGTATTTGAGTTTAAAATCTTTGGAGAAGAATATTTGAGATTTAGACATTTTATTGTAACAGATCAATTTATTAGACTAAAAATTAAAATTCAACAAGGATGGATTAATAGGGAGTCAGGAAGACTTTCTGAACCAAGAATAAAATTCAATAATTTTGAAAGCCTTCACGATGTAATAAAAAATAATTCTAAGAAGTTACAAATACAGTTAGATTTAAACACTTTAGATGAAAATAGAGTATTAGAAATATCTGAAATAATAAACAAATTTAAAGGTGAAAAGTCTATAACCATTCAAGTCTATCATATAAAGGAGAAAATTAATTTGTCCTTACTTAGTAGAAAATATAAAATTGACGTTTCAAAAGAGTTATTAAATAAGTTAGATTCCGTAGATTTGCCATATTTAATAAACTAAATCTATGATGTTTATTATTTGTGTTAACAATAGTAATTTATGAACTTAATTTAAATTTTTATAAAATGGCTTTAGAAATAACAGATAAAAGTTTTGAAGATGTTGTTTTGAAATCAGACAAACCGGTTATGGTTGACTTTTGGGCTGCGTGGTGCGGTCCATGTAGAATGGTAGGTCCAATTATTGAGGAACTAAGTTCTGATTTTGAAGGACGAGCTGTCGTTGGAAAATTAGATGTTGACACGAATCAAGAGTTTGCAGCTAAGTATGGTGTTCGAAATATACCTACTGTTCTTGTATTTAAGAATGGCGAAGTTGTTGGCAAACAAGTTGGAGTGGCTCCTAAATCAACTTACACTCAAGCTCTGGAACAACACATTTAGATTTCAAATTAAAATAATCCAAAATATAAGTTTATTTATATTTATGGACTTTAACGGTCTGGTAGTTCAGTTGGTTAGAATACATGCCTGTCACGCATGGGGTCGCGGGTTCGAGTCCCGTCCAGACCGCTAGAATTAAACACAAACCCCTATGGTTTATTACATAGGGGTTTTGATTTTTAAAAGGAGGACAAATAGGAGGGCAAATTTGAACAGAATAACTATCTTTTATAAATTATAACGAGTATGACTTAAAATTGATATAAATCTAATATGAAATATATAATTACTTTTTTTTTAATTTCTAATATTATCTTTTCCCAAGATAAAAAAATACGTGATCAATCAGAGATTTGGGAACCTGAAGTAAAAATAGTTGATCCCTATGAATTTGACGGTGTTCCTGGAGATGCAATAATTTTATTTGATGGTTCAGATTTTTCTAAGTGGAAAAGTGAAAGAAATAATCAAGAAGTAAAGTGGTTTTTGAATTCTGACAAAAGTATGACCATAAGACCTGGAACGGGTGGAATACAAACGGCCGAGGAGCACGGCTCAATTCAATTACATATTGAATGGAAATCTCCAACAAAAATTATAGGAGATGGTCAATATAGAGGAAATAGCGGTATCTTTTTTCAAAGAAGATATGAATTACAAATATTGGATAGTTATCAAAATAGAACATACTCCAATGGACAGGCAGGATCTATATACAAGCAACACATACCATTAGTTAATGTTTCGTTACCTCCTGGAAAGTGGCAAAAGTTTGATGTAGTTTTTAATGCTCCTGAATTCAACAATGAAGGAGATGAAATTAAAAAAGGGAATTTCACCATTTTTCATAATGGTGTTTTGATTCACAATGCTATTGAAATTAGTTCAGCTACTTATGATTTCGAAAAAAACACACCCTTTACTCTTTTATTACAAGATCATGGAAAAGATGAGGGTAATTATATTAGTTTTAGGAATATATGGATGCGTAAACTCTAAATTTGACATTTGATTAAATGACGTGCCCCCTTTATCAAGATTTAATTTTTCGATTCAAATTAAAGTCATTTTAGCTATAATTTGATGTATATTTTTCTTTTAAATAAAAATGCTGTTGGAATCCAAATAGCTATCACATATAACACTGCGAATAAGAATGATAAGAGATTAAGAGGTATACCTACTCGAGAAAAAACATCAATAAATATTTGATTTAAACCTCTTCCCCAATCAAATAAAGTATTTTGAAAAATCATTATTTTGTTGTCGTAAAAAAGAAATGTTAACATCCCTGCCATTACATAACTAAAAATAGAATTAACACCAAAGGATCGAGCAAATCCAAACCTTTCTCCAAGATTTAAATAATCACAGATATAAATACAAAAACAAAGAGATAAAGATGAGATTCCACCAACCAATAATGTAAAAGAAGTGCTCCATAAATTTTTATTTAATGGAAAAATATACTGGGTAATATCCCCAAGAAAAAGTAAAACAAAACCAAATAATGATAAGTTCAACATTTTCTTTTGGAGATCATTTTTACTTGTTACGATATAGCCTCCAATTAAACCTAATATTCCTGTTCCTATTGATGGAAGAGTGCTCAGAATTCCTTCTGGATCCCATGTTTTTTTCCACATTACACCTGGTAATAGTATACTATCTAAAAAATGTGCCCAATTTTTTTCAGGGACAGACAAATCAGGAAATCCAATATCTGGAATTGGAACAAAACACATTATTATAGTATAAAAAAGAAGAATTTGAGATAATAAAATAATTTGAGATCTCAAGTTAAGGTAAAGAAATATTATTGCAGTGAATAAATAAACAAACGAAATTCTCTGTAAAACCCCGACCCATCTTATATTTTCAAGGTCAAAATTTGGCCAAAGCCAAAGAAAAAGACCTACTAGATAAATTTTTATTGATCTCCAGATAATTTTTTTTATAAGTAATTTTTTTGATGAGTTTTCTTTCTTATTTTTTGATATTGATAAAACAATTGATACACCAACAATAAATAAAAAAGTAGGGAATATATAATCAGTTGGTGTAATTCCATTCCATTCTGCGTGAAGGAGAGGTGCATAAACATGTGACCGTGAACCAGGGTCGTTAACTATTATCATAAATATAATTGTTAACCCTCTTAAAATGTCTACTGAAATTAGTCTGTCAGATTTAAATTCCAACTTGTCTGTTTATAATGATATATTAAATTTACCAAAAACAATTTAACCTCCGCCGTCTCCACCTCCAGCATCTCCACCCCCAGCATCTCCGCCTCCCATATCACCTGCAATAAAACCTGAATCTCCTGAAGGACTTGACGAAAAAGTATTAATGTTTATTTGAAACTCATCTACAAGAGCAGTTATAGATTTGTTATCTAGTCCTTTTGGAAGTTTCGCTTCACTTTGTTCTCCATTGCTCAAATTAATTTTGTAAGCTTTTCTTTTAGAAAATGCAAAAATACTTTTATCAATCAATGCAATTTTGGGAGGCGTTCCATCCCATGACCAGAGACCTGCTGATGCAACTTTAAATATTTTTGTTTTTCTGATTGTAGAGTAGCATCCAATCTCCTTGTCCTTATTTATAAAATACAATTTATCTTCGTATATAAGAAGTGATAAAATATTTTCATCAATGTCCAAAACTGTTTCACCCGATGAAAAATTAATAAATTTTGAAAACACTTTACCCCACCAATTATAAGATGAAATCAAAACTAAGTTGTCAAATCTAGCAACACCAGCTATTTTATGTTTAATTTCTAAAGACCATTCTTTTCTCAATAATTTAGTGTCATACAAAAAAACTTCCCTCTCCTGGGAAACTATTATTTTATTTTTAACTTTCACTTATAATTTAATTACAATCTATATTATATTCTGAAGAACTATCTTTAATCCAAGCAGATGGTATACTTGATAATTGATTTTGATTAACCTCTACGCAATCCAAATTCGAATTCCCAACAATATTTAAAGATTCTAATACTGTAAATCTTGAAATATTTAGTGATTGAAGTTGGTTAAAGCTTAAATCTAGTAACAATATGTTATCAAGATTATTATAGTTAGAGGTTTCTAAGTCACTTATTTCACTGTGAGTAATTTTTAAACTTGTTAGTTTTGAATTTGAAGAAAAGTCAAGACTAGTAATTTTAGCAGTAGTTTGCGGGATTTCAGCAATAAATTCTCCTTGATCATTAATTAGTCTTGTTCCAGCGCTTCCTCCAACAGATAAAATTTCAAGGTTTATATTTTTAGAAATATCTATAGTGCTAGTTTGAATTGGATTTCCGAGAATATTTAAACTTTTTAAGTTTTCATTTTTTGAAACATCAATGCTTTTTATGTCATTATAGTAGATAGAAATAGTCTCAAGATTTAAATTTTTAGAAAAATCAACAGAATCAATTAAATTTAAATCGGCTGAAAATTCTTTCAAACTTCTAAACTCGTCTAGACCAATTAGATTCTTAATTCCTTTGTTAAACAATTTTATTTCACTTTCGCTAGTCCCTAACCTTACGATTCCAGAAATGTTTTGGGTAAGAACATAATCATCTAGTTTGTCATCAAACCCAGCGTCAATTAATGATTGTTCAAAATTATCATCAGGGATGTAAGTTAAAGCATCTGGATCTGAAAGAGGATCATAATCTTTTACTCTATCAGCATCTAAATCCAAATTACAACTGTCATTGAATTCTGATGAAAAACTAATATAGTTCTCTGTTAATAACACATCTCTCATTACCCCGTATGGACTATCAGATTTGTTAAGATTGATATTACCCTCAGAATCAAGGCTATATTGTCCAGTAACCTTAGAATTACCTCTAATGAAAGTAAAAGAAGAATTACTTCTAAAAATTATTTCATATATTTCACAGTCAAGAAACTTTCCAGAGTTTTCTTTATCACCTCCCTTAGGACGCCTAATTTTCCACTTACCAACTCCTATAAATACATTATTTTCATCTACAAGATTAAAAAGTTGTTTTTCAAAAATAGCTGTAAGATACTTACCACTATTCATTGTTATTTCAACTTCACTAAATGTAGATGTAGAGGAGCCAGTCCATCCAATAAACACATAACCATCATTGGCAAAAGCGCTTACAGATACTAAACTCCCTTCTTCGTAGTCACCACCTGTAATGCTTACATAACCTCCCTCAGATGAATCAACAATTAAAGAAAAAATAGTTTTTGTTTCTTCATCATTCTTGGAACATGCAAATAAAATTAGAAGTAACAGTGAAAGAATTTTTTTCATATTTCAAATTTAATAGAAATAAAATAAATTCACTTAGTTGTTAATTTTTTAGGAAATTCTTTATTTAAAATATATGTAAAATACTGTTTGTTAATCTTTTAATTAATTAACTTTATTGTATAACAAAAGAAAAATGAAAAAAATATTATACTTAATAAGTCTTTTCCTCGTCACTTCATGTTCTAAGGACAAGGACGAAAATGAGGAAGTAGTTGCGGATGAGAGGATGGCTGATTCAGCAATAACAAATATTTATGCCTCTGGAAAAGTTTCTGAGCAAACTGCAGCAGAAGCAAAACAAACAATCTTTGGAAAGTGGGATGTTGGTGGGTCCTCTTCTAAAAGTATGTCTGGTTCAAAGAGTTTATCTGAATGTACATTCAATTTTATTGAGTTTACTGATAAATCTTATATAATGAATTTAAGTATAACTGGACCAGACGGACCTGAAAGTGGAAGTATTTTTGGGAATTATGAGTTAATTGAAACAGATGGACTTGTAACGGAAGTACGCCTCTACTTCTCTATTTCAGGGGACGATATACACATTGCAACTTTAACAAATATTGAGGTTGTAGAAAAAGCTTCCGGTGGATTCGATGCTACTTTCGATATTAACTTTGAGATTGATCTTGGAGATGTAGAAATCGTGTGCGTTGATTTAGGTGGTTCGTATTCTGCGGATAAAGAACCTGCAATGGAAGAAACTTTGTCTGCGGGAGTTGATTCTAATCATTATAAAGTTGTTAGAAATTGGCAGATGACTTTTTACTCAGATTCTGAAGGTTATGATTTAGCTTCTAGTCTACTTGAATTTTGTGAGGTTGAAACTTACAACTCTGAGACAGGTGAGTACTCATATTCTATTGATCCAGATTGCATCCCTCCATCAGCATTTCAAGTAAATTTATCTACATTTGGGACTTATGTTACTATGGTAGTTGATGATTCAGGCTCCCCATTACAAGTAGAAACTGGCACTTGGGCATGGTCAAATTCAGATCAAACTGAGTTTATAGTTGATGATGATTGGACTGCAAACATATCTAGCCTGTCAACTTCTAATTGGGAATTTAGTGCAATTCAGGATGACGTTTCTAAAGAATACGTATTTACTGCGCTACCTTAACCTATAAATAATATTTAGAAAATCAAGGAAGATCAAATTATCAATTAATAATTGTTATTTTGATCTTCTTTCCTTTTAAAACTCCAGCCATGGGCCGCACATCTGTTTTTGACTGCATAGATATTCGAATTATCCCCTCACCGTAACTGAAATAAGTAAAAGCAGGGGCTTGTTCTTCATCATTACATGCCAAACAATATTGCGGAAATTGACTCCATCTCTGAGGGTTATTTTTTCCAGCTGGTCTTTCAAGATAGGCAATAAGTGTTCCATTAGTAGAGATATCATTTGTGATTTCATTTACTTCAAAAACGAAATTTCCGTATAAATTGTCTTCTGATATAAATGAGGGCTTATCAATTTCCAAAAATAGAGTCTTATTTTGTGACTCTTCTTGATTATTAGACCCAATGCTAACACATGAAATCAAAGTGGTGTTTATCATGCACACTGAAAAAAGAATGAATAGGTTATAGGTATTTTTCATTTGAGTTAAATTAAATTTATTTCAATATATAAAATTTTATAAAACTCCAATTAATAAGAATATTCCTATAAGAATAAGAAGCAAAGCAACTATTTTTTTTATTTGCTCAATTGTAACTTTTTTCAACAATTTATTTCCAATAAAGGAACCCGCAACTGCAGAAACGACAGAGAAAAAACCTAGCTGATAGAAATCTGAATAATTGAGATTAAAAAAATTTGTGCTGTAAACACTCAATCGAGTTATGTCAACTAGTGAAGAAATAGCCACAGTTGTCGCTACAAATACACTTTTTTCTAGTCCCTGCTTGACCAAAAAAGCACTTCTTAACGCACCTTGGTTTCCAGAAAGTCCACCAAAAAAACCACTTAAAAAACCACCAACAGGAAGATATTTTTTATCAAAATGTAGACTGTTTATCTGAGGGATTAAATCAATAATTGCAAAAATTATCAGTAAAATAGAAATCAAAAATTTAACTAGTATTACATCTATTTTTTTGTCAAAAAAATAATATGAGAAAATAACAATATTGTCATCAATTAACACCAAAAGGTAAGACCCAATTAATGCCGCTATAACTGACGGGAGTCCAAATCGAATTAATACCTTTTTATCGATACTTTTTCCCACTAAGAAAAACTTAAAAACATTATTGGAAAAATGGACTAGCCCTGTAAATGCAATTGCTATTTCGGTTGGAAAAAAAATCATCATAACAGGAGTTAAAATTGTCCCCAGACCAAAACCCGAGAAGAATGTAAGTATAGCGGCTGCAAAAGTTACAATCGAAACCATGAATATTTCAAACATAAAAAATGAATTATCAGCTAAAACCTTATCTCTAGTTGCAGGTTTTTTTCAGTAAATCCTAATTTTTTATAAAAAGGGATTGTATTGGCATCTGTATTTAAAATGGTTTTGTAACAACCTTCTTTTTTTGAAATGATGATCAATTTATTAATTAGAGATGAAGCAACCAATTTGCCTCTAAATTTTTCAGAAACAACTACGTCTTCAATTAGACCAACTTTACAATTTATTTTTTCGATGATGTGAAGAGAAGAAGTCCCCATTATTTGATCTTCTTTACTTTCAGCTACTAGACAAAAGATATTTTTATTTGAGAAAAATCCTTCAGAAAAATCATCTTTATTTTCCCATCCAAATCCTTCATTCATAAGCGCATTCAAACTTTTAGCATCTTGGGTATTTGCTTCTCTTATTAGCATTTACTTTTTAAAAATTGCCGAAAAGCCACCACCTCTAGACATTGAAATATTTATTTTGGATTTATTATTTAACATCATTTTTTCAAATTTATAATCCATTGCGTTTCTATCGGTGTTCACTCCATCTTTATAGACTTGTACATCATAATTTACATTCTTATCTAAGAATGAAAGATCGATTTCGAAGTTCCTGTCTGTCCAATCTGTCATGGCACCTAAATACCAGTTCTCACCTTTTCTTCTGGCAATTACAATATAGTCAGAAAGTTTTGCTTTAAGAACAACGGTCTCATCCCAAGTAGTTGGAATTTGAGTTATAAAGTCAACCGTTTCTTGTTCTTTCTTATAAATGGTAGGAGATTCGCACATCATCTGCAGAGGTGATTCAAAAACAATATACATTGCTACTTGATGAGCACGGGATCCAGGAACCATTGGTCGAGTATCAATTGCGGCAATGTTATCTGACTTTTTAAGTGGATTTCCTGATCTGTCAAAACCGTAAGGACTTTTATCAGACGGATCCCATTTGTAATCATAAAGGTTTACATTGGTCATTCCACCTGGAGTATAATCCATAGGCCCGGCTGCCATTCTTATGAACGGAATTGTGAGGTTATGCTCTGGATCGACTGCTTGCGGATCATTAGAATACGGAAAATTTCTAATATTCCACTTATTCTGTTCGTTTCCCATAACACCTTCATAAGTAAGTAGATTAGGCCAAACTCTTTCAATCCCAGCTGGTTTGAATGCTCCGTGATAGTCAATTAAAAATTTATATTTAGCTGCGATTTCAGCTATTTCCTCATAGGACTGAACCATATACTGGTCATTTCTTTGCATAAAATCTACTTTAACCCCGACGGCTCCCCAGCTAGAATATAATTTTATAAGCCCTTCTGTGTCCTCGTTTAGAGGTTTCCAAAGTACCCATAGTAGCACTCCAACATTTTTTGATTTAGCATAACTTATAAGTTCTTTTATTTGAATATTTGGATTGGCTTCATAAATTTCTGTTGTTGATTTTGTCCACCCTTCATCTAAAAGTATGTATTCAATACCATTTTCTGAAGCAAAATCTATATAGTATTTATATGTCTCTTGATTTATACCTGCTTTAAAATTTACTCCATAAATATTGTTTGCGTTCCACCAATCCCAGGCAACTTTCCCTGGTTTTATCCATGAGGTATCTTCAATTTTTGACTTTTCTGAAAGTATTGTTACTAAATTACTTTCAACAAATGTTCTATCATCATCAGATATAATAAACACTCTCCAAGGAAGATTTCTACTACCACTTAATTTTGCTATGAAATTTGCTTCTTCAACGATATCCTCAGTTCTGTCCGACCCTTCACCATTTTCCGAATCAAAACTTCCAGCCGGGACAGCTTTTAAAACATAATTTGGAAATTTTGATATTAGATTACTGTTTTGTTTTTTTTCTAAAAACATACCGGGGTAGTTGTGTAAAGAGGATTCTGTAAATACAACTTTTCCATTATCCATTTCAATTAAAACTGGTAGACTGCAAAAGTCTGCGTCTTTTATTTTTGAAATTTCTATGTGGTTGTATAGTCTTTCATTATGTGAATACATTGACTCCTCCCAGGGGAAATATGTGGAGGCATCGTCTGGAAATTTAAGAGACATCTTTTCATAAATCACATTTTTTGGTTTGTTTCGTTTATCATTTATCCTATAGGCAACTCCGTCATTGTAGGCTCTAAAAATCACATCAAAGTTGCTTGTTAATGAAATTGTTAGTTGATTATAAGTAGTTTCTATTTTTTTGTCTTTATTTGGAACAGGCACATTTACGGTTTGATTTACAGTCTCGCGTTTAATATTTCTGACCTTTGATTTGGTTCCAATTGATCTACCATCACTCATCTCAATTCCAATATCTACACTTTCAATAATCACTCTGTTTTTAAGACTTGCTTCAAATTTTAATTGATTTAAGGTTTGAATAATGATTTCAATGTTATTATCAGGAGATGAAAATTTTAAATTTTGACTCTTTATATCATTAGAAAAAGAAACAAAAAATAAGAGTATGTTTAATTTAAAGTAAACTACATTTTTTTTCATTTGGTTTTTTTAAATAAATCTGGTTTATGTAAATATTAGCTTTATTAATAGTTTAGAATTTTAAAAGTATAAAAAAACACTTATTTTTAAATAAAATTTAAAATTTGTTTTTTCTTAAAAAATATAAAAAACCCCTATTAGTAGCATCAATTATTTTTTTTATTTCTTTAATTTTTAATTCACTCAGGCCTAAAAAAAAAATAAGCTACACTGCTGATGTCAAACCGATACTTAACAGCAAGTGTATTTCATGTCACGGGGGAGTTAAAAAAAATGGAGGTTTGAGTTTTCTTTTTCGTGATGAAGCTATAGCGGTAACTCAATCAGGAAAACCAGCTATAATCCCTGGGAGCTCCGAAAAAAGTGAACTTGTTAAAAGACTTCATGAGACAGATTTAGAGGAAAGAATGCCCTACAGAAAGCCCAAGTTATCGGATAAAGAGATCGAAATATTAACTAAATGGATAGATCAAGGTGCGCAATGGGGCACTCATTGGGCATATATACCACCAGAAAAACAAAGAATTCCAGAGGTAAGCAAAAAGTATGAGGAATTTAATTTCTTATACAATCCAATAGATCATTTTGTAGCTGCAAGAATGGAAGATGTTTCACTTTTTCCAAACAAACCAGCTGCCAAAAATCTAATTGCACGAAGAGCCGCTTTTGATGTAACTGGACTACCTCCTGAAAAAATTATTTATGATAATTTTTTGGATAATAAAATTAGTTACGAACAATATATAGACAAGCTATTCGATAATCCTGGATATGGTGAAAACTGGGCAAGTTGGTGGCTAGATTTTGCTCGGTATGCGGACACAAATGGATATGAAGCGGATAGGACAAGGAGTATATGGAGGTATAGAGATTGGGTTATAAATACATTAAATCAAGATAAACCATTTGATGAATTCACAATAGAACAATTGGCAGGCGATTTATTACCAAATCCTTCTGTAGACCAATTTATTGCTACAGCTTTTCATAGAAATACGATGACAAATCAAGAGGGAGGAACTGATGACGAGGAATACAGAGTAGCTGCTATAATTGATAGAGTAAATACCACATTTGATGCGCTTCAAAGCACTACTATGAGTTGTGTTCAATGTCATAGCCATCCATACGATCCAATTCGCCATAAAGAATATTACGAGGTAATGGCTTTCTTTAACAATACCGTTGATTCAGATCACAATCATAATGAACCAAGACTTAGAATTTTAGATGAAAAATTAATTAATAAAAGTGATAAGATTTTAAAATGGATTTCTAATTACGGGAGTGAAGAAGAGAGAAAAATATTCGAACGTTTTATCACATTTATCGATCCTGTATATTATGCTAATCAGTTTGAAGTAATAGATAAAAAGGATGCATTTTTCTTGACCTCATTTTTGGGCTTTAGAAATGGGGGAGAAGTTTTACTTAAAAATGCCAATTCACTTGAAAATAGAGTTTTGTACTTTAGTAATTTTGTTTATCAAAATGGAGTTACAATCACATTTAGAAAAAATTCTTCCAATGGAACAATTATCGGAAAAGTAAAATTAGATAAAGATAAAAACCCTAATATATCGACAGAAGGCTATGATAGTCAGAAAGTAACAGCCATAAAGATACCAACGATTAAAGGTTCCTTTGATTTGTACATATCAGCTACGACTTCAGAAAAAATAAAAAAATCTGAAGTCTTGTTGGATTTGGAGTGGATTTCATTTCTTCCAGAAATTCCAGGTAAAAACAAACCAGGTTATTCAAGAATTAAAAATCAATTTATCAGTCTGTTAAGTGGAACAAAATTTTCTGATTTACACCCTGTTACTCTAGAAAATCCAGATCATATGAAAAGAAAAACTTTTATGTTTGATAGAGGAAATTGGATGACCCCAAAGGATGAGGTAAAGCCCAATGTCCCGTCCAACTTAAATGATTGGGAAAACCATTGGGAAAAAAACAGACTAGGTTTTGCAAAATGGATAACAAGCAAAAAAAATCCCCTTACCGCCAGAACAATAGTTAACAGAATATGGTATCAGGTATTTGGAAGAGGAATTGTAAATACAATAGAGGATATGGGAACTCAGTCAGAAGCTCCTTCGCATCCTGCACTCCTTGATTGGCTTTCATATGAATTCATGACTTCGATGAATTGGAGTTTAAAAAAACTAATTAAAACTATACTTTTATCTTCAACATACAGACAGAGTTCAATTATTCCAAAGGAAAAAATCAGCAAAGATCCTGACAACGTTTTTTATGCTAGAGGACCAAGAATTAGACTTACTGCAGAGCAAATAAGAGATCAAGCTCTATTTATTTCAGGTCTTTTGAGCAAAAAAATGTATGGACCGGGTGTTATGCCTCCTCAACCGGATGGAATTTGGGAGAGTCCATATAATGGAGACAAATGGATTGAAAGTAAAGGTGCAGATAAATACAGAAGAGCACTTTACACATTTGTAAAACGAACAAGTCCCTATCCTTCTATGTCAACTTTTGACGTAAATATGAGAGAAGTATGTTATGTAAAAAGGATTCCCACCAATACACCTTTGCAAGCTTTAGTCACCTTAAATGACCCTGTGTATCTTGAAGCTGCACTTTCTTTTGCAAAGCTTCATTCAAAAAAACCTTATAAAGAGGCAATAAAAGACATGTTTGAATCTGCAACATATAGGGAATTAAGTGAAGAAAAATTAAATTCCTTAGTAAATTTATATAAAGAATCTAGCGAATATTATGCTAAAAGTCCAGAGGGACTTAGTAATTTTTATTTAGAGAATAAAAAAGTTTCTAATAAAGTTGCATCGTTAGCAATAATTGCAAGTGCCATCATGAATCTTGACGAATTTTTAACTCATGGATAGGATAAAAAAACTGCTTGAAGAGAAAAATACAGCGAATGCAAAACTCAATTCGAGAAGACATTTTTTGAAAGACTGTACCCTTGGCTTAGGAGGAATTGCACTTACTTCTTTACTCGGGTCTTGTTTCTCCGGAAAAGAGAGTTTAAGTGTCTCTGGTACTGAAAGACTTCTCAACCCTTTATCTCCGTCTGCACCTCCTTTTTTGCCAAAAGTAAAAAGTGTAATTTATCTTCATATGGTTGGAGCCCCATCTCAGTTGGAACTTTTTGATTATAAACCTGAACTAATTAAATTAAACAATAAACCGTGTCCGGAATCACTTTTAAAAGGCAAAAAATTCGCTTTTATTAGAGGAGTTCCAAAAATGTTAGGTCCACAGGCTAAATTCTCAAAGGAAGGTAAATCTGGCAACTGGGTATCAAATCATTTACCTCACTTTAAAAAAATTATCGATGAAGTTGCATTTTTAAAAGCAGTTCACACGGATCAATTTAATCACGGTCCTGCTCAAACCTTTATGTTTACAGGAAGTGCGAGATTGGGTAGACCTAGTCTTGGCTCATGGGTAACATATGGTCTGGGTTCAGAAAACGCTAACCTTCCGGGATTTGTGGTTTTAACATCAGGTGGTGCTGCTCCAGATGCAGGTAAAAGTGTTTGGGGGAATGGTTTTTTGCCATCTGTTTACCAGGGCGTTCATTGTAGATCAAAAGGGGACCCGGTTCTTTACCTTTCCGATCCAAAAGGTGTAAATAGAAGTTTAAAAGAGAAACTCATAAAATCAATAAACGATATAAATCTTAAAGAACACGAAAAGTTTAATGATCCAGAGGTGCTAACTAGGATTAATCAGTACGAAATGGCATACAAAATGCAGGTTTCAGTACCTGAAGTAATGGATATAAACAATGAACCTAAATATATACATGAAATGTATGGTGTCAAACCAGGTGAAGAATCATTTGCTAACAACTGTCTTTTAGCCAGAAAAATGGTTGAAAAGGGTGTTAGATTTGTACAACTTTATGACTATGGTTGGGATGCACATGGAGATAATGAAGGAAATAGCTTGACAGCAGGGTTTCTGAAAAAATGTCAAATGATGGACAGACCTGTAGCAGCATTAATACTAGATTTAAAGCAAAGAGGACTACTTGATGACACACTTGTTGTCTGGGGTGGTGAATTTGGGAGAACACCAATGCAAGAAAATCGAATTGGAGTTGGAAATTTATTTGTAGGTAGAGACCATCAAGGAGATGCTTTTACTATGTGGATGGCCGGTGGAGGTATTAAAAAAGGAGCGGTTCACGGAAATACAGACGAATTAGGCTACACAGGAATTGAAGGCAGAGTATCAGTACACGACATTCACGCAACAATACTACATTTACTTGGTTTTGACCATGAAGAATTTACCTATCAATTTCAGGGTAGGCCTTTTAGATTAACCGATGTTGAAGGTAGAGTCATTAATGAAATTTTATCTTAGTAAAGATGGATTTTATCTACGACCTAATAGGTAGATTTCATCCACTATTTGTTCATTTACCAATTGGATTTATAATCATTGGACTAATGCTTGATTTCTTTTTTAGAAATAAAAAAGAACATCTACCTGTCTTAAGCTTTATTTTTTTATGGGCTTTTATTACATCGATTTTCTCAATTATTACCGGCTATTTACAATATGACAGAGAGGGTTATGCATGGGAAAGCGTTCAATGGCACCTTGTTATGGGAATTGTAACCATGATATTTTGTTTGCTGTTTTATTTAAATCTTAAATATGTAGATTTTAAAATTTTACCTAAAAAGCTTCTCTCTGCCTCTCTAGGATTATCTCTTTTAGTTACTGGTCACCTAGGCGGTAATATTACGCACGGTAGTGACCATTTAATTGAACCTTTACCCAATAAAATTAAGGGTTTGCTAGGCTTTGAATTAAAAGATAATATTATAGAAATTGACCCAAAAAATTATCAAAATGTTGTGCTTTACAAGGATGTTATTCAACCAATTTTAAATCAGAAATGTGTTTCATGCCACAACGATAAAAAAACAAAAGGAGGGCTTAAAATGAATAACTATGATGCTATTATGAAGGGAGGTAAAAATGGCGCAATTGTAATGGTTAATAATTCAGTTGAAAGTAAGATGCATAATAGGATGACTCTACCCATGGAAGATCGTTATCATATGCCTCCAAAATCTAGAATCCAACTCAGTAGGGAAGAAATTGAGTTGATTAAAATTTGGATTGATAATTCTGCATCTAAAAATGCTTTGGTTGGCGATTTACCCATACCTATGAAAATTATATCCTCTTTTTTCCCGGACAAACCTAATGGGATTTTTCCAGAAACAGATATAGAGCCGGTAAATAATATACAGCTGTCTAATTTAAGAGATAGAGGGTTTTTGGTTGTAAATATTTTTGAATCGTCACCTTTTATAAAGATATCAAGTATTAATATTTCTGATTTTAACGACAAATCAATTGAACAATTAGTAAGTGTTAAAAACAATATTGTTGAATTAGACCTTAGTTATACTAAGATTACAGATAATGTTTTTGAATACATTAAAGATTTTAAAAACTTAACAGTTTTAAAATTAGATAATACTAATGTTAGCGGTGAAAAGTTAAATATTTTATCTGGCCTATCCAATTTGAAAAAAATAAGTCTAGTAAATACTCCTTTTGATCTTAAGTATATTTCTTATTTTTATAAATACCCTAAACTATCCAACGTTAATTTGTTTAAATCCGGCAAACAAAATATTGATAAAATTCTAATTCCAGATAGTTTAAAAAATATTTTTAATTTGGGAGATTTAAAACTAGAAAAACTAAGTTCTGATGATATTGTTTATCCATTTAAAGTTTATGGGGAGTAACTTTAAAATTTATATCTTTTAAATGCTTCTATCGCTTGGTATTCAGTCAAGCCTAATTTATTAAATCTTACAGCAGTATTTCGATTTCTTTCTTCTGCTCTAAGCCAAAATTCACGTTTATCTTGACCCTGATACATTACTTTGTCTTTCTGAGATTGATGAGATAAAATTGAATTTCTTTTTTGGACCACTTGCTCAGGGCTCATTGGAACTGCCATATCAATTTCATGAACATCCCATTCTTGCCAAGCACCTCTATAAAGCCATAGCCAACAATCTTTCATAAAAGATTTATTCTTTACTTCAGAAATTGCTTCAAAAAGAATATCCAAACAAATTTTATGGGTTCCATGTGGATCTGCTAAGTCTCCAGCTGCAAAAATTTGGTGGGGCTTTAACTCTTCAATCAATCCTTTGACAATATTTAAATCTTTTTGAGATGGATCTTTCTTCTCAACTTTACGAGTTTGATAAAATGGGAGATTTAGAAAATATAAATATTTTTCATCTAAATTTAGAACTCTAGTGGCA